>NZ_DASSXS010000039.1:0-2704 GCF_035703625.1 Nocardioides sp. | reverse complement strand
GCCAGCCCCGACAGGGCGTCACTCGCGGTGAAGTCGTGCGACAGCGGGGCGTTGCGCCAGGTGGTGTCGTTGACCCCCGACGAGACCTCCGGGTCGGTGAGGTCGATCTGGGCCGACATCGAGCGGGGGACCTGGTTCCCGGCCTTGTCGGACACGGACCTGGTCACGGTTGTGGGGATCACCTGTCCCGAGGAGTCGCGGGTCGACTCAGCGGACGCGGTCAGGGTGAAGGCGGCGTCAGCCGCGTTCGCCAGCCCCGACAGGGCGTCACTCGCGGTGAAGTCGTGCGACAGCGGGGCGTTGCGCCAGGTGGTGTCGTTGACCCCCGACGAGACCTCCGGGTCGGTGAGGTCGATCAGCGCAGACAACGAGCGGGTGGTGGCATTGCCGACCCTGTCCTGCACGGTCTTGCTGTCCGTCGTGGGCACCACCTGTCCCGAGGAGTCGAGGGTCGACTCAGCCGACACCGTCAAGGTGAAGGCGGCGTCAGCAGCCTCGGCCAGCCCCGACAGGGCATCACTCGCCGTGAAGTCGCCGGAGAGCGGAGTGTTTCGCCACGTTGCGTCAGTGACGTCACCTGGGGACACCTGCGGCCCGGTGAGGTCGATCCACGCGGACACCGTGCGGGTGGTGGAGTTGCCGGCGGCATCGCGGACGGTCCTGGTGGCCGAGACGGTCGGACCGACCGCACCAGAAGTGTCTCGGGTGGACTCGCTCGAGGCGGTGAGGGTGAAGCTTGCGTCACCCGCCTGGGCAAGGCCGGACGTGGCGTCCGACGCAGTGAAGACCTGCGAGAGGGAACTGCCGCGCCAGGTCGCTTCGGCCAGGTTGCCCGGGGAGACGTTGGGCGCCGCGGTGTCGACCTTGAACTCTCGCTGGGACGAGGCCACCCCGCAGGAAGTCGATCCAGCGAACTTCTCCGCCTTGGCGTAGACCGTGGTGGTGCCGTCGCTCAGGGTCGGTGGCGTCGCGCTCCAAGAGGCGTTGTCCGTCGAGTAGGTGACGGTCGCGCCCGCGCTCGTGGCGGACACGGTGGGCGTGGTCGTGAACCAGCCGCTGTCTCCGTCCGCGACAACGGGCAGCGAGCTGATCGCGGGAGCGGCCGGCGCCGCGACATTCGAGCACGGGTTGGCCAGTGCGCCCACCGTGATGGTGACGGAGTCTGGGCTGAAGGTACCCACGATGACCGGGTTGCCGGTCGTCCTTCCTCCCGAGGCGGTTGCCGTCAGGGTGACCGCGGAGCCCACGGAAGCGTTCGAGGGGATCGTGAAGTTGACTGTCCTCGCGCCCTCGAGGGTGCCCGCGGTGCCCGGCTCGTCGCAGGCAGTGAAGCTCAGGTTCGCCGGCGCGGCGAGCACCGCAGGGTTGTTCGTGGCGAAGGACACCGTCACCGGGTTCGCGGGATTCGCGTTGCAGTTGTTGAGGGTGTCCCCATCCCGAGTGTCCTCGGATATCAAGTAGACCTGGAACGATCCGGTACCACCGACCGGCACGGTCTGGTCCGTTCCGACGACGAGCTCGTCGGACACGGCCGGCGAGAGCACCAGCCCGGAGAGGACGACCGCCAGGGCCGTCGGCATGGACATCGTGAACTTGCGCATTCTTCCCCCACTAGAACCCCATGAACCCGCCCGTCCCGGCGGTGTCTTCGACCGTAAGGACGATCAGGCGGGGCCGCAGGGGATTGAATCCACGTTCAGGATGAGGGGCGTTCAAACCTCTAAACGCCAGCGGCCTCGAAAGCCGCCGCCACCTCCAGCAGGAACCGGTCCGCGCCGTGAGGCGCGACGATCTGCAGCCCCACGGGCAGCCCCGACGGGGTGGTCCCGGCCGGGACCGAGATGGCCGGGCAACCGGTGGCGGTGATCAGGTACGCCGACCGCATCCAGTCGAGGTAGTTGTCCATCGGACGGCCGTTGATCGACGTGGGGTACTCCTGGTCGGCCGGGAACGCCGGCACCGGGGAGACCGGCAGCAGCAGGACGTCGTACGACTGGAAGAACTCGCGCATCGTCCCGGAGAGCGCGGTGCGCTGGGCGTAGGCCCGGGCCACGTCCTCCCCCGTGAGCGACCGGCCGGCCCTGATGTTGTCGGCCAGCGACGTCTTGAAGGCTTCGGGCCGCTGGGCGAGGAGCGAGCCGAACCGGGCCCAGAACGACCAGGCCCGGAGGGTCCGGAAGGTGTCGTCGGCCAGTCGCAGATCAGGGTGCGCCGCGAACACGCGTGCTCCGGCCCTGGCGAAGGCGCGGCCGGCGTTCTCGATGACCGGGCTCACCTCGGCATCGACCTCGAGGGCTCCGCCGAGGTCCGGCGTCCAGGCGGCGCGGAGCCCCGAGAGCGGCCGGTGGACCGGGGTCGCAAAGGTGGATCCGGGGTCGCCGAGCGCGGTGGGCACGCGCGAGTCCGGGCCGGCGATCACCGAGAGCAGGAGGGCGAGATCGCCGACGTTGCGCGCCATCGGCCCGCTGACCGACGTGGTCTCCCAGAGGTTGTCGGTCGGCCAGGACGGCACCCGGCCCAGCGAGGGCCGCAGGCCCACGACGCCGCAGAACGACGCCGGGTTGCGCAGCGACCCGCCCATGTCCGAGCCGTCGGCCAGGGGCACCATCCCGGCGGCCAGCGCGGCGGCGGCCCCGCCCGAGGAACCGCCCGCGGAGCGCGTCGGGTCCACGGGATTGCGAGTGGTGCCGAAGACCCGGTTGAA
>NZ_DASSXS010000052.1:0-2256 GCF_035703625.1 Nocardioides sp. | reverse complement strand
TCGGGGCCACTTCGATCGGGGCCACTTCGATCGGGCACTGCGGGACCGGCCACGAGACGCGAGTCTGTCACCTGTTCCCCACGCTGAAGTCGTGGCCCCAGTAGGAGACCGCCGTGCTCTCGCGGGCCACCCACTTCTCGTCCTCGACGGTGAGTCCCTCGGTGCCGTACTCGATGTCGAAGCCGCCGGGGGACCTCACGTAGAACGACACCATCTGGTCGTTCATGTGCCGCCCGAGCGTGGCCGAGAGCGGTACCTGGTGCTTGCGGACCCGCTCCAGCGCCCGACCGACGTCGTCGAGCCTGGCGACCTCGAACATGATGTGCACGCATCTCGCCGGGTTCGGCATCGGCAGGAACGCCAGGGAGTGGTGGCGAGGGTTGCAGCCGAGGAAGCGCAGCCACGCCTTGGTGCCCGGCTCCTTGCCGACGAACTCGCCCGGCATGCTCATCGAGTCGCGGAGCCGGAAGCCGAGGATGTCGCGGTAGAACTCCAGCGCCGCCTCGTCGTCGCCGACCGGGATGACCACGTGGCCCATCCCCTGCTCGCCGGTGACGAACTTGTTGTCGTACGGCGTGACCAGCGGCCGGGCCTCGTAGGTGATGCCGTGGAACAGCTCGAACACGTTGTCCCAGGGGTCGGCGAACCGGATCAGCTCCTGGACCCGGCGCTCGGCCAGCTCCTCGGCGGTGCCTTCGGCGAACTCGACGCCGGCCTTGATCAGGTGCTCGCGGGCCGCCTGCAGCGCGTCGTGGTCGGCCAGCTCCCAGCCGACGCACTCGAGCCGGTCGACGTCGGACGGGAACACCACCAGCCGGGCCGACACCTCGTCGATCCGGTAGTAGAGATGATCCCCGGCGGGACCCCGCGACTCGGCGAGGCCGAGGACCTTCCCGGCGAACAGCTGCCACGCCTCGAGGTCCGTGCTGGCCACCCGGGCATAGCCCATGGACTTGATGTCGATCGTCACGACTTCTCCCTCTCCCGATGCCGGCCCAGGAAGACCGACGTCACCTCCGCGAACTCGTCGGCGGCCTCGATCTGCGCCCAGTGCCCGCAGTTCGGGAACACGTGCAGCTGCGCCCTGGGGATCAGCTTGAGCGCCGCGAAGGCGCCGTCGATCGGGTTGACCCGGTCCTCCCGTCCCCAGGTGAGCAGGGTGGGCCGGCGCAGGCGGTGCGCCTCGCGCCAGAGCATGCCGTCCTCGGCCGTCTCGGGGTTCCAGAACGACATCCCCATCTCGCGCATCGCGTCCTGCGCGCCGGGGGCGGTGGCGTCGGCGAACCGCTCCTCCACCAGCTCGTCGGTCACCAGGTCCTGGTTGACGACCATGGTGGAGATGAAGGCGCGCAGGGCCTCGCGGGTCGGGTTGGCCCCGAAGTCCATCAGCCGCTGCACACCCTCGGTGGGGTCGGCGTGGAAGAGGTTCAGCGACAGGCCACCGGGGCCCATCAGGACCAGCCGCCCGACCCGGTCCGGGTGGCTGAGCGCGAACCGCATCGCCGTACCGCCGCCGAGGCTGTTGCCGAGCAGGTGCACCCGGGCGATGCCGAGCTCGTCGAGGAGGGCGGCGACGTGGTCGGCCGCGTGGCGGTAGTAGTTGCCCTCGACCGGCGGCCTGTCCGAGCCGCCGAAGCCCGGCTGGTCGACCAGCAGCGTGCGGAACCGGGCGGCGAAGCGCGGCAGGGCCGGGCCGAAGTTCGACCAGGCCGACGCACCGGGCCCGCCGCCGTGCAGCATCACCAGGGGCAGGCCACCGCCGAGCTCGGTCGGCTCACCGGCCTCGTAGTAGTTGAGGGTGATGTCCCGTGCCTTGGCGGAGCGCTGGCAGGAGTCCTTGCCGAGCGCCGGTCCGGTGGTCGCCACTCAGTACATCCCCGGGTCGATCTTGTGCCCGAACTGGTGCGCGCCGTACATCTGCAGGGCGCGCTCGGGGTCGTTGGCGGCGTGGACCCGGCCGGCGTGGGCGTCGCGCCAGGCCCGCTGCAGGTAGGTGCCCTCGGCGAGCGCGCGGCCGCCGGAGGCCTCGAAGAGGGCGTCGATGGCGTCGATCGCGCGCTGGGTGCCGAGGACCTGGTCGCGCCGCACCTTCAGCCGCAGGCCGAGCGGGATCTTCTCCCCCCGGGCGACGAGTGCCTGCTCGTCGCGGATGTTGTTCATGGTCAGCGCCCAGGCGGCGTCGATCTCCGAGGACGCGCGGGCGATCCGGACCGCGGCGAACGGGTCGAGGCTGGCCTTCTCGCCGGCGTACGCCGC
>NZ_DASSXS010000252.1:0-3868 GCF_035703625.1 Nocardioides sp. | reverse complement strand
GCCGGACTGCAGAAGGGGTCGGGCGTCCCGCACAAGGAGAAGGTCGGCAAGCTGACCAAGGACCAGGTGCGGGAGATCGCGCAGACCAAGCTGCCTGACCTGAACGCCAACGACATCGACGCAGCGAGGAAGATCGTCGAGGGCACCGCCCGCTCCATGGGCGTCACCACCGAGTGAGAGCCCTTGGCCGGAGCTTGCTCCGGTCAAGATGAGGCTCGAAGGTTGAGGAGCGTCGACGCAGACCCGAGCGGAGCGAGGGAGTGTGTGACGCGTCTCGAAACCCCGTAAGAATGCCAGCAACACCAAAGTGGCAGGACCGCGCTGGTCCGTAGACCACATCTCCTGAGAAGAGGAACACATGCAGCGCAGCAAGAGCTACCGCGCGGCGGCCGAGCAGTTCGACCAGGACGAGCTCCACGCCCCGCTGGCCGCGATCAGGATCGCGAAGACCGGCAGCAAGAAGAAGTTCGACGAGACCGTGGACGTCGTCATGCGGCTCGGCGTCGACCCCCGCAAGGCCGACCAGATGGTTCGCGGCACCGTGAATCTCCCCCACGGCACCGGCAAGACCGCCCGGGTCCTGGTGTTCGCCAACGCGGAGAAGGCAGAGGCCGCCCGTGAGGCCGGTGCCGACTTCGTCGGTGGCGACGACATGATCGAGAAGGTCAGCGGTGGCTGGATCGACTTCGACGCCGTCGTCGCGACGCCCGACATGATGGGCAAGGTCGGCCGACTCGGCCGGGTGCTCGGCCCCCGCGGCCTGATGCCGAACCCGAAGACCGGCACCGTCACCCCCGACGTCGCCAAGGCCGTCTCCGACATCAAGGGCGGCAAGATCGAGTTCCGCGTCGACCGGCACGCCAACCTGCACTTCATCATCGGCAAGGCCTCGTTCCCTGAGGTGCAGCTGGCGGAGAACTACGGCGCCGCGCTCGAGGAGGTGCTCCGGCTCAAGCCGGCCAGCTCCAAGGGGCGCTACATCAAGAAGGTCACGCTCTCCACGACCATGGGCCCCGGCATCCAGGTCGACCCCAACCGCACGCGCAACCTCGCGGTTGAGGTTGAGCCTCAGTCCTGAGCCTGCGAAGGGCTGATCGGGCGAAAGGTTGTTGAGCGTCGACGGCCTCCCCTCGCGAAGCGGGGAGGCCCTGACGCGTCTCGAAACCCCGTAAGGAAGGCAGGGCGGCAACCGTGCTCAGCGCGCCCGCGCCTACTCCGTGAAGACCCGCTCGTCGATGAGCTGCTCGGTGACCAGCCTGCCTTCCTGCTCGAACCGGCTGTGCTCGAAGCGCGTCCGGAACTCCAGGTCGACCTTGTCCACGCCGCTGCGGTTCTTCTCGATGCTGAGGACCGCCCAGGACCGGAACTTCTCGGCGCTGGAGAGGTCGTAGACGAGGTGGTGCCGGGCGACCACGTCGAACTTGTTGTTGAGGATGAGGACGGTGTCCGCCTCGTACGCCAGGGCGGAGGACCCCCGCAGGTGCGAGGGGCGCATCCGTCGGCCCGACGCGATGCCCTCCTTGTCGCCGGCGGAGATGGCCAGCACCGGGACGTGCAGGTCGAGGGCGAGGTCCTTGAGCCCTTCGACCGCCACGGTGATCCGCTCGTCCTCGATCGGCGAGCCCCCCGGCACGTGCACCTTCTGCAGGTAGTCGACGATCACCAGCGGGCCGACACCGGTGGTCTCGCGGATGTCCTCCACCACCGCCGTGACCTCGTCGATGCCGGTGGACCGGCCGCTGGAGCGGTGCAGGTGGTAGGAGTCGGCGTACTGCCGCACGCGGTGGACGCCCTCGGCGCCACCCTGGTGCTCGTCGAGGCGCTCGGCGATACCGAGCGACCTGCGGTCGCGCGCCTCGAACGCGGTCCGCACGTGCCGCAGCTCGGGCGCGTCGAAGCCGCCGACCTCGCCGGCCTCGAGGGCGACGAGCTTCTCCAGCAGGGACTGGGGGTCGTGCTCGAAGCAGAAGTAGGCGACCGGTCGCCCGGCGCGGGCCACGTTCCGTCCGACCTGGAGCGCCCAGGTGGTCTTGCCGAGTCCCTGCGGCCCGGCCAGCAGGATCAGCTCGCCGGCCCGGAACCCGCCCGTGAGGTGATGGTCGAGTGGGTCGAACCCGGTGGGCCACAGCCGGTTCGCGGAGTCGTCCCTGGTGGCGAGCCGGTCCTCGGCCCGTTGGAGCACCTCGCTCAGGGACTGCAGTTTGGCGTCCACGATGAACATGGCACCAGACCGTCGAGGGGTCTTGGGTGGAATCGCGGCAATTTCTCCCTCGATCCGGCGGGATTTGTCGCCGGGCGCCGGGGCCGCCTAGTATCACCCTCGAAACCAGAGACCGCCGGTTGTCGGGTCGCCCAGCGACACGATCGAAGGCTCCGCCGCAAGGGTGGACGGCCAGCGCAGGTGCCAGAGCTGGATCCTTCCGGATCGCCCACGCCCTGAGCCCTGTGCTCGGGGCGTTCGTTCTTTGTGGCGGCAGTCCACGCGCGGCGGTCTCGCAGCCCGGAAGGAGACCCATGGCGCGGCCAGAGAAGGCAGCCGCCGTTGCGGAGATCGTTGAGTCGCTCAACTCGTCCGCGGGCGCTGTGCTGACCGAGTACCGCGGGCTGACCGTGAAGCAGCTGCAGGAACTGCGGCGCTCGCTCGGTGAGAACGCAAACTACGCCGTGGTCAAGAACACGCTGGCCAAGATCGCCGCCTCAGAAGCGGGGATCGACGCCTTCGAGGACCTGCTGACCGGCCCGACCGCCATCGCCTTCATCAAGGGCGACGTGGTCGAGGCGGCCAAGGGCCTGCGTGACTTTGCCAAGGCGAACCCCACCCTCGTCATCAAGGGTGGCGTCCTGGACGGCAAGCCCCTCGACGCCAAGGAGGTCAGCAAGCTCGCCGACCTCGAGTCGCGTGAGGTGCTCATGGGCAAGCTGGCCGGCGCGATGTTGGCGTCGCTCAGCCAGGCCGTCTACCTGCTCAACGCCCCGCTCTCGCAGGCTGCCCGGCTCGCCGGCGCCCTGCAGGCGAAGGCCGAGCAAGACCCCTCGATCCTCGCAGGTGGTGCCGGTGCCGAGGTGGCCGAAACCGCCGCTCCGGCAGAGGCCGCCGCCGAGGAGGCTCCGGCCGCCGAGGCGACCGAGGCTTCCGCCGAGGAGGCACCCGCCTCCGACGAGGGCGATGCCACCGAGGCCTGAGCCAGGCCGAGGTACCACCACCTGAAACCCGGCCCGCGCTCTGCGGGCCACAGACTGGAAGGAAACGCCACCATGGCGAAGCTCACCACCGACGAGCTGCTCGACGCGTTCAAGGAGATGACCCTCATTGAGCTGAGCGAGTTCGTGAAGCAGTTCGAGGACACCTTCGGCGTCACCGCTGCCGCGCCCGTCGCCGTTGCTGCGGCCCCCGCTGCCGGCGGCGCCGGCGGTGCCGAGGAGGCTGCCGAGCAGGACGAGTTCGACGTCATCCTCGAGGCTGCCGGCGACAAGAAGATCAACGTCATCAAGGAGGTGCGCGCCCTCACCTCGCTCGGCCTGAAGGAGGCCAAGGACCTGGTCGAGGCCGCGCCGAAGCCGGTCCTGGAGAAGGTCACCAAGGAGGCCGCGGACAAGGCGAAGGAGCAGCTCGAGGCTGCCGGCGCCAGCGTCTCGGTCAAGTGACCCACGCCTGACCCGCGGCGCCCCGGCGCCGCACCCAGCACCACCACGATGGCCGACCCCGCGGGGTCGGCCATCGTTGCGTTTCCCAGGTTGTTTTTGCTGGTCAGAAGGGGTTTGAACTTCCCGTGACGGGGTAGCAAACCCCCGCTCAGGTCAAGGATTCGTACGGGGGACCGGCGGCCTCGCCAACTCTCTGACACCCCCGTTGATTTGCCTTAGCGTG
>NZ_DASSXS010000218.1:0-8706 GCF_035703625.1 Nocardioides sp. | reverse complement strand
CCTCCGATGTGGACCACCACCGACCCGGCCGTCGTGCGCAAGGCGTTGACGCGGCTGGCCGGCGGCTGAGTCGCTTGCACCGCACCGGTGGTTGAGCAGCGAGCGTCAGCGAGCGTCGTCGAAACCCCGGAACACTCGGCTGGACGGTGAGTGCGCGGCCCGTCCACAGGTCCTCAGAGCTGCGGTTTCAGACCGCGGTCGACGGGGAGCATCGTCGGACATGGGATGGGCATAGATCATCCAGTGCGCCGACGGCTCCTACTACGTCGGCAGCACCGTGGACCTCGAGCGGCGGATCAGCCAGCACAACCTGGGACTGGGGGCGAGGTACACGCGTATCCCGCGGCGACGACCGGTCACGTTGGTCTGGGCGGCTCAGTTCGACCGCATCGACGACGCATTTCGGTTCGAGAAGCAGGTCCAGGGTGGAGTCGGGCCAAGCGGAAGGCGCTCATTGACGGCAGGGTCGGCGACCTTCCCGGACCCGCGCGTGGGCGGTGTCGGCCGCCCGTACGGCCTGGGGAGCGCGAGCAGCTCCCGGGCTCAATCGATCGCTGCCCACGGTTCCGGGGTTTCGACGACGCTCGCTGCTCAACCACCGCCACCGCTGGCGGGCCGGACTCAGAGGCGGTTGTGCCCGTCGTACCCGCCGGCCGGGGGCCCGAGACCGAAGAACGCTCCGACGGTCGGGGCCACGTCGACGGTGCGCGCCATCTCCGACGAGGCGCTCCTGCGCGGCACCACCGGGTGTCCGCCGCCGACGAAGAACGGGATCGGCTTGGTGGCCGGGTGGCCGTGGTTGCCCGGGATCGGGTTGCCGGACGGGTCCGGCTCGGTGAAGCGCCACCCGGCACGGCAGTAGACGACGACCTCGCCGGCCTCCGGACCCAGCCGGAGCCAGTCGGCGCGGCGGTCGTGGGCGGCCAGGACCCCGGGTGTGGCGGCGGCGATGGAACGCATCCGGCGGACCGCCCGGTCACGGTCGGCGCGCGGCCCGGTCCAGTAGAGGAGGTCGGCGCCCCCGTTCTGGGCGATCTGGACCTTGCCGGCCAGGAACGGGTCCTCCTCGAGGGGTCCGGTCAGACTGATCACCTGGTCCGGGTTCGACCAGTCCATCGAGTGGTCGGCCAGGACGATCACGACCGAGTTCTTCCAGCGGCCGCTCGACTTCAGCAGGTCGACGAACCGCGAGACCTGCGCGTCGGTGTCGGCGAGCGCGGCCTGGCGCAGCGCCTTGACGTCGACCGGGCCGGTCTCGTCGGCGTGGCCCATCCGGTCGACGTCACCGAGGTTGACGAAGACCAGGTTGGGGTCGAACTCCTCGATCATCGACAGCGTCGCGTCCATCGTGAACGCGTCGGGCGCGTGGCCGGAGATCGGCACGATCGGCTCCGGCTCCCAGCGGTGCGTGGCCCGGGTGCCGAAGATGTCGAAGAGGTAGGACTTGCTCAGCACGGTCCCGGTGGTGAAGCCCGCCGCGTTCAGGCGGCCGATGACGGTGCGGGAGCGGATGTCGCGCGGGCGGTCCATCTCGCGGGTCTCGCCGAGGGCCCGGTCGTAGATCGTGTTGGCCGGCACTCCGGTGCGGTCCGGCCGCAGGCCGGTCATCATCATCACGTGGTTGGGGATGGTCTCCATCACCGGCATGGACCTCGCCAGCGGGTGGTTGAGCCCGCCGTCGCGCAGCGCCGCCAGGGTCGGTGTCAGGGGCGGCGTGATCTCGTCGGGCCGGCAGCCGTCGACCACCAGCACGTAGGCGCGCTTGCGCCCCCGGGCGGCGACCGCGGGCGAGCCCACCATCGAGGAGAACAGCAGCCCGGCGGCCCCGGCGGTGACGAAGGTACGCCGGCTGGTGCGGGGGGTGGTCGCGTTCATCGGGCACCTCCGACCGGTCGGTCGACCCGCTCGATCCGGCCCGTCCCGGACCGGGTGACCCACGATGTCTCGTGCCGGATCGTGGCGTCGCGGTCGGCGCGGTCGCTGATCACGAACCAGTCCATCTGTGCCCGCTTCGGCGTCAGGTCGAGGACCGAGAAGCCGTGGTCGTCGAAGTTGAGGTACTTCACGTGCCGGTTGTTGGCCTTGATTCCCTCCTCGACGGCGACGCTGGTCGTCCGTGGGGGTGACCCGGTGATGTCCTTGAGGTTGTTGGAGGTCACCGAGCTGCAGACGAACTCCACGCCCGCGGAGTCGCCGAGGGGGTAGGTCGAGGCGTCGTACGGCAGCTCGCAGGCCCACCCGGAGTGGATGTCGCCGGTGACGAACAGGGCGTCCTTGACCGCGTGGTCCCGGATGTGGCTGAAGACCCGGCGGCGGTCGGCGGTGTAACCGTCCCACTGGTCGACGTTGTAGGGCAGCCCGTCCTCGGGCAGCAGGCCGGTGACGTCGTTGACGGGCTGGACCAGGTCGTCGGGGAGCGAGGCGAAGTTGACCGGCGCGATCATCACCGGGTTGCCGATCAGCTTCCACTGCGCACGGCGGTTGTCGAGGGAGTCCTTGAGCCACTCCAGCTGCCGGTCGCCGGTGATCGTCCGGTCGGGGTCGGAGAGGGCCGGGTCCGGCTGGGGGACGGGGAAGGCGACCTGCTCGACCTGCTTGGAGCGGTAGGTCCGCAGGTCGAGCATGCTGATCTCGGCGAGCTTGCCGAACTTCAGCCGGCGGAACAGCCGGTCGCCGTCGCCCAGCTTGGCCGTCCCGTCCATCCGGACCGGCATCCACTCGTCGAACGCACGGTGGGCCCGGGCCCGGCGGCGCAGGTAGTCGCCCTCGTCCGCCTGGTGGTTCTCAGCGCCGCGCCGCCACTGGTCGTTGGTGACCTCGTGGTCGTCCCAGGTGATGATCCACGGGAACTTCGCGTGCGCGTCCTGCAGGTCGGGGTCGGTCTTGTACTGCGCGTGTCGCTGCCGGTAGTCGGCGAGGGCGACCATCTCCCGCGCCGGCTTGTGCTTGCGGATGTCCCGCTCGCTCTGGCCGTAGCCGTACTGCCCGGGGGCGTACTCGTAGAGGTAGTCGCCGAGGTGCAGCACCGCGTGCAGGTCGTCGCGGGCCGCCAGGCCGCGGTAGGCGCTGAACCAGCCGGCCTGCCAGTTGGCGCAGGAGACGACGCCGAAGCGCAGGTGGTCGGGCAGCGCGTCGTGCGCGGGCGCGGTACGGGTGCGGCCGGTGCGGCTGGTGGCACCGGCGCACCGGAAGCGGTAGAAGTACCAGCGGCCCGGTGCCAGCCCGTCGACGTCGACCTTGACGGTGTGGTCCCGCCAGGGGGCGGTCTCGACGGTGCCCTGGCGTACGACGTTGCGGAACCTCGCGTCGCTGGCCACCTGCCAGGTCACCGTGACCCGGGGGCCCCTGCCCGAGCCCGGGGTGCTCTCGGGGGTGGGCGTGACGCGGGTCCAGAGCAGGACCGCGTCGGGGGTGGGGTCGCCGGAGGCGATGCCGTGCCGGAAGACGGCGTTGGCCGCGGGTCCGGCCAGGGCGGTGGCGGGGGAGGCCAGCGTGCTGGCGACCAGCGGCGCGCTGGCCAGGGTGGCACCGGCGGCGCCGGCGGCGAGCACGGTGCGGCGGGGGAGCTGCGCATGTGTGTCGGTCACGCAAGGAGCAACGACGACGCGGCGACGGCGACACGGGTCATCGGCTGTGACCTCCGTCTGTTCACCGGTTCGTTACGGCACGGCCACCACCCGGACCCGCTGGGGTCGCGGTGGTTGAGCAGGGAGCCTCAGCGAGCGTCGTCGAAACCCCGGGAGGGTCGCGGGGGCCGTGCGGTCGTGGCGGGGCGATCACGGCACGGCCACCACCCGGACCCGCTGGGTCAGGTTGTCGTCGCGGGGGGAGCCGAAGCAGGAGTACGGCGAGATGAGGCTGCGCCCGCACCGGGTGCGTGTGCTGGCGTTGACCAGCGTCACCTCGATCCGGGAGACGCCGCCACCGTTCATCGCGACGGTGAGGGTCTCGTGGCCGAGCCGGTCCGGGCGGACCAGCGTGGAGGTGAGCGGCAGGGTCCCGGCATAGGCAGTGACCACCGCGAGGGAACCGCGGCGCGGGGCGGCCATGTCGAGCTGGACCCGCAGGGCCCGCGGTGAGGAGCCGGTGGGGGTGAATCGGAGAGTGGTGCTGCTCAGGTGGTCGAGGTCGCGGGAGATCCATCCGGAGGTCTGGCCGGCTTCGAGCCGGCGCGTGCCGCCCGGCGGGGCGGTCGGGTAGAGGCCGCCGTCGGCGTACTCGACGTCGGGACGGCGGTTGGCGTCGGCGAACCGGGCGAACTGCCGCGCCAGCGACTCTCCCCGGGCGGCCAGCGTGGCGCGGACCGCCCGGAGCGAGTAGAGGTCCGGACCGCCGGCCGACCCGTCGGCCCGCTGCCACATCTGCCGGACCAGGGGTGACATCCCGGCCGGAGAGGGGAACTGCTCGGCGAGGTAGCGGAAGAAGACCCAGACGCCGTACTGGTGCAGCCCGCCGAGCGCGAACCGGTCCAGCGGGACGCCCGGCCTCCCGAGCGGCCCGTGCCGGAGGTACTGCACGTTGTCGTTGATGTCCGGGTAGACCTCGTCCTCTGCCCAGGTGGCGGTGGCCTCCATGAACCAGGCGTCCTCGAACGCGTCGTAGGCGAACTGGACGGCGTGGAAGTACTCGTGGGCGGCGGTCACGCGCAGGTTGTCGAGCCGGGTGAGGGCCGGGAACTGGCCGGGGCGGTAGTCGTTGTCGAGCACGCAGTAGGCCCACGCGTCGGAGGGCTCGCGCGCCCGGATCCGCTTGTCGGTGGTGCAGTAGCCGTAGAGACCCAGGGCCCCGACGTCGCGGATGTAGATGTCGGTCTTGTTGTTGCCGCCCCGGCCGCCGTCCGGCCGCGGCGGGCGGTAGCCGGCATCGACGTACTGCTGGTGCACGTCGGTGATCGTGGCGACCACCTGGTCGATGTAGGTCGGGCTGGCGGTGGCGGGGTTCCAGTGCACGCAGAACCTGAGGGCGCAGCGCGTACGGCGGGCGGCGGGGCGGGCGAGCAGCCGGTCGGCCTCGCGCGCGGCCGTGCCGCGCAGCTGGCTGCGCACCCGGACCAGGTCACGCAGGGCGAGGGTGGCGTCGCGCCCTGCGCCCACCGTCCGGCGGGCAGCGACCGGGTCCCGGGCCTCGAACAGGTCGCGCGCCTGGGCGAGCGCCTGCCCAGCCCGGCCGGACGCCGCCTCGGGCAGCGACGCGCGTTGGGTGTGTTCGGCGCCGTACGACGACGGCAGGGCAGTGCCGAGCGAGAGCGCGGCAGCGAGGCCCGCTCCGATGGCCCAGCTGAACCGCATGCTTCCCCCTGGCCGAGTGGCGTAGGGCAAGTGAACCCGTCGTGGCGCAACCGTGTGTGAAAAACGGAGTAGACCGGTGGTTCAACCACCCGGATGAACTAGGCCGGACTCGTAGGCGAGGACCACCGCCTGCACCCGGTCGCGCACGCCCAGCTTCATCAGCAGCCGCGCGACATGGGTCTTGACGGTGTTCTCGGAGACGAAGAGCTCCGCGGCGATCTCCGCGTTGGAGAGGCCGCGCGAGACCAGGCGGAGGACGTCGTGCTCGCGCTCGGTCAACCCGGTCAGGTCGGGGGAGCGGCGCGGTGCCCGTTGCGCGAACTCCTCGATCAGTCGCCGGGTCACCGAGGGCGCGAACAGGGAGCCTCCCTCGGCGACCACCCGGATCGCGGTCGTGAGCCGGTCCTCGGGTGCGTCCTTGAGCAGGAACCCGCTGGCCCCGGCCCGCAGCGCGTCGTAGACCACCTCGTCGAGGTCGAACGTCGTGAGCACCAGGACCCGGGGAGGGTCGACCGCGGCGGTGACCACGCGGGTGGCCTCGATCCCGTCGACCTCGGGCATCCGCACGTCCATGAGGACCACGTCGGGGGCGAGGTCACGGCAGGCCGCGATCGCCGCGCGCCCGTCGGCCGCCTCGCCCACGATCTCGAGGTCGGGCTCGGCGGAGAGGATCATCCGCAGGCCGGTGCGGACCAGCGGCTGGTCGTCCGCGATCACCACCCGGATCGTCGGGTGCGTCATGAGACCTCCAGGGCGTAGGGAAGGACGGCGCGGATCTCGAAGCCGCCGTCGAGCCCCGGCTCGGCGGTCACGTCGCCGCCGACCACGGCCACCCGCTCCCGGATGCCGATCAGGCCGTGGCCACCGCCCGGCTCGGTGCCGTAGACCGGTCCCGGGATGCCGTCGTCGCTGACCGTGACCGCGAGGGCGTCGGCGCTGTAGTCGAGGACCACCCGCGCCCGGGCTTGCGCCGCGTGCTTGAGCACGTTGGTCAGGGCTTCCTGCACGATGCGGTACGCCGACAGGTCGACGCCGGGCGGCAGGTCCTGTGGCGTGCCGACCACCTCGACCTCCACCGGCACGCCGGACTGCCGGACGTGGGCGACCAGCTCCTCGAGGTGGGCCAGGGAGGGCTGGGGGGCGTGGTTGTCGGTGGCGAGGCCTTCGGGCTCGGTGTCGCGGAGCACGGCGAGCAGCCGTCGCATGTCGCCGAGCGCGGCGGTGTTGGTCTGCTCGATCGCGTCCAGCGCCTTCCGGGCGCCGTCCGGGTCGGAGGTGAGGGTGCGTCGCGCGCCACGGGCCTGCAGGACGGTGACGGAGATGGCGTGGGAGACGACGTCGTGCAGCTCACGGGCGATCCGGGACCTCTCCTCCGCGACCGCCCGGGCGGCCTGCTCCTCCTGCTCCCGGCGCAGGCGCTCGTTCTCGGCGTCGAGCTCGGACTCGCGCTGGCGCCGCAGCCGGATCGCGAGCCCGGCGGCCCACGGCCCGCCCACGAAGAAGACGGCGAACCCGACACTGCCCGCCGAGATGTCGGAGATCGCGACGTCGTTGTCCACGGCGTCCCCGATCGCGAAACCGCAGATCGAGCCGACCACGCACACCACCCCCACCCAGGCCTCCAGGCCACCGGCCCAGCGCCCGACGGAGTAGTGCGCGATCAGGAAGATGGCGACGAACGCGATCGACTCGCCGTCCGAGGCGGGAGAGCGCCAGAGCACGACGAACAGGGAGGCGAGCACCACGAGCAGGCCGACGACGGGAAGGCGCCGCCGTACGGTCAGGGCTGCGCTCGCCAGGACGGCTGCGGCGACCGAGACGAGGTCTCCGCCGTACGCCAGCGTCTCGACCACGAACACCATCGCGAGCACGCCGGCGAGCAGCACGTCGCCGTACTTCCTCGACGCGGCGCGCAGGTCCATGCGACGACGGTAGGGCCGCGCGGGCCGTCGCGTAGTCACTCCTGAGAATGACGGCCCACTCACCCGCAGGGGTGGCAGCGAACCGCTCCGGCGCGTGACGACCGGGAGGGGGCCGCGGCCCAAGACTCGTGGTCATCAGATCCGACGCTTCGAAAGGACCGGCCATGACCACCGTGACCACCACCCCGAGCACCACCCCCACCACCCGCTCTGCGGGCCTGATCGGCGCGACGGTCGCCGCCGTCGCCGCCGTCCTCACCACCCTGTTCGCCCACGGGTGGAGCGAGGTCATCCTGATGGTCGCGCTGATCGCCGTCGCCTCGGCGGCGGTCTACGGCTTCGTCGTCCCGCGTGCGCTGCGTCGTGAGAGCTGCGGCGGTACGGCGCTCGCCCTCGCCGTCCCCGCGGCCCTGCTCGCCGCCCCGGCCTTCTGGTCCGGGGTGCCGCTCGTGCTGGGGGTCGCTGCGGTGCTCGTCGGCAACTCCGGCCGCCACGCACCCACCGGCTCCGGCAAGGCGATCGCCGGGCTGGTGCTCGGCGCCCTGGCCGCCCTGTTCTACCTGTCGATCTACGTGATGGAGGGGTTCGCCGGCAACACCGGCTTCCTCCTCGGCTGACCCGCCCGAAACTGACAAGAAATCCGCTGACCCGCCCGAAAGTTTCGGGCGGGTCAGCGTGGGTGTCGGGTCAGACGCGGCGCAGGACCGCGGTGACGATCCCGAGGATGGAGGCGTGGGTGCCGTCGATCGGCTCGTAGGCGTCGTTGTGGGGGAGCAGCCAGACCTTGCCGTCCTTGCGCTGGAGGGTCTTGACCGTCGCCTCGTCGTCGAGCAGCGCGGCGACGATCTGGCCGTTGTCGGCCGTCTGCTCCTTGCGGATCACGACGTAGTCGCCGTCGCAGATCGCGGCGTCGACCATCGAGTCGCCCTTGACCTCGAGCAGGAAGAGGGTGCCCTCGCCGACGAGCTGCTTGGGCAGCGGGAAGACGTCCTGGACCTGCTCCTCGGCGAGGATCGGGCCACCGGCCGCGATCCGGCCGACGACGGGCACGTAGGAGGCGGCGGGCATCGTGTCGCCCACCCCCGTCTCGTCGATCGAGGTCTCCTCGGCCGAGGACATCGAACGCCGGGCCGCCATCACCTCGGGCAGGAACACCTCGAGGGCCCGCGGCCGGTTGGGGTCGCGCTTGAGGAAGCCCTTCTCCTCGAGCACCTTGAGCTGGTGGGCCACGCTGGAGGAGCTGGTCAGCCCGACCGCCTGGCCGATCTCGCGCATGCTCGGCGGGTAGCCGCGCTGCTCGATGGAGTCCTTGATGTGGGCGAGCACCCGCTGCTGGCGCGGGGTCAGGCCGGTGGCGTCGGGAGGACCATCGGGGAGCTCGGTCACGGTCTTCTTGGGCATGGGGTCACGGTAGTCGCGCGAGACGGCCGTTTTCAAACATCTGTTCGAACAGCGTGTCGCGATGACGATGGGTGACCAGCGCCGGTGGTTGAGCA
>NZ_DASSXS010000163.1:0-5045 GCF_035703625.1 Nocardioides sp. | reverse complement strand
ACCGACAGCAACCAGGTGACCGGCCAGCCGTTCACCGACGACGAGAACGTCTTCGTGCAGAACGGCCCGACCCGGATCGGCGACACCTACCGCAAGGCCCTGTACCGCGCCTACACGGACGCGACCTTCCGGACCCGAGTGCCCGCCGAGCCCAACCTGGGCCTGCTCGGGCCCGTGATCCGGGCCGAGGTCGGCGACACGATCAAGGTGGTCTTCAGGAACAACACCTCGATCCCGGCCTCCATGCACCCGCACGGGGTCTTCTACACGAAGAGCTCCGAGGGCGCGCCGTACGCCGACGGCACCAACGGAGCGGCGAAGGCCGACGACGCCGTCCCGCCCGGCGGCACCGTCACCTACACCTGGGAGGTCCCCGAGCGCGCCGGACCCGGCCCGATGGACGGGAGCTCGGTGTTGTGGATGTACCACTCGCACACCGACGAGATCGCTGACACCAACGCCGGCCTGGTCGGCCCGATGGTGATCACCCGGAAGGGCTCGGCGAAGCCCGACGGCAGCCCGCTCGACGTCGACAAGGAGGTCTTCTCGTACTTCTCGGTCATGAACGAGAACGAGAGCCAGTACCTCGACCAGAACCTCGCCGAGCTGGCCCAGCCGCCCCACGAGGTGGACCCGGCCGACGAGGAGGCCTTCGAGGAGAGCAACCTGATGCACGCCATCAACGGCTTCGTCTACGGCAACGGCCCCACCGTCACGGTCAAGAAGGGTGACCGGGTGCGGTGGTACGTCTTCTCGCTGGGCACCGAGGTCGACCTGCACACTCCGCACTGGCACGGCAACACCGCCACCGTGATGGGGATGCGGACCGACATGGCCGAGCTCCTGCCCGGCAGCATGATGGTCGCCGACCTGCTGCCTGACAACGTCGGGACCTGGCTGTTCCACTGCCACGTCAACGACCACATCGCCGCCGGCATGACCGGCAGGTTCAAGGTCATCAACTAGCCCGCGGCAGGGCGAGGCGCCCGTCCCGACCACCGGACGACCGGTGCCGGGGCGGGCGTTCTCGGGTTCGCGACCCGTCGCGGCCCTGAGGCACGGTGCCCGGCCGTGTGGCCTCGGTCACCGGTCTAGGCTGCAGGTCATGTCGAACGTCGGGGACACGGTCCCGCCGCCGTCCCTCGTCGTCCGTACCGTCCGCCTCGAACCGGAGGCAGCGGCCGACCTGCTCGACCTGCTCCCCGACGAACGCCCGGTCACCTGGTTGCGCCGCGGAGAGGGCCTGGTCGGCTGGGGCGCGGCCGCGGAGATCCGCACCACCGGCGCCACCCGCTTCGCAGATGCCGACAAGTGGTGGTCCGAGGTGGCCGACGCGTCCGTCGTCCAGGACGAGCTCAGCGAGCCCGGCACCGGTCTGATCGCCTTCGGGTCCTTCGCGTTCGCGGACGAGCCCGGCGACTCGGTGCTGGTCGCGCCCGAGGTGGTCATCGGGCGTCGCGGTGACGTCGTCTGGCTGACCACCATCGGCCCTCGCGACATCGACCTGCCCGACCCGGCCCGGCTCGTCGGCCGTGCGGACGAGGTGACCCCGCCGGTCGACGTACGGTTCGGCGACGGCGCGCTCAACGGCGAGCAGTGGATGTCGGTGATCAGCGACGCCGTCCGCCGGATCTCCTCGGGCGCGCTCGAGAAGGTCGTGCTGGCACGCGACCTGGTGGCGACCGCGGATGCGCCCATCGACGTGCGCTGGCCGTTGCGCCGCCTCGCCGAGGACTACCCCATGTGCTGGACGTTCCACGTCGACGGGATCTTCGGCGCCACCCCCGAGATGCTGGTCCGCCGCGAGCGCGGCCTGGTCACCTCGCGCGTGCTGGCCGGGACCATCCGCCGGACCGGGCACGACGAGCGCGACCTCGCCCTGGCCGCCGCCCTCGCGCGGTCGTCGAAGGACCTCGAGGAGCACGAGTACGCCGTCCGCTCGGTCGCCGACGCACTCGACCCGCACTGCTCGTCGATGAACGTCCCCGAGGCGCCGTTCGTGCTGCACCTTCCCAACGTCATGCACCTCGCCACCGACGTCGCCGGCGTCGTCCACGACGCCGCCACCGTGTCGTCCCTGCGGCTGGCCGAGTCGCTCCACCCGTCGGCGGCAGTCGGCGGGACCCCCACTCCGGAGGCCACCGCACTCATCGACGAGCTCGAGGGGATGGACCGCGGCCGGTACGCCGGACCGGTCGGCTGGATGGACGCCGCCGGGGACGGCGAGTGGGGCCTGGCCCTGCGCTCCGCACACCTGTCGGGTTCCACCGTGCGGCTCTACGCCGGCTGCGGGATCGTGGCGGACTCCGACCCGGAGGCCGAGCTGGCCGAGGCCCAGGCGAAGTTCGTCCCCGTGCGTGACGCCCTCTCCTCGGGCTGAGGGGGGCCTGGCGCCCGGGCGTCGGTTTCCCCGGTGGGCCGGGGAAACCTGCACATCTCGGCCAGTGCAACGGCTGAGAAGTGCATGGATCGGCTGAGGAGTGGCGCTGGTGGTGCTCGTGAGGTCAGCTCAGCATGGCGCGGATGCGCGCCGCCGTACGCTCGGGGAAGAACAGGTCGGCCCACGTGATCCGGATGCACCGCCATCCGGTGAGCTCACGGATCCGGTCCTCGCGGCGCTTCTCCCGGAGTACGGCGTCCGCGACGGTCTCACCCTCCCGCAGATGCTTGACGTACTTCTCCTTGCCGTCGAACTCGAGCCACACCCCCCGTTCGGGCCACGCGAAGTCGAGGCGGGCCACCTCGGTGTGCCGCTCGTCGGTGACGATGAACTGCGGCTCCGGAGCCGGTAGGCCCTGGCTCCAGCAGAGAAAGAACGTGCGGGTCTCCCCGACCGACTCCATCCGCGGATCCGCGAGCCGAAGGACAAGATCGGTGTTCAGCGTGAACGGGTGCCGGTCCATGGTGGCGTAGCGCGCTCGCACCGCATCGAGGGTCGTGTGCCCGTGATGCAGCAGATGGTTGACCACGACGAGCGACTGCTCGGTGCCGGCGATCGTGGTGATGTCGATGGCCGTCCGGGTGGCGCTGGTGACCTCGACGCCGCGGCGCCGTTCCACGTCGCCCGGGAGCAGCAGGCCCTGGTGCTGACACACCCCGCTCTCCTTGCGTCCAGAGCGCTGGTCACGACGGGTCACATGGACGACGTCGAGCGCGAGTCCCCACGCGGGTGCGTCGTACTCCGGGAGTGCGGAGACGTGGCTGAGCACCATCGCTGCCCTTGCCTGCCGCAGCACAGCCCTCGCCAGCAGGGCGTGCTGCGCGACGCTGCCCAGGTCGTTCCAGGCACCTGCTTCCACGTAGGCGCCATGGCGGACCCGGTGCCACTCCCCCGACTTCACCCGCTTGCCGATGTCGCGGTCGGTGTAGCCGGCTGCAAGGGCCTCCCGCCTGAGGAAGACGCTGGTCATGGTCGGCTGAGGCATCAAGTCGGTCATGTGTGTGTATTGCCCGAGCGGACCATGGCTTCATTCATCCAATCCGGCCCCTGTGGACAACCGGGCGCCTCCCGGATCGCACCGTCGTACTCCCCTGCCGATCCATGCACTTCTCGGGCGTTGCAACGGCAGGGAAGGGTCGGTTTCCCCGGCGGGCCGGGGAAACCGACGGACGCCAGCCCCTTGCCAGCCAGCACTATTGACTGATATTCAATAACAATGACCTACCAGGCAGTGATCGTCGGCGCCGGCTTCGGGGGAATGGGCGCGGCGATCCAGCTCAAGCGGATGGGGATCGACGACTTCGTCATCCTCGAGCGCGAGGACGATCTCGGCGGCACGTGGCACGTCAACCGCTACCCCGGGCTGGCCGTCGACATCGCCAGCGTGACCTACTCCTACTCCTTCGAGCCCAACCCCTGGTGGCGGCACTGGTACGCCCGCGGACCCGAGCTGAAGAAGTACGCCGCCCACGTCGCGGACAAGTACGACCTGCGCCGTCACATGCGATTCGACACCCTCGTCGACGGAGCCCGGTGGGACGAGGCCGACCAGGTGTGGGAGGTGTCGGTGGCCGGCGGCGAACCGGTGCGGGCGTCGTACCTCATCACCGCGACCGGCTTCCTGTCCCAGCCGCGGGTGCCCGACATCGAGGGCGTCGAGGACTTCGCCGGCACCGTCGTCCACACGGCGAAGTGGGATGACGCCGCGGACCTCGACGGCAAGCGGGTCGCGGTGATCGGCACGGGTGCCACCTCGGTCCAGCTCGTGCCCGAGCTCGCGAAGCGGGCCGGCCACCTGACGGTCTTCCAGCGCACCCCGATCTTCGTGACCCCCAAGCTGGACTTCGAGATCCCCGGCGCCGTCCGCCGGCTCTTCGCCCGGGTGCCGGCCACCCAGCGTCTGGCCCGGAGGGTCAACACCGCGCTGCTCGAGGCGCTGATGGTCTTCGCGGTCCTGCGCTACCGGCGGATGAGCTTCCTCAACCGCGGCGCGGCGCTGGCCGCCCGGCGACACCTCCGCAAGCAGGTCCCGGACCCCGAGCTGCGGCGCAAGCTCACGCCGGACTACTCGTTCGGCTGCAAGCGGCCGACCTTCTCCAACGACTACTACCCGGCCTTCACCCGCCCGAACGTCACCCTCGAGACCACACCCATCGAGCGGATCACCCCGACCGGGATCGTCACCGCCGACGGGCGGGAGACCGGGATCGACGCGCTCGTGCTGGCCACGGGCTACGACATGTGGCAGCAGAACTTCCCCGCCATCCCGGTCATCGGCCGGAACGGCAAGGACCTCGGCCGCTGGTGGCGGGACACGCGGTTCCAGGCCTACGAGGGGATCGCCGCTCCCGGCTTCCCCAACTTCCTCTCGCTCGCGTCGCCGTACTCCTACTCCGGCCTCTCCTACTTCACGACGATCGAGGCGCAGATGAAGCACATGGGCCGGCTCCTCGGAGAGGTACGTCGCCGCGGCGCCGCCACGTTCGAGGTGCGCGAGCCGGCCAACGACGAGTTCCTGGGCCGGGTCACCGAGCTGCTCGAGGACTCGGTGTTCAACCTCGGCTCCTGCGCGACCGCCCGCAGCTACTACTTCAACCAGCACGGG
>NZ_DASSXS010000036.1:0-14927 GCF_035703625.1 Nocardioides sp. | reverse complement strand
GTGGTGTTGGTCGCGATGATCCCGTCGAGGCCCACGGCGAGCGCGAGGTCGGCCACGGCGAGCACGTCGTCGTCGCTGAGGTCGGGAGCGATCTTGACCAGCAGCGGCAGGTGGGCGGCGGTGACGTCGTCGGCGGTGGCGCGGACGGCGGCGAGGATCGGCTCGAGCTTCTCGACGGCCTGGAGGTTGCGCAGCCCCGGCGTGTTGGGCGAGCTGACGTTGACCACGAGGTAGTCGGCGTACGGCGCGAGCAGCCGCGCCGACTTCTCGTAGTCGCGCACCGCGTCGTCCTCGGGCACGACCTTGGTCTTGCCGATGTTGACGCCCAGCACCGGCCGAGCTCGTTGAGTCGGGGATTCCCGTCCTTCGAGTCGGGCATTCGCGTCGTTCGAGTGGTGGATCTTCGTACGACGTCGCGCCAGGCGACCCGCCACCACCTCGGCGCCGTCGTTGTTGAAGCCCATCCGGTTGACGACCGCGCGATCCTCCGGCAGCCGGAACAGCCGCGGCTTCGGGTTCCCGGGCTGCGGCTCCCCCGTCACCGTGCCGATCTCGATGTGTCCGAACCCCAGCGCGGCAAGGGCGTCGATGCCGACGGCGTTCTTGTCGAAGCCGGCGGCGAGCCCCAGCACGTTCGGGAAGGTGAGCCCCATGGCATGGACGCGCGAATCCCCGACTCGACGGTCACTTCTCCCCCACTCGAGGAGCCGATTTCCCCGACTCAACGGGATGCGGGCGGCGCGGATCGCCCGGAACGCCGTGTGGTGGGCACGCTCGGGGTCGGTCCGGGTGAGCACCCGGTCGAACAGCAGCCGGTACAAGGGCCTCACTCGTCCTGAGGAGGTTGCGCAGCAACGGTCTCGGAGGGCCGGGCTGCCCACTCCTGCAACGACCGCACGCCGATGTCGCCGGCCCGCATCGCCTCGATCCCCTGCACGGCAGCGCCCAGTCCCTGCACGGTGGTGATGCACGGGATGTTGGCCAGCACGGCCGCGGTGCGGATCTCGTAGCCGTCGGTGCGGGCGGATCCGCCGCTGGTGGACCCGTGGGGGGTGTTGACCACGAGGTCGATCTCGCCGGCGCCGATCAGCTGCACGGTCGTGGGTTCCCCCGCCGGGCCCTCGCCCTCGAAGTGCTTGCGGACGACGATCGCGGGGATGCCGTTGCGCCGCAGCACCTCGGCCGTGCCCTGGGTCGCCACGACCTCGAACCCGAGGTCGGCCAGGCGCTTGATCGGGAAGATCATCGTCCGCTTGTCGCGGTTGGCCATGCTCACGAACACCCGTCCGGTCACCGGCAGCGGACCGTAGGCCCCGGCCTGGGACTTGGCGAAGGCCTTGCCGAAGAACGCGTCGAAGCCCATCACCTCGCCGGTGGAGCGCATCTCCGGGCCGAGCACGGTGTCGACGGTCCGGCCGTCGGCGGTCTGGAACCGGTTGAACGGCATCACCGCCTCCTTGACCGCGATCGGCGCGTCGCCCGGCAGGTCGCCTCCGTCCCCGGACGCCGGCAGCACCCCCTCCTCGCGCAGGGTGGCGATCGGGTCGCCCATCATCACCCGCGCGGCGGCCTTGGCCAGCGGCACCGCCGTCGCCTTGGAGACGAACGGCACCGTGCGGGAGGCGCGTGGGTTGGCCTCCAGCACGTAGAGCACGTCGGAGCCCAGCGCGAACTGGATGTTGATCAGGCCGCGGACACCCACCCCCTGGGCGATCGCCTCCGTGGCCTCGCGGATCCGGCGGATCTCGGTGGCACCGAGCGTGATCGGTGGCAGCGCGCACGAGGAGTCCCCGGAGTGGATCCCGGCCTCCTCGATGTGCTCCATGACCCCGCCGAGGTAGAGCTCGTGACCGTCGTAGAGGGCATCGACGTCGATCTCGACCGCATCGTCGATGAACCGGTCGACCAGCACCGGATGCTCGGGGCTGATCTGGGTGGAGCGGGCGATGTAGCCCGACAGCGCGTCGTCGTCGTAGACGATCTCCATCCCGCGCCCGCCCAGGACGTACGACGGCCGCACCAGCACCGGGTAGCCGATCTCCGCGGCGATCCCCGCAGCCTCGGCGTACGACGACGCCATCCCGTGCTTGGGCGCCGGCAGCCCGGCCTCCCGCAGCACCCGGCCGAAGGCCCCTCGCTCCTCGGCCAGGTGGATCGCCTCGGGGGTGGTCCCGACGATCGGCACCCCGGCATCGGCCAGCCCCTGGGCGAGGCCGAGCGGAGTCTGGCCGCCGAGCTGGCAGATGACCCCGGCGACCGGACCGGCCTGCTGTTCGGCGTGGACGATCTCCAGCACGTCCTCGAGGGTCAGTGGCTCGAAGTAGAGCCGGTCGGAGGTGTCGTAGTCGGTGGACACGGTCTCGGGGTTGCAGTTGACCATCACGGTCTCGTACCCCGCCCGCGACAGCTCCAGCGCCGCGTGCACGCAGGAGTAGTCGAACTCGATGCCCTGCCCGATCCGGTTCGGGCCGGAGCCGAGGATGATCACCGCCTCGCGCTCGCGGGGCGCCACCTCGGTCTCCTCGTCGTAGGACGAGTAGTGGTAGGGCGTCCTGGCCGCGAACTCGGCGGCACAGGTGTCGACGGTCTTGTAGACCGGCCGGATGCCGAGCGCGTGGCGTACGCCGCGCACGACGGCCTCGGACATGTTGCGCATCCGGCCGATCTGGCTGTCGGAGAAGCCGTGCCGCTTGGCGCGACGCAGCAGCTCCGGCGTCAGCGCCGGCGCGTCCAGGACCTCCGCCGCGATCTCGGAGATCAGGTAGAGCTGGTCGAGGAACCACGGGTCGATCCCGGTGGCCTCGTGCAGCTCCTCGGGCGTGGCCTCGGCGCGGATCGCGTCCATGACCTTGCGCAGCCGTCCGTCGTGCGGGACGCGGACGGCCTCCAGCAGGTCGGCCTTGTCGAGGTCGATCCACTCGTGGGTCCAGTCGAACGGCGCGTGGGTGTGCTCCAGCGACCGCAGCGCCTTCTGCAGCGCCTCGGTGAAGTTGCGCCCGATCGCCATCGCCTCGCCGACCGACTTCATGTGGGTGGTCAGGGTCGGGTCGGCGCCGGGAAACTTCTCGAACGCGAACCGCGGCACCTTCACCACGACGTAGTCCAGCGTCGGCTCGAAGCTCGCCGGCGTCTCGCGGGTGATGTCGTTGGGGATCTCGTCGAGGGTGTAGCCGATCGCCACCTTGGCCGCGATCTTGGCGATCGGGAAGCCGGTGGCCTTCGACGCCAGCGCGCTCGAGCGCGAGACGCGCGGGTTCATCTCGATCACGACCAGACGGCCGTCGGCGGGGTTGACGGCGTACTGGATGTTGCAGCCCCCGGTGTCGACGCCGACCGCGCGGATGATCCCGATCGCGAGGTCGCGCATCGCCTGGTACTCGCGGTCGGTGAGGGTCATCGCCGGCGCCACCGTGATCGAGTCGCCGGTGTGGACGCCCATCGGGTCGAGGTTCTCGATCGAGCAGACGATCACCACGTTGTCGGCGGTGTCGCGCATGACCTCGAGCTCGTACTCCTTCCAGCCGATGATCGACTCCTCGAGGAGCACCTCGGTGGTCGGGCTGGCGGCGAGACCGGCACCCGCGATCCGGCGCAGGTCGGCCTCGTCGTAGGCCATGCCGGAGCCGGTGCCGCCCATCGTGAACGAGGGGCGGACCACCATCGGGTAGCCGAGGTCGTCGGCGGCGGCCAGGCAGTCGTCGAGCGAGTGGCAGATCGCGCTGCGGGCGACCTCACCGCCGAGGTCCTCGACGATCTTCTTGAACTGCTGGCGGTTCTCACCGCGGTCGATCGCCTCGATGGAGGCGCCGATCAGCTCGACGCCGTACTTCTCCAGGACGCCGGCCTCCGCGAGGGCCATCGCGGCGTTGAGCGCGGTCTGGCCGCCCAGGGTGGCGAGCAGCGCGTCCGGGCGCTCCTTCTCGATGACCTTCTCGACGAACTCCGGGGTGATCGGCTCGACGTAGGTCGCATCGGCGAACTCCGGGTCGGTCATGATCGTCGCGGGGTTGGAGTTGACCAGCACGACGCGCAGGCCCTCGTCCTTGAGAACCCGGCAGGCCTGGGTGCCGGAGTAGTCGAACTCGCAGGCCTGGCCGATGATGATCGGCCCGGAGCCGATCACCATCACGCTCTGGATGTCGGTGCGCTTGGGCATCAGGCCTCATCCCCCATGAGATCCACGAATCGGTCGAAGAGGTACGCCGCGTCATGTGGGCCAGCCGCTGCCTCCGGGTGATACTGCACGCTGAACGCCTGTAGCCCACCCCCGTCGTCGCGCAGCTCGAGTCCCTCGACCACGTCGTCGTTGAGGCAGACGTGGCTCACCGTAGCCACCCCGTACGGCGTCGTGGTCGGCTCGTCCAGGGGGGCGTCGACGGCGAAGCCGTGGTTGTGGGCGGTGACCTCGACCTTGCCGGTGGTGCGGTCCATGACCGGCTGGTTGATCCCGCGGTGGCCGTACTTGAGCTTGTAGGTGCCGAACCCGAGGGCCCGGCCGAAGAGCTGGTTGCCGAAGCAGATGCCGAAGTAGGGCAGCCCCGCCTCCAGCGCCCCCTGCAGCAGCTCGACCTGCTGGGTGGTGGCGGCCGGGTCGCCGGGACCGTTGGAGAAGAAGAGCCCGTCGGGCTCCACGGCCCGGACGTCGTCGAGCGAGGCGCTGGCCGGCAGCACGTGGACCTCGATGCCCCGCTGGGCCATCAGCGCCGGGGTCATCCCCTTGATCCCGAGGTCGAGAGCGGCGACCGTGAACCGCTTCTGCCCGACAGCCGGGACCACGTAGGCCTCGCGGGTGGAGACCTCGCCCGCGAGCTCGCTTCCGGCCATCTCGGCGGAGGCGCGTACCCGCTCCAGCAGGACCTCCGGGTCGGACTCGGTGGTCGAGATGCCGACCCGCATCGCCCCGCGCTCACGCAGGTGACGGGTCAGGGCGCGGGTGTCGACGCCGGAGATGCCGACCACTCCCTGCTCGCGCAGCTCCTCGTCGAGGCTGCGCCGCGCGCGCCAGTTCGAGACGCGGCGGGCCGGGTCGCGGACGACGTAGCCGGCCACCCAGATCCTCCGCGACTCCGGGTCCTCGTCGTTGACGCCGGTGTTGCCGATGTGGGGGGCGGTCATGACCACCACCTGGCGGTGGTACGACGGGTCGGTCAGCGTCTCCTGGTACCCGGTCATGCCGGTGTTGAAGACCGCCTCCCCGAAGGTCTCGCCCTCGGCGCCGTAGGCGGCGCCGCGGAAGGTGCGGCCGTCCTCGAGCACGAGGAGCGCGGGCGTGTGCGCAGACAAGCGCTGTACCTCCTTCTCCGCCTCACGGGACGGATCGTTAAAGGATGTCGAGCTGGTTGACCCTATCAACGCGCCGCCTCGTTCCCGACCAGCAGTTCCTCGAGCGGCGGTGCCATGGCCCAGGTCCCCTCCGTGGTGTTGGACAACACCGACCAGGTCAGTCCGGGCCGGTGCATGGACCGGAAGGAGGCCCCCGCGTCGTACCCCGACGCCGAGACCCAGTCGTCCCGCAACCAGAACCCCAGGCCGTAGGTGCGGCCGTCCGCCTGCGCCTCCGAGCGGGGCCGCACCATGTCGGTGTAGGTCTCGCAGGAGACGACTCGCCCCGCGTCCAGCGCGGCCCAGAGGGCGGCGACGTCGCCCGCGGTCGTGAAGATGCCGCCGTCCCCGCCGCCGACCACCGGCAGGTGGAGCACGTTGGTGCGCAGCCCGTCCGTGCGCAGGTAGCCCCACGCGGCGTCGCCGGGCAGCTCGTCCGAGCGGAGGAAGTCCGTCCGGGTGAGCCCGGCCCGCTGCAGCACCTGCGTCCGGACCAGGTCGTGGTACGTCGTCCCGGACGCGC
This sequence comes from Nocardioides sp., assembly GCF_035703625.1. Taxonomy (GTDB): domain Bacteria; phylum Actinomycetota; class Actinomycetes; order Propionibacteriales; family Nocardioidaceae; genus Nocardioides. Next base: position 9,082 of record NZ_DASSXS010000036.1, on the reverse strand, counting down.
GCTCGGCGAGGATGGCCAGCACGCAGTAGGCGCCATTGCAGTAGACGAACCCGGTGCCGGGCGGGAACCTCTGGGGATACCCGTCGAGCACCTCGAGGTAGGACCCGGCACTGTCGAGGCGGTGCACCGGAACCGCCATCAGGTAGTCCGTGCCGTCCTCGATCTCGTCCTCGTCGAGGTAGTCGCCGATGCCGGACCGGTGCGACAGCAGGTGCTCGACGGTGACCCCGTCGTCGATCAGCGGGAGATCGGCACCGAGCAGGTCGCGAGCACGGGTGTCGAGCGAGAGCGCACCCTCCTCGACGAGGCGGAGCACGGCCAGCGCCGTGAACGTCTTGCCACCGCTGGCCACCCCGATCCGCGTGTCCGGCGCCATCGGGATGCCGCGGGCGCGGTCGGCGAGTCCGTACGCCCGCTCCAGCACGACCTCGTCGCCGACGTCGACACGTACCACGCCCGAGAAGCCGGTGGACTCGGCCACCTGGTCCACGGACGTGGCGAGCGAGGTCACTGCAGCTTTCCGTCCAGCACGGTCGCCTTGCCCCGCAGGAACGTCGCGACCACGCGGCCGGGCAGCTCCATCCCGGCGTACGGCGTGTTCCGCGACAGGGAGGCGCTGGACGATGCCTCGACCACACGGCGTGCGGCGGGGTCGTAGAGCACCACGTTGGCCGGGGACCCCTCCTCGACCGGGCGCCCGTGGTCGGCGACCCGCCCGATCCGGGCCGGCGCGTAGGACATCCGCTCCGCGACGCCGGCCCAGTCCAGCAGGCCGGGGTCGACCATCGTCTCCTGGACGATCGAGAGCGCGGTCTCGAGGCCGAGCATCCCGAACGCGGCCGCCGCCCACTCGCAGTCCTTGTCCTCCAGGGGGTGCGGGGCGTGGTCGGTGGCCACGATGTCGATCGTGCCGTCGGCCAGCCCCGCCCGCAGCGCCTCGGCGTCGGCGGCGGTGCGCAGTGGGGGGTTCACCTTGTAGATCGGGTCGTAGGTCGTCGCCAGCTCGTCGGTGAGCAGCAGGTGGTGGGGGCAGGCCTCGGCGGTGACGTTCCAGCCCTTCTCCTTGGCCTGCCGCACGATCTCGACCGACCCGGCCGTCGACACGTGGCAGACGTGGAGCCGCGAACCGACGTGCGCCGCCAGCAGGCAGTCGCGGGCGATGATCGCCTCCTCGGCGACCGCGGGCCAGCCGGCCATGCCCAGCCGTCCGGACAGCTCGCCCTCGTTCATCTGCGCGCCCTCGGTCAGCCGGGGCTCCTGCGCGTGCTGGGCGATGACGCCGTCGAAGGCCTTGACGTACTCCAGCGCTCGCCGCATCAGCACGGCGTCGTCCACGCACTTCCCGTCGTCGGAGAACACCCGGACCCGGGCCGCGGAGTCGGCCATGGCGCCCAGCTCGGCCAGCCGCTCGCCGGCGAGGCCCACGGTGACCGCACCGACCGGGTAGACGTCGCAGTAGCCGGCCTCGCGGCCCAGCCGCCAGACCTGCTCGACGACCCCGGCGGTGTCGGCCACCGGGTCGGTGTTGGCCATGGCGTGGACCGCGGTGAAGCCGCCGAGGGCGGCCGCCCGGGTGCCGGACTCGACCGTCTCGGCGTCCTCCCGACCGGGCTCGCGCAGGTGGGTGTGCAGGTCGACCAGGCCGGGAAGGGCGATCAGGCCGCTGGCGTCGATGGTCTCGACCCCGTCCGGTGGCGCGGTCGACGCGCCGACCAAGTGGACGACGCCGTCCTCGAGCAGCAGGTCGGTGGGCTCCCCGCCCAGGATGGAGGCGTTCTTGATCAGGTAGCTGGTGCTCACTCTTCTCCTCCAACGGTGGGCTCGGAGCCGCCGAGCAGCAGGTAGAGGACCGCCATCCGGACGGCCACGCCGTTGGTGACCTGTTCCACGATCACCGAGCGGGCGGAGTCGGCGACGTCGGCGGTGATCTCCATGCCCCGGACCATCGGCCCGGGGTGCATCACGATCGTGTGGTCCTGCAGGGTCGACATCCGGCGGCCGTCGAGGCCGTAGCGTCGGGAGTACTCGCGCGGGGTCGGGAAGAACCCGCCGTGCATCCGCTCGCGCTGCACCCGCAGCATCATCACGGCGTCGGCCTTGGGCAGCACCGCGTCGAGGTCGTACGACGTCTCGACCGGCCAGGTCTCGATCCCCACCGGCAGCAGGGTCGGCGGGGACACCAGGGTCACCTCGGCGCCCAGGGTGCGCAGCAGCAGCGCGTTGGAGCGGGCCACCCGGCTGTGCAGCACGTCGCCCACGATCGCGACGCGGCGGCCGTCGAGGCCACCGCCGTCCTTCGCGGCCAGGTGACGCCACATGGTGAAGGCGTCGAGCAGGGCCTGGGTGGGGTGCTCGTGGGTCCCGTCGCCGGCGTTGACGACGTGAGAGCGGACCCATCCGGAGTGGGCGAGCCGGTGCGGCGCCCCGCTCGCGGAGTGGCGCACCACGACGGCGTCGGCGCCCATCGCCTCGAGCGTGAGGGCGGTGTCCTTGAGGCTCTCGCCCTTCGACAGCGACGATCCCTTGGCCGCGAAGTTGATCACGTCGGCGCTGAGCCGCTTGGCGGCCGCCTCGAACGAGATCCGGGTCCGGGTGGAGTCCTCGAAGAACAGGTTGACCACGGTGCGGCCGCGGAGCGCCGGGAGCTTCTTGATCGGCCGGTCCGCCAGCGAGCGGAGCTCCTCGGCCGTCCGGAGGACCAGCTCGGCGTCGTCGCGGCTCAGGTCGGCCGCGCTGAGCAGGTGCTTCTTCACGAGGCGCTCCCCTCGATCGTCACGGCATCCACGTCGTCGATCCCGGCCAGGGTCACCTTGACCCGCTCGACCAGCGAGGTGGGGAGGTTCTTGCCGACGAAGTCGGCGCGGATCGGCAGCTCGCGGTGCCCGCGGTCGACCAGGACCGCGAGCCGCACCGCCGCCGGCCGGCCGATCTCGGTCATCGCGTCGAGGGCCGCCCGGATCGTGCGTCCGGAGAACAGCACGTCGTCGACCAGCACCACGGTCTTGCCGTCGATGCCGCTGTCGGGGATCTCGGTCGGCATCAGCGCCCGGGCCGGCTTGAGTCGCAGGTCGTCGCGGTACATCGTCACGTCGAGCGAGCCGACCGGGACGTCGTACTCCTCGACGGCGGATATCTTCTCGGCGATCCGGTGCGCCAGCGGGACACCGCGGCTGGGGATCCCGAGGAGCACCAGGTCGCCGGCGCCCTTGTTGCGCTCGAGGATCTCGTGGGAGATACGGGTGAGTGCCCGGCTGATGTCGAGCTCGTTGAGAACGACGCGGGCGGAGTCCGTGGTCACGGACTGGTGAGGGTGTGCAGGCATGGTCGCTGCAGGACCTCCTTCTCCGCCTCACGGGACGGCTCGTTAAAGGATGTCGATCGAGCGCGACTGTATCAGTCGCAACGGCGTCACAGCGACGCGCCACCCGCGCGTCTCAGGGGTTGGCGGGGCGATCCTTCGGCGCTGTGTCCGGTGTGTCGTCCGCGACCAGCAGGGCGGCCTCGAGGTTGGCGCGGAGCCAGGCGACGTACTGGCTGTGCGTCCACTGCCAGCCGTCGACGAGCATCTGGTGGACCTCCGGGCTCGCCAGGGTCCACACCAGGGCGGCGGACTCCTCGACCGGCTGGCGCAGCGCGCCCCGCTCGCCGATCCAGGCCGCAAACCTGGTCATGGACCGCCTGCGCTGCTGCAGGTGCAGCTCGGACCTCAGCCCGGCGATCTCCGGGTCGACGACCGCTGCCGTGCGCAGCATGTCGTCGAGCGGCCCGGCCCGTTCCAGCTGGTCGCCGACCACGGTGGCGAGCTCCGCGACCCGGTCCCGGAGGCTCCCCTCGTGGCGCAGCCCGTCGGGGTCCGGCCCGACCAGGGCGGTGCGCGGGTCACCGGTGCCGGCCGCGGCCGTCATCACCGCCTCGAGCAGGCCTCGCTTGGTGCCGAAGGAGTGGAAGACGAGGTCCTCACTCACGTGGGCCGCCCGGGCGATCTGCTTGATCGTCGCCCGCGCGTATCCGATCTCGAGGAACAGCCGCTCCGCCGCCTCCAGGATCCGGCGGCGGCTGGCGAGAGCCTGCTCATCGCGCACTGGCGAGTGATAGGCCCGGCGATTGACAGGAGGCGACATGTGAACGACCATAGAGTATTCGTTCCAGTATCACTGGAATCAATTCTGGAGATCACCATGCGTGCCGCCTATGCCCTGTCCTACCGGCTCGGACTGTCCTCCTGGGACAAGACAAGCCCCGACGCCGACGCCGCGTTCAGCAGGATGCTGGACCGGGAGGAGCTCGAGCGGGAGGCACCCTTCGGCCGCGCCCTCGACCTCGGCTGCGGGACCGGCGCCCACACACGCCAGCTCCGGGAACGCGGGTGGGAGGCAATCGGCATCGACAACGTCCGCCGCGCTGTCGACGTAGCCGTGCTGCGCTCCGACGAGAGCAGCCGCTACGTCATCGGCGACGTCGACCACTTGGAAGGTTGTGGCGTCGGGAAGGGCTTCTCGTTCTACCTCGACATGGGCTGCTTCCACGGCCTCACCGACGACGCGCGGATGAGGATGGGCAGGGGCGTCACGGCCCTGGCCGAGAAGGGAGCCACCCTGCTGATGCTGTGCTTCCAGCCGCATCGCAACCCACTGGTCCCTCGAGGAGCCGCCGTCGACGACGCCCAGCGGGCACTGCCTGACTGGACGCTGCTGGATGCCCGCGCGGCCGACCCCAAGACCCTGCCGGATGCCCTCGGACGCTACTCGCCGCAGTGGTTCAGGTTCGGGCTCAACTGACTCCGTTCCTGGCTGCAGCTCTGCCGGATTGGACGGCCGTGTCGGACCAGATGGGGCGTCACGCGTCGGCGATGTCGAGCAGGACCTTGCCCACGGCACCACCCTCAACCGCGTCGTGGGCCGCGGCCAGGTCCCCCAGCGGGTAGTGGTGCAGCGGCAGCCCGGCGTCCTCGCCCGCCCGCAGCGCACCCGACTCGACCGCCGCCGAGACGTCCTCGGTGGCGGCGCGGACGAGGTCGTCGGCCAGCGTGTAGAGGATGAGGAACTGGAAACGCAGGTTCTTCCCGAACGCCGCGCGCAGGGGCATCGTCAGCTCGTCGCCGCCGTTGTTGGCGTAGATCGACACCAGCCCGTGCACCCGGACGACCTCCAGGTCGAGCCCGATGTTCTGGGCCGGCGCCACCTCCACGGCGATGTCCACGCCGTCCGGCGCGATCGTGAGGATCTCCTTCGCGGCGTCGGTCTCGCGGTAGTTCACGACGTGGTGTGCGCCGGCAGCGCGAGCGAGATCGGCCTTCTCCTCGCTGCTGACCGTGGTCACGACCGTCGCCCCGGCCCACCGGGCGAGCTGGATCGCGGCATTGCCGACCGCCCCGGCTCCCCCGGCCACGAGCACGACCCTCCCCTGCAGCGCGCCGGGGCCGAGGCGTGCCGGGCCGCCCTCGGCCGACGTCAGGGCGCGGTGCGCCGTCACGGCCGGGACGCCGAGGCAGGCGCCGAGGTCGAACGACGCACCGTCCGGCAGCCCCGCCACCCGCGAGGCCGGCTGCACCGTGAGCTCGGCCGCCGTCCCGTGTGGCCGGCCGTGCTGGGCCAGCACCAGCCACACCCGGTCCCCCACCCGGACGCCGGTGACACCCTCACCGACGGCATCGACGACGCCCGCCCCGTCCTGCCCGGGCGTGACCTCGTCGTACGACATCCCGCCGGGCATGCCACCGGAGCGGAACTTCCAGTCCGTGGGGTTCACCCCGGCCCGGACCAGTCGCACCCGGACCTCGCCCGGGCCCGGGTCCCCGACATCTCGCTCCACCACCTGCAGGACTGAGGACGGACCGGTCTCGCGATAGGTCACGGCTCGCATGCGCTCGACCGTACCTGCCGGGAACCTCACCCGATCAGGTCGAGCACCTCCGAGGTGGGCAGCACGCAGGGCGCGGCCCGGGGCCCGGCACGCACGGACGTTGAGCCCTTGGACTCATGACAGCGGCCGGGGGTGGGGCCCAGAGTTGAGGCATCGAGGACGTCTTGGGGCAGAACCCACGAGCGGACGTTCATCACCGGGAGGGGAAAACCCAATGTCACGTCGATCATCCCTGTTGGCCGTCGCAGTGCTGGGGCTGGTGAGCTCCGGCTTGATCGCTCCCACTGGAGCGTCCGCCGCAGATCCTGTCTCGCGTGTCGTGCTCGTCGATCCCGCCGGCGATGTGTGGTCCATCGGGGAGGGCGAGAACGCGGAATGGGTCTCTGCCGGCGACCTGCCCACAGCCGACGTCCGACGCGCAGTGGTGCGCCACCGTCGGAACAGGGTCGTGGTGAAGATGACCTTCACCGATCTGCGCCGTACGGAACCCCAGTCCTACTGGGCCACCATCGCGAGCCGCCGGCAGTTCGGAGCGCTTCTCGTGTCGACCAGTCCCGGACGGTTCAAGGGACGCCATCGACTGCTGGACGGCAACTTTGCCAACGTGAAGTGCCCCAGGCTCAGCCACCGCATCGACTACGTCGACGACCGGGTCACCATGTCGGTCCCCCGGAGCTGCCTGGGCCGACCTCGCTGGGTCAGGGTCGACCTGGCGAACTTCATGTTCCGTGGCGAGACCGAAGCCGACTTCCAGGAGATCACCGACAACCCGCACTCGGCCGGCACCCAGGGCCGGTTGACCCGACGTCTCTACCGAGCGGCCGGTTGACCACCCGCTGGCCGCCCGCCACCCGGGGTCGCCGGAACCGCGGCCACCGGGCAGCTCGACTCACCCTTGCGGCGGCAGCTCCCCCGACATGGCCACCTCCACGAACTGGGAGATGCTGTGCTCGGGACCGACTGCTATCCGCTTTCCGACCTTGTTCAGGGGGAAGCCGACCAGCCCGGACGTGAGCCGCACTCCCGGCGCACCGACCTGTTGGTCGAAGGTCCAGGCTCCGCCTCCGTTCCGGACGATCAGCTCGCCGACGTATGCGCCCATGCTCAGGACCATGCTGTTGACGACGTCGTCGCCGGGCCCGGTCTGGAGGAAGAGGTCGACCAGCGCGTCGAGGCGCGGCGCGTTCTCGACCGCGTAGTCGAAGTGATGTCCCTCCCGGGCCGCGCCGTCGACGAACGCTCCGGCCAGTGAGGCCATGTCCGCGGCGACATCGCCCTCGACGGGGGCCCCTGGGCCCTCGGAGGGACCTGGGTTCCCCGGGTTGCCTCTGACCACCCGCCCGAGTGTGTCAGGAGAACCGCTCCGGCGACCACGGTGCGGCCAGGCCCAGGCGCGTGGATGGGGGCGTGCCCGCCGCGCTCGCGCCCGACGAGCAAGAGCGTGTCTTGCCCGAGGAGCACCCGACGAGCACGCCGCCGGGCTCGTACCCCGTCGGCGGCCGATGACGCCCCCGCCAGTGGCGCCGGCCTGCGGCTCGGCCGGCGATAGCGTGAGGTTCATGTACACGCCACCGTTCAACCGCGCCGAGGATGAGGACGAGCTGCGGAGGTTCGTGGCGCGGGCGCGCGCGGGCTGGCTGGTCACGAATGGGCAGGAGGCCGCGCCGTCCGCGACCTACCTGCCGGTGCTGTGGCGCGAGGACCGCGTGATCGCCCACGTCGCCCGGGCCAACCCGCACTGGCGCGAGATCGGGCCCGACACGCCCGCGCTGGTCATCGTCACCGGCCCGGACGCCTACGTCTCACCGACGTGGTACGCGGCGAAGGCGGAGCACGGCAAGGTCGTACCGACGTGGAACTACAGCGCCGTCCACCTGACCGGCCTGGCCCGGGTCCACGACGACCCCGCCTGGCTCCGCATGGCCGTCGAGGAGCTGACCGCCGAGCACGAGGGGCAGCGCGAGGACCCCTGGCACGTCAGCGACGCGCCGGGCCCCTACATCGACGGCCAGCTGCGAGGAATCGTCGGCGTCGAGCTGAGGCTGACCCTCGTGGAGGGCAAGGCGAAGCTCAGCCAGAACCGTTCGCGGGCCGACCGCGAAGGGGTCGTCACCGGCCTGCGCGAGACCGGTCGCCCAGACGAGCAGCCCGTTGCCGACCAGATGGCGGCGATCGAGAAGGTCGGAGACCTGTAGCGCCTGCCCGGAGACGACGCGAAGCCGGGCAGTGGGGCCTACAGCTGTGCTGCCATCCCGGCACACGCGGCGAGCCAGGCGGCTCGTGTCCCCTCGGAGAGCTGTGCGTAGGGCAGCACGGACCCCGCCACGAGCACCGGGTCGTAGGGCACCCGGTAGACCGCCCTGGTCCGCTGCTCGTAGACCTGCACCAGGTCCCGGGCCAGCTGTTCGTCGACGTGGGAGGACGGATCGGAGAGGACGGTGATGGTCTTGTGCTTGAGGTTCTCGTAGCCGGCGTCCTGCAGCGCGTCGAGCATCCACAGCCCGCTGTAGCCGGTGTCCTCCCGGATGGTGCTGGTCACGACGAGCAGGTCGGCGGCGTCGGCGGCAGCGAGCCAGTTCTCGGCGCGCATGTTGTTGCCGGTGTCGATCAGGATCAGCCGGTAGAAGCGCTCGAGGAGCTCGTGGACCGCGGTGAAGTCCTGGGCCCGGATCATCCCGGTGACGTGCGGGCGCTCATCGGAAGCCAGGACGTCGAAGTGGGCGTCCCCCTGCGACCTGACGAACGCGCCGAGGTCCCCGATCCGCGCCTGGTAGACGTCGCTGAACCGCTCGAGATCCTCCAGCAGCTCCCGGGTGGTGTTGCGGTGGGAGCTGCGGGTGCCCCGGATGCCGAGGGTCCCCCGGGTCTCGTTGTTGTCCCAGGCGACGACGCCGCCACCGCGGACGGTGCCGAAGGTGTAGCCGGCCACCAGGACCCCGGTGGTCTTGGCGGCGCCGCCCTTGGGGTTGAGGAACGCCACGGTCCGTGGCCCGGCGAAGTCGCGCTGGATGGTACGGCGCTGCTGCTCGTGCTCGAGCTCGGCGCGACCCATCTGGGGGGACACCGCGCCGCCGGTCCAGCGCCGCACCCGGCCGCGCCAGCCCCACCGCGCCGGACCGCGCTCGACCTGGTCGGCGCGACGGTCCAGGAAGTCGGTGGCGGTCATGAACCGGCGTACCTCGGGCTCGGCAGGCTCGGGCTCCGCGGGAGCCGGAGCCGG
>NZ_DASSXS010000204.1:0-7249 GCF_035703625.1 Nocardioides sp. | reverse complement strand
CACGGCCAACGCCACCCCGGTCACGAACAGGGTGTCGAACGCCTCGCCGCGGGCGAGTCCGAGCAGGACCACGAGCACCAGGGCGATGGCGGCGATCGTGGCGATGATCTTCGACAGGGCGTCCAGCTGCTTCTGGAGCGGCGTCTTGCTGGTCTCGGTGTTGGCGAGCATGTCGGCGATGTGACCGATCTCGGTGTCCATGCCGGTGGCGGTGACGATCAGCTCACCGCGGCCGCGGGTCACCGAGGTGTTCATGTAGGCCATGCAGGTGCGGTCCCCGAGCGGGATGTCGTCGCCCGGCACCGGCTCGCTCGACTTGCCGACCGGCAGGCTCTCGCCGGTGAGGGCCGCCTCCTCGATCTCCAGCGTCGCGGCCACACAGACCCGGCCGTCGGCGGGCACCCGGTTGCCCGCCTCGACGAGCACGACGTCGCCCGGAACCAGCTCCTCGGCATCGATCTCGACAGCCTGGCCGTCGCGGCGCACCCTGGCGATCGTCTTCATCATCTGCGCCAGGGCCTTCACGCTCTCCTCGGCCTTGGCCTCCTGCCGCAGGCCGATCACGGCATTGAAGACCGTCAGCCCGGCCAGCACCAACGTCGTCCCCGCCTCGCCGGTGACCAGCTGGTTGACCGCGGCGGCGACCAGCAGGACGACCTGCATGAAGTCCTCGTACTGACGGAGGAACGCGCGCCAGCCGGGCTCCTTCTTGCCGCCGGTCAGCCGGTTCGCCCCGTGCGAGGCCAGGCGCGATCCCGCCTCCTGCGCCGAGAGCCCGCGACCGAGGTCGACCCCCAGCTCGCGCGCGACCTGGTCGGCGCCCGCGGCGACAGGATCGGACACGTTCCGGTCAGCGACCGTCGTGATCTCCCCGCTGGTCATCATGTGCCTCCACGAGTCCGTCGGTCTGCCCTCGATGGTGGGATCGCGGGGGTCCGCGTGCCTCACCCGATTGGGGTGATGCCCGGTGCGGGGTGCGATGGGAGCGTCTGGCTCGTCAGCCCGGGGTTCCGTACCGGCTGGCTCACACCGCCCTGAGGAGGAGCAGATGACGCAGACCGACCTCGATGTGGGGCCCATCGACTACCTGGCCGTGGAGTTCCCGGGCGCCAAGCTCACCGGCGAAGCACTGGCTGCCCTGGTCGACCTCACCGATCGCGGAATCATCCGGATCCTCGACCTGCGTGTCGCGGTCGTGAACGAGGACGGCTTCGCGGCCGTCGCACTCACCGACCTCGACGGCGACGGCGAGCTGGACCTGGCCGTCTTCTCCGGAGTCGAGTCCGGCCTCCTGGACGACGACGATCTCGCCAAGAGCGCCGAGCTGGTCGGAGCCGGGGACGCGGTCGCCCTGCTGGTGTACGAGAACACCTGGGCAGGACCGTTCGTCTCGGCCCTCCGCCACCAGGGCGCGGACGTGGTGGCCAGCGGCCGGATCCCGGCCCAGGACGTCATCGCAGCCCTCGAGGCACTCGAGACCCCCGTCGGCTGAACGCCGGCGTCGTACGAAAGGAGGCCCCGTCATGGGTCTGATCGGTGGTATGGCACGCACGGCGGTGGTCGCGGGCACGGCGACGGCCGTCTCGAACCGCGTCTCGCGACGTCAGGCAGGGCGCTGGGCCGCCCAGGAACAGCAGCAGTACCAGCAGCCGGCGTACGCACCGCCGACGCAGTACGAGGCCGCTCCGCCCCAGGAGGCGGACGACGGCTCGTCGATGATCGCGCAGCTCGAGAAGCTCGGCGATCTGCGCGACAAGGGGATCCTCACCGACGAGGAGTTCGCCCAGCAGAAGGCGCGCCTCCTTGCCGGGTGACCGGATGACCCCCAACAGATGACCCGTGACGAGGGACCGGCCGAGTGCTCGTGCCGGTCCCTTGGTCGCGCACGTCCCCGTCGTCCGACGAAGCACGAGGCGCCCGCACCGTGGACCGGGGCGGGCGCCTCACCATGGCTCTCGACAGGGGGTCACCAGGTCAGCTCTCCAGCAGGTCCGACATGTCCGACCCGTGAACCGTCAGCGCCATGATGATGACGACGTCGAGGGCGATCATCATGATCGACCACATCGGGTATGCGGACAGGAAGCCGACGTTGACGACCGCACTCACGCAGGCCATCGCCGTGCCGAGGGCACGCGCCCACATCTTGCCGCTGAACAGGGCGATCCCTGCCGCCACGACGATCGCGCCACCCACGAGGTGGAGCCAGCCCCACGCCGTGTAGCTGACGTTGAGGACCAAGCCGGAGGAAGCGACCGCGAAGTAGTCGTCCTTGAACAGCGCGGCGAGACCCTGGATCACGTGGAACGCGCCCACCAGCACCATGATCACGGCCGCGAACAGGACCCAGCCGACCCAGCCCGAGGCATCGGAGGACATGGACTGCGAACTCCTGCCCGGCCCCATCCGGTAGGACTCGGCGAGGCGTGCCTCCTGGCTCTTGCTGCCGTAGTCCGACAGACCACCCGACGCGCTGCTCATGGGCGCTCACTCCCGTTCAGGTCGCAACTGTGCTCCCAGTGTGTCGCCGGGAGGCCGGGCCGCATCACCCCTTTTGGGCCACTTGGATCCGCCCTGTCAGGCCAGGTCGAAGCGGTCGAGGTTCATCACCTTGTCCCACGCCTTCACGAAGTCGCTCACGAACTTCTCCTTCGCGTCGTCGGACGCGTAGACCTCCGCGATGGCCCGGAGCTGGGAGTTCGACCCGAAGACCAGGTCCACGGCGGTGGCGGTCCACGTGACCTCGCCCGAATCCAGATCGCGGATCTCGTAGACGTTCTCCTCCGACTCGGACGCCTTCCACTCCGTGCCGGGCGACAGGAGGTTGCTGAAGAAGTCGTTCGTCAACGCGCCGGGACGGTCGGTGAAGATGCCGTGCCGGGAGGATCCCGTGTTGGCACCCAGCGCACGCATCCCGCCGACCAGGACTGTCATCTCGGGCGCGGTGAGGCTGAGCAGGTTCGCCCGGTCCAGCAGCAGGGTCTCCGGGGCGAGCTTCTCGCCGCCGCGCAGGTAGTTGCGGAACCCGTCGGCCCGGGGCTCGAGCACCGAGAACGACTCGACATCGGTCTGCTCCTGCGAGGCGTCGGTGCGCCCGGGACGGAACGGCACCGTTACCTCGTGCCCGGCCTCGCGGGCCGCCCGCTCGACGGCGGCGCAGCCGCCCAGGACGATCAGGTCGGCCAGCGAGACCCGCTTGCCGCCGGACTGTGACTCGTTGAACTCCTGCTGGACCCGTCCGAGTGCTGCCAGCGCGGTCTCGAGCTCGGCCGGCTCGTTGACCTCCCAGCTCCGCTGCGGATCGAGCCGCAGGCGGGCGCCGTTGGCCCCGCCGCGCTTGTCGGTGTCGCGGTAGCTGGCCGCCGCGGCCCATGCGGTCGCGGCCAGCCTGGCAACGGACAGGCCGGAGTCGAGCAGGGTGGCCTTGAGGGCGGCAGCGTCCTGGTCGTCGATCAGCTCATGGTCGACGGTCGGCACCGGGTCCTGCCACAACTGCGGCTCGGCGACCCACGGGCCGAGGTAGCGCGCCGCCGGACCCATGTCGCGGTGCAGCAGCTTGTACCAGGCCTTCGCGAACGCGAGCCGGAACTCCTCGGGGTTCTCGTGGAACCTTCGCGAGATCTTCTCGTACTCCGGGTCCATCCGGAGAGAGAGGTCGGTGGTCAACATCGTCGGCAGCCGGTTCGGTCCGCCGTGAGCGTCCGGGATGGTCGCCTCGGCGTCCTTGGCCACCCACTGGTGGGCACCCGCCGGGCTCTTGGAGAGCTCCCACTCGTGGCCGAAGAGGTTCTCGAAGAAGCCGTTCCCCCACCTCGTCGGAGTGCTCGTCCAGGTCACCTCGAGACCGCTGGTGATCGCGTCCGCGCCCTTGCCGGATCCGTAGCCGCTGTGCCAGCCGAGCCCCTGGGCCTCGAGCGGGCAGCCCTCGGGCTCGGGGCCGACCAGGTCGGCGTCGCCGGCGCCGTGGGTCTTGCCGAACGAGTGGCCGCCGGCGATGAGCGCGACGGTCTCCTCGTCGTTCATCGCCATCCGGCGGAACGTCTCACGGATGTCGCGGGCCGCGGCCACCGGGTCGGGGTTGCCGTTGGGCCCCTCGGGATTGACGTAGATCAGGCCCATCTGGACCGCGCCGAACGGCCCGGCGAGCTCGCGGTCCCCGCTGTAGCGCTCGTCGCCCAGCCAGGTGTCCTCGGGACCCCAGATGATCTCCTCGGGCTCCCAGATGTCCTCGCGGCCGAACCCGAAGCCGAAGGTCTCGAACCCCATGTCCTCCAGGGCGACGTTCCCGGCGAGGACCAGCAGGTCGGCCCACGAGATCCTCTGGCCGTACTTCTGCTTGACCGGCCAGAGCAGCCGCCGGGCCTTGTCGAGGTTCGCGTTGTCGGGCCAGCTGTTGAGCGGCGCGAACCGCTGCGAGCCGTCACCGGCACCCCCGCGACCGTCCTCGATCCGGTAGGTGCCCGCCGCGTGCCAGCTCAACCGGATGAACAGACCGCCGTAGTGTCCGAAGTCGGCCGGCCACCAGTCCTGCGACGTCGTCATCACCTCGACGAGGTCACGCTTCAGGGCCTCGACGTCGAGGCCCTGGAACTGCTCGGCGTAGCTGAAGTCCTCGCCCAGCGGGTTCCCCTTCGGGGAGTGCTGGTGGAGGACCTGCAGGTTGAGCTGGTTGGGCCACCAGTCCTGGTTGGTCCGCGGCCGACGGTCCACCTGCGCCTCCGGGGCGTCGATGACCGGGTTCTCGCTTTCGCTGCCGTGTTCGGACACGTCAGTCCTTTCCTTGTTGGCTGCCTTGTCTCGCTCTTGCTCTGTCACTGATGTCGTGGCGACCCGCTCGGTGCAGGTTCCCGGGCGCTGCACTCGGGGCACAGCGCCCAATAGATCACCTCGGCCTCGTCGACGGCGAAGCCGAGGTCCTCGGAGGGCTCGAGGCACGGTGTGGCGCCGACGGCGCAGTCCACGTCCTCGATGGCGCCGCAGGAGCGGCACACGAGGTGGTGGTGGTTGTCACCCACGCGAGCCTCGTAACGCGAGGCCGAGCCGGACGGCTGGATGCGTCGCACCAGCCCGGCCGAGGTCAGGGCCCGCAGGACGTCGTAGACGGCCTGGTGGGAGACCTCGCCGAGATCCTCCCGGACCACCCGGATGATCGAGTCGGTGTCGGCGTGCGGATGGTCGTGCACCGCGCCGAGGACCGCCACCCGCGGGCGGGTCACCCGCAGGTCGGCACCGCGCAACAGGTGCTCGATGTCGGTCGCGGTGGGCACATCTGGAGTCTTGCACTTTTCTGGAACGAGTCAAGATCAGCGAGCTACCCCGTTCCGGGTGAGGCGAGGTCGGGGTCGACGTAGTGACCTTGGTCAGGAACGAGGGAGGGCATGCGGATGACCCAGGACAACCAGCCCAGCGCAGCCGACGTGACGATGTTCGGCAACCAGTTCCTGACCATGGAGGTGCCGAGCACGGAGTTCCCGGCCGCCGGGATGCCGGCGCCGGAGGCGATGCGACTCGTCGGCGAGGACCTCGCGCTGGAAGGGCTCCCGAGCCGCAACCTGGCGACCTTCGTGACGACGTGGATGGAGCCCGAGGCGCGACAGATCATCGCCGCCAACCTGCACCGCAACTTCATCGACCATGCCGAGTACCCGCGCACGGCAGAGATCGAGCAACGGTGCATCCGGATGCTGGCCGACCTCTTCCATGCTCCGGGCCCGACGACCGGCGCCCGCACCCAGGGGTCGTCCGAGGCGATCATGCTGGCCGGCCTGTCGCTGAAGTGGAACTGGCGGAAGCGTCGGGAAGCAGCGGCACTGTCGACCGCCAGTCCCAACCTGGTGTTCGGCGGCGACGTCCACGTGGTCTGGGAGAAGTTCTGCCGCTACTTCGACGTCGAGCCACGCATCGTCCCCCTGCACCCCTCGAAGTACACGATCGGACCCGAGGACGTCGCCCCGCACGTCGACGAGAACACCATCGGCGTCGCGGCGGTGCTGGGGACGACGTTCACCGGCCACCAGGACGACGTCGCCGGCATCAACGACCTGCTGGTCCGGCTGAAGACCGAGCGCGGGATCGACGTACCGCTGCACGTCGACGGCGCGAGCGGAGCCTTCGTCTGGCCGTTCCTGTACCCCGACACGCTGTGGGACTTCCGGCTCGAACAGGTCCGGTCGATCAACGCCTCGGGCCACAAGTTCGGCCTCGTCTATCCCGGCATCGGGTGGCTGATCTTCCGCGAGCAGTCCGACCTGGCACCGGAGCTCGTCTTCGAGGAGAACTACCTCGGCAAGACCGACGCCACCTTCACCCTCAACTTCTCGACCGGCTCCGCGATGGTGCTCGCGCAGTACTACAACTTCGTCCGCTACGGACGCGCGGGTTATCGCTACATCATGCAGAACATGCAGACCAACGCCCACGTGCTCGCCGAGAAGCTGGAGGCGATGGGGCGGTTCGAGCTCATCGGCCGCGGCGAGGAGCAGCTCCCGCTCGTCGCGTTCAAGCTCGCCGCCGAGGAGTCGTACGACGAGTTCGACATCGCCTGGCAGCTCTCCGCGGAGCGGGGCTGGATGGTGCCGGCGTACACGCTTCCTCCGGACGCCCAGGACGTGACGATCATGCGCGCGCTGGTGAAGCAGACCCTGAGCCGCGAGCACGTGGACACGCTGGCCCGTGACATCGAGGAGGCGTGCACGACGCTGGAGGCCAAGGGCGGCGCCCACCCGGAGGAGCGGAAGAAGATCGTGACCGGCTCCGGCCACTGATCCCGTGGGGCGCCCAGATTGCCTCCGGTTGCGCCCGGATGCCTCGCCTGTATCAGGTGACGCGCCGATCCGTGGCGGTGTCCTACCTTGATCGCCATGTCATCGCAAGGGCACGAACCCCCCGGGGTCGCGGGCGGGACGGGGGCCGCGCCCGTGCCGCGGATCGTCGTCCTGATGCTCGGCGTCATCGGGGCAGTGGCCCTGGCTGTCGGCGTCCGCGGGGCGGCCGAGATCATCGCGCCCGCGATGCTCGCGCTGGTCCTGACCATCGCCGTGCTCCCGCTCGGCAACTGGGCGCGTCGCCACCGGTGGCCGGGGTGGCTGGCCACCCTCGGAGCGCTGGTCGCGGCGTACGCCATCTTGCTGGTGCTGCTGATCGGCACCGTCGTCTGCCTGGTCAGGCTGGTCGACCTGCTCCCCCAGTACGCCGGCGACGCCACGCAGCTCTCGGCCCAGACCAACGACGCGCTGTCCCGCGTCGGGCT
>NZ_DASSXS010000309.1:0-8961 GCF_035703625.1 Nocardioides sp. | reverse complement strand
GCCGACCGACGCGGCGTGCGCGGCCGCCTTGCGGACCGACCCGAGGTCCGCGAGGTCCACCTGCAGCTGCACCAGTTCCGCGTGCGGCACCTGCGAGCGGATCGCGGCCTCCGTCTCGGCCAGCTTGTCGGGGGAACGGCCAGAGAGCACGACCCGGGCTCCCCTCCGCGCGAGCTCGAGCGCCGTGTAGTGGCCGAGCCCGCCCAGGGTGCAGCCGGTCACCAGGAAGGTCTTGCCGGCCTGGTCGGCCATGTCGGAGAGCGACCAGGCGTCCTTGGGTGCCTTCATGGTGTCACCGCGAGGGTGTCCACGATCCGCTGCCCGAGCTGCTCGTCGCCCTCGATCCGGATCGCGCCGGGCTCGGGGGCCCGGCGGCCGCCGGCCAGGAGGATGAACGACTCGCGGCCCATGGTCAGCCGCACGCTCGGATCGTCGGGGATCCTCGCGAGCTGTTCACCGCGCCGGGACTCGTTGACGGCGAACGCCACCGGCTCGGACCCCTCCAGCTCCAGCACGACGGTCGTGCCCGCCGGCGCGCCGACCCGCTTGGCCAGCACCATGCCCAGGCTCTCGGCCAGGTAGTCGGCGGTGTGCTGCGCCGCCGGGGAGTCCATGCCTCCGGGCATCCCGACCGCCCGGCGTACGTCCTGCTCGTGCATCCAGACATCGAGGGGACGGTTGCGCAGGAGGGTGTTCCAGTCCCAGCCGACACCGCCGAAGATCGGCTCGGGCCTGGCCGACCCGTCGGTGGGAGGGTCGGCGACCAGGGCGGTGTGGCGGCGGGTGGCAGCCTCACGGATCTCGTTGATCAGGTCGTCGGGGGAGTGCCGGCTCCGGGCGACGACCCCCTGCTCGGTGTAGAGGCCCATCAGGCCGGTCACGTGCTCCGGCTCGCCGACGTCGACCGTCTCCTCGGGGTTCCCGGCCAGGACACCCTCCAGGTGGGCGATGTGTGCGGCCACGGCCCGGACGTCCCACCCGGCGAGGTCGGTGGGTGTGGACCACTGCTCGGCGGGAATCTTCTCCAGCAGGGCAGTGAAGTCGTTGATGGCCTGCCACCACACGTCGACGTACCCGGCGAGGCGTTCCTGATCGGTCATGGACGCACAGTATGTCCGCGTGCCCGCGGCCGGGTCGAGCCCGGGGTCCGATTGCGTCCGTGCGCAACGCAACCGGCATCCGGTCACGGCGGAGCTCCCGGGCAGGTTCAGATGTCGCGACGCTCCTGGATGTGCGTCGTCCGGCTGCGCTGGCGGTTCATGACCAGGGCCAGGACGATTCCCAGGATGCCCACGATCAGGCAGATCCAGCCGAGCGTCTCGACGTCGATCACGTCCGCGATCGCGTCGGGAAAGTCCTCGATCACGTCCAGCAGCAGGATCAGACCGATCACGATCAGAAAGATGCCGACGCCGATTCCCATGGGGTCTCCCTGTTGAGTGTGAGCGGTGCGTGACGACAGCCTACGACCTGCCCCGGGCGCGCGGCCCGGGGGCAGGGTCGTGGCGGGTGTGGGTTCAGAAGGCTGCTTCGTCGAGGTCCATCAGCGACAGGTCGGTGGCCTCGGCGAGCGCTCGCTCGGCGGAGATCTTCGGCAGGTTGTGCTGCGCGAAGAACTGCGCCGCCGCGACCTTGCCCTCGTAGAAGGCCTGGTCCTTTCCGGCGTCTCCTGCCAGCTTGTCGAGTGCGACCTCGGCCTGGCGCAGCAGCAGCCACGCGCAGACCAGGTCGCCGAGCACCATCAGCAGGCGGGTGGTGTTGAGCCCCACCTTGTAGATGTTGCGGATGTCGCCGCCGTCGGCGGAGGCGTCCGCGGACATCAGGTCGTTGATCATGTGGCCGACGATCGCGTTGGCGTCCTCGAGCGCCTTGGCGAGCAGGCTGCGCTCCACCTTCAGGCGGCCGTTGCCGGCCTCGGAGCTGATGAACGCCTCGATCTGGGCTGCGAGGTGGCCGAGCGCCTTGCCCTGGTCCTTGACGATCTTGCGGAAGAAGAAGTCCTGGCCCTGGATGGCGGTGGTGCCCTCGTAGAGGGTGTCGATCTTGGCGTCGCGGACGTACTGCTCGAGCGGGTACTCCGACAGGAAGCCGGAACCGCCGAACGTCTGCAGCGACTCGGTGCCGAGCAGCACCCACGAACGCTCCGAGCCGTAGCCCTTGACGATCGGGAGCAGCAGGTCGTTGACGGCGGCCGCCAGCCTGGCCTCGTCGGTGTCCGTCGCGTCGGCGTGCTCGGCGAGCATCACCTGGTCCTGCCATGACGCCGTGTAGAGGACCAGCGCGCGCATCGCCTCGGCGAAGGACTTCTGCGTCATCAGCGAACGTCGGACGTCAGGGTGGTGGGTGATGGTCACCCGGGGCGCCGTCTTGTCGGAGGCCTCGGTGAGGTCGGCTCCCTGCACCCGCTCCTTGGCGTAGTCGAGAGCGTTCAGGTAGCCGGTCGACAGCGTGGCGATCGCCTTGGTGCCGACCATCATCCGGGCGTTCTCGATGACCTGGAACATCTGCGCGATGCCGTCGTGCACCTCTCCGAGCAGCCAGCCCTTGGCGGGCTCCTTCTCGCCGTAGGTGACCTCGCACGTGTTGGACACCTTGATGCCCATCTTGTGCTCGACGTTGGTCACGTGGACGCCGTTGCGCTCACCGGTCAGCTCACCGGTCTCGGGGTCGAAGTCCCACTTGGGGACGATGAACAGCGAGAGCCCCTTGGTGCCGGGACCCCCGACCCCTTCAACGCCGGCAGGCCGGGCGAGGGTCAGGTGGATGATGTTATCGCTCATGTCGTGCTCGCCGGACGTGATGAAGCGCTTGACGCCCTCGATGTTCCAGGTGCCGTCGTCGTTCGGGGTCGCCTTCGTGCGACCCGCGCCGACGTCGGACCCGGCGTCCGGCTCGGTCAGCACCATGGTCGTGCCCCACTGCCGGTCGACGATGTGCTGGGCGATCTTCTGGTCACGCTCGTTGCCGTTGCGGTGCACCACGCCGGCGAACGCCGGCCCGGCGCCGTACATCCAGATGGGGGCGTTGGCGCCGAGCACCAGCTCGCCGATCGCCCAGTTGATGGTCGAGGGCGCGGGAGTGCCGCCGAGCTCCTCGGCGATGCCGAGGCGCCAGTACTCCGCGTCCATCCAGGCCTGGTAGCTCTTCTTGAACGACTCCGGGATCGGCGCCTCGCCGGTGGCGGGGTCGAAGACCGGGGGGTTGCGGTCGCTGTCCTCGTACGACGCGGCCAGGTCTTCCCGGGCCAGCCGGTCGACCTCGGCGAGGATCGAGCGGGCGGTCTCTCCGTCCACGTCGGCGAACGGGCCCTGGCCGAGGACCTCGTCCCGGCCCAGCACCTCGAAGAGGTTGAACTCGATGTCGCGCAGGTTGCTCTTGTAGTGGCTCACTGATCCACCTGTTCCGTCTCGGGGTCGGCCGGCCGAGACCGTTACTGGCCGGTAACTTGATTATCCGGGGCCACTCCCCGGAGCGCAAGCCGGAGGTGACCGGGATCTCCCTGCCATCTTTCCTCGACAAGTCGACCCGCCAATAGTCGAATGATAAAGTCAATCGAAACACCTGAGATACCACTCTGACACTTGTTTCCGACCGTCCGGTGCACCCACCCGGGCGACCGAAGGGGTTAGCCCGCAATGCGCAAGCTCATCGTCCTTGGAATCGTCGGCCTGCTGGCCCAGCTCGTCGATGGCTCCCTCGGCATGGCGTACGGCGTCACCTCGTCCACGCTGCTCCTGGCGACCGGAGTCGCACCGGCAGCCGCGTCGGCCGCCGTGCACTTCTCCGAGATCGGCACCTCGCTGATCTCGGGCTTCTCGCACCACAAGCTCGGCAACGTGGACTGGAGGACGGTCGGCATCCTGGCCGTGCCGGGGTTCGTCGGCGCCTTCGCAGGGGCGACGCTCCTGGCCAACGTCGACGGCGACTCCGCCAAGCCCTGGGTGGCCGGGCTCCTCCTGCTGCTCGGTGGCTACGTCATCTGGCGCTTCCTGGCGCTGAACGGTCGCCGGCCGCGGATCAAGGCTCACCCCTCGCCCCTCTTCCTGGCGCCGATGGGCGTGGTGGCCGGCACCATGGACGCCATCGGGGGCGGTGGCTGGGGCCCGGTCGGCACGACCAGCCTCCTGTCCTCCGGACGGCTCGAACCGCGCAAGGTCATCGGAAGCATCGACACCTCGGAGTTCGTCGTCGCCGTGGGCGGCTCCCTCGGATTCCTGTTCGCGCTCGGGAGCCAGGGCATCCTCTGGGGATATGCCGTGGCCCTGCTCGCCGGTGGCGTGGTCGCCGCACCGATCGCCGCATGGCTGGTCAGCCGGATCCCGGCAACCGTGCTCGGTGTCGCTGCGGGAGGGCTGATCATCGTGACCAACGCCAAGACCATCCTCGAGGCGGGGGGCATGGCGCAGACCCCGGTGCTGCTCACCTGTGCGGCGTTGGCAGCGCTCTGGATCGCCGGCATCGCCTGGGCCGTGCAGCGCTACCGCGCGGGCCTCGCCGTGGTGGAGGAGGAGCTGGAGCCAGTTCCGGCCTGACGCGCGCGGCGGTTGGTCGAGTGTTCGCATCGACATCTGAGACAATCGCGGCATGCGCGTATCCGCCAAGTCCGACTATGCCCTGCGGGCCCTGATCGAGATGGCATCTCGAGACGACGCGGCGGCGGTGAGCGCCGAGGAGCTGGGCCGGCGCCAGGACATCCCGCACGGCTTCCTCCAGGCGATCCTGGCCGATCTCCGCCGGGCCGGCATCGTGATCTCCCAGCGCGGCCAGTCCGGCGGCTGGCGGATGGCCCGTGCGCCCGGCGACGTCTCGGTCGCCGACGTGATCCGGGCCGTCGACGGCCCCCTCGTGTCCGTCTACGGCCTGCGTCCCGAGGCCGTGACGTACAACGACACCGCCGACGTGCTCCAGCATGTCTGGATCGCGGCGCGCCGCTCCCTGCGCGACGTGTTCGAGCAGGTCTCGATCCAGCAGCTGGCCGAGCACCGGCTGCCCAAGGCCGTCACCTCGCGGACCGCGGACGAGGACGCCTGGCAGCCCCACTGAGGGCAGGCGCGACTGTCCGGCAGGTGAGCAGGTCGCGCAGCGAGCGTGCGAAACCTAGAACACGTTCTAGAATCGTGGCATGAGCAGCACGGATGCCATCACCTGGAACGCCCCAACCGGGGAGCACCCCGCCCGCTCCGCCTCCCAGCGCTCGTACGCCGCGGTCGCGGCCGGTGACCTGGAGCGGTGGCTCGAGGTGTACGCCGAGGACGCCGTCATCGAGGACCCGGTGGGTCCGTCCATGTTCGATCCCGAGGGGGAGGGGCATCGCGGCCATGCCGGCATCCGAGCCTTCTGGAAGCTGGCGATCGAGCCGATCGAGTCCTTCCGGTTCGTCATCCACGACTCCCACGCCAACGGCCTCACCTGCGCCAACGTCGGCACCATCACCACGACCTTCCCCGACGGAGGCATGGTCGACACCGACCTGGTGATGGTCTACACGGTCGGGGACTCCGGCCGGATCGTATCCATGCGTGCCTACTGGGAGCCGGAGCGGGCGATGGCGACGTACCGGAAGCGCTGAGCCCTACTCCGCGTGACGGGCGACCCACTCGACCAGGGGGCGTAGGGCGCGCCAGTCGGCCCGGACGCGGTCGAGCACGTCGGGGGAGTCGAGGCCTTCGAACCCGAAGGACCGGCCCGCCAGGAGCTGCTTGTGACGCAGCAGCTCGATCCGCGGGTGGTCGGCGTCGTAGCCTCGCGGGCTGGTCTTGAGCCGGTCACCGCTGATCTCGAACCCGTCCTTCTCGAGCTTGCGCAGCACCCGCTGCAGCTTCGGCCCGGACCTGTCGTCGGCCATCGCGGCCCGGATGCGGGCAAGCCGCTCGCCGGATGCCTCGTAGAAGCCGGCCCCGACCCGCAGCCCGCGGGCCGAGATCTCGACGTACCATCCGGTCGCCGGGCCCGCGGCCACGAACGCGCCCTGGTGGGTCTTGTACGGCGTCTTGTCCTTGGCGAACCGCACGTCGCGGTAGGGGCGGAACACCTTGCCGTCACCGAACTCCGGCGCGAGTGAGTCGCACAGGGCGGTCATCGGCTGCCGGACCGACTCGTCGTAGACCGGCTTGTGCTTCTCCCAGAACGACCGGGTGTTGTCCACCTCCAGGTCGTCGTAGAAGTCCAGGGCGGCGACGGGGAAGCCGGTGAACGCGGACACCCGTGCAGGGTACGACCCGGACGGGTCAGCCGACCTCGGCGGTCACCTGCTCGTCCCCGGACTTGCCGAGGGCGGTGACCGTGACCTGGTCGCCGCCGCAGCGCGGCTCGGTGAGGAACGCCGGTCCGCGACCCTGCGTCTCGTAGACCACCTCGAGCGCGCGGTCGGCGGTCCACCGCAGCAGCCGGGCGGGATCACCGTCGCGCAACGGGTCCTGCGCGAAGTACGCCGACCCGGCACACCACACCAGCGTTCCGGAGGTGCCGGGTCCGAGGTCGAAGTACTCGTCGCCGTCGCGCGCGTAGTAGTGGGCGGCCTCGACCCTCGTCTGCTTCGGGACCACCGACCACACCGCTCCGTCTCCGGTCAGGACACCCTCCCAGCCGAGGCAGTCCTCGACCCCCTCGAACGGATCCAGGTCGTGGCCGGACACCTGCGCCACCGTCCGGCAGGACGGCTGCTGGTCGTCGAAGGTCATCAGGGACGTGCCGGCAGGTGTGATCTGGGCGCCGTTGTAGCCGTGTCGCCTCTCGGCGCACCACGTCCGCTCCGAGGCCCGCGTGCCGAGGTCGACGGTGGCCAGGCAGTAGCTGGCGCGCGGGCCGATCGTGGCGTGGACGAGGGTCCCCTCACCCAGGGCCCAGGTCCCGCCGGTCGTGGTCGGGACATCCGAGGAGCCGTCGACCGTGAACCTCCCGGACTGGGCGCCCAGTCTCACGACGTGTGCCTCGGCGGGACGGGTCTCCTGCTCGTCCTGGAAGACCACGACACCCCAGTCTCCCCGGATCATGGCGTCCGAGACGCGTTGTCGCTCGCTGCCCACGAACCTGGCCCGCCAGCGCTTTCCCTCGAAGGTGGCCAGGGTCGAGCTCTCGTTGACCGTGAGCGTCCAGGGTCCGCCCCGGGTGACGGTGCTGGTCGCGGGCTGCGGGACCGGCGACCACTCGAGCAGGCGGGTGCTCGGCTCGACCGGAGCCGGGGCGGCGGCGGTGCCGCCGACCACCTCGGCCTCCTCGCTCGAGGGTGCCGGGCTGGTGGGTGACGGGGTGGTGGTCGGCGGGCTCGTGGGCGCCTCGCTGGTCGGTGTTCCGCTCGGTTCGGCGTTCGTGCTGCTCGCCCCGTCGTCGGTGCAGCCGGCGGTGCCGCCGGTGAGGATCAGTGTGGCGCCGAGCGCCGCCAGACCTCGCCGCATCACACCCCGATGTTGTGCTGGAAGTGTGCTCTGTTCGCGCGGTAGCTGCGGTAGGCGTCGCGCCACTGGACCCGGGCGATGAAGGGCTCGGACGGGTCGAAGCGCTGCTGGTTCCACGGCTCGAAGTATCCGATCTTCAAGGGGCCGGAGCCGTTCTTGTCATAGCCCCGTCCGACCTGGAAGTGACCGGAGGCGTCGTCGTCGAGGTAGGGGTAGTACCTCTTGATCAGGATCGGGTGCAGCACGAGCGGGGCCCGGTAGTCGACGATGTGGCGCATGTTGAGCAGTGACCACTCCTTGAAGGACCAGTCGGAGATGTCGAGGGTGATGTACTGCCCGGCCCGGCGCTCGCGGTCATAGCCGGTGGACTCGTTGACCACGCGAACCATGTCGGTGATCGCCGTGCCGCTCGACGTCGTACCGAGGCGGCCGGCCCAGTGCCCCTGGGTCTTCCGTTCGCGGTGCCAGCCCCAGGCGATCATCTGCATGGTCGTGGGGCCGCACCAGTAGGTCCGCTGCTGTGCGGAGGTGCGCCTCCCCCTGAGCACCTTGCCGACCGCCGGGTAGTCGGCGGCGGTCTTGGTCTGGGTGGTGCTGGTCCGGGCGGTGAGGCCGGCGTCGGGGAAGCGTGTGTCGAACCCGGCCGGCAGGGGCGCGCCCTGGATCTCGTGGCGCAGCAGGATCACCTTGGCCACCGACCTCGCGGCTGCGGTGAGCTCCGCGCGCTCGCTGGCCGCGCGCTCGGTGGGGCTGAGTGCAGCCTCGCGGCGCAGGGTGTCGACCAGGTCCAGGTCGCCGGTCGTCTCCACGGCAGCGGGACCGCTGAGGCGCAGGCTCCGGGTGGCGGTGGTGACCCGGGTGCGTACGGCGGTCTCGGTCTGGGCGGTCCAGCCCGTGTGCAGGCAGTAGCGCTGCCCCTCGAACTCGGCGCAGCGCACCAGGTTGCTCGCCAGCTCGGTCGGCGACTGCCTGGCCGACATCGCACCGACCTGCTTCCCCGCGGCCACGACCCGGTCGATCTCGCGCCGCATCGCCGCCGTCAGGCCGCCCGGTCCGGGAGCCCGGGGCGTGGCGGTCTCGCGCTCTCCGGACGGACGGATCGCACTGTCGGGCTCGTCTCCGCGAGGGATCAGCGGCGTCGCCACGAGCAGCGCGGCGAACGCGCCGATGGCGATCTTGCGGACGCGGGACATGGGTCCACCTCAGGGTGAGACGAGGGTCCTGACGGTCCCACTGTCCACATCAACCCCATAAGAGGTCAAGTTTCACACGGGTCACAGGAGCAAAATGATTGGGGCGCAGGGGAGGGGCAAGGTCCCTGGGCTCGGCTGCGCCCTCGCGAAGGGTGTGGTTGAGGAGGGCGGGGAACGGTCCGGCTCGCACCCCTCGTGTGAGGACGTGGGTTGAGGAGGGCGGGGAAGGTCACTGGGTTTCGAGACGGCTCACTCATCCGCGAGCAAGCTCGCGTCCGAGTCGAGCCTCCTCAACCTTCGCGGCTCTTCGCGTCGCGCTTCGCGCAACGCGGCCGCTCCGAGCGGATGACGAGATTCGAACTCGCGACATCGAC
>NZ_DASSXS010000035.1:0-2267 GCF_035703625.1 Nocardioides sp. | reverse complement strand
AACTACGAGATCCTCGACCGGCACGCCGGCTGGATGGGCAACCACGGCTTCCGCGGGATGGTGGTCGACGAGGCCCACTTCATCAAGAACACCTCCTCGCTGCGCTCGCGCAAGGTCCTCGAGATCGCCGACAAGATCCGGGGCCGCATCGCCCGGCCGCTGATGATGGCGCTGACCGGTACGCCGCTGATCAACGACATCGACGACTTCCGCGCGATCTGGCAGTTCCTCGGCTGGATCGACGAGAAGAAGCCGCGGCCGATGCTGATGGCGCAGCTCGAGGCGATCGGCCTGACCCCGATGGAGCACGACTTCTACCCCAAGGCCCGCCGTACGGTCATCGACCTCGGCATCGTCCGTCGCCGCAAGGTCGACGTCGCCGCCGACATCCCCGCCCGCCGGGTCGCCGACCTGCCGGTCGAGCTCGACGACGCCGCCACCCGCTCGATCCGCGACGCCGAGCGCAACCTCGCGCTCCGCCTCGTCCAGCGGTACGACGCAGCCCTGGCCACCCGCCGCAAGAAGGTCGAGGTCGAGGGGATCGACCACGAGCTGGTGCGCCGGGTCGCGACCTGGGAGACGCGCTCCGACGACGACGAGACGTCGGAGGAGAACGTCTTCACCATGGTGCGGCGCATCGGCCAGGCCAAGGCGACGCTGGCCGCCGACTACGCCGCCCAGCTCGCGCGCTCGGCCGGCAAGGTCGTCTTCTTCGCCAAGCACATCGACGTGATGGACGCCGCGGAGGAGTTCTTCGCCAAGCGCGAGATCAAGTACTCCAACATCCGCGGGGACCAGAGCTCGGCCGCCCGCCAGCGCAGCATCGACGCGTTCACCAACGACCCCGAGGTCCAGGTGATCGTCTGCTCGCTGACCGCGGCCGGTGTGGGCGTCAACCTCCAGGTCGCCTCCGACGTGGTCCTCGCCGAGCTGTCGTGGACCGACGCCGAGCAGACCCAGGCGATCGACCGGGTCCACCGGATCGGCCAGACCGAGCCGGTCACCGCCTGGCGGATCATCGCCGCCCAGACCATCGACGCCCGGATCGCCGAGCTGATCGACAGCAAGGCCGGCCTCGCCGCCCGGGCCCTCGACGGCGCCGACACCGACGTACCCGACTCGGCCGACATCCAGGTCGAGGCGCTCGTCGCGCTGCTGACCGACGCCCTGGAGGAACGGCAGGCCGGGGAAGCCTGAGCTGGGACGAACCCGGCTAACGTTGGCGTCGATGTCCGACGACTACTGCGAGCTGTGCGACCTGCCGAGGTCCCAGTGCATCCATGGCATGCCGCCGCCACCCCCGGCACCGGCGAAGAAGTCCGCGCCTCGATCCAGGCCGGCGAAGCGCGCGGCGCCTGCGGCCGCCACCCGGGTGCGCCCGCGCCGATGGACGCCGCCGGAGATGATCCGGCCGCACATCCTCCACGTGCTGCAGGAGGCGGGTGGGGAGCTCGAGGCCGAGGACGCCTTCGAGCGGCTGGAGTCGCGGATGGCCGACTCGCTGCTGGAGGCCGACCAGGAGCGCACCCCGGAGGGCGAGCTGCGGTGGCGGTACGCCGCCCGGCGGGCCCGGCAGGCGCTGATCGCCGACGGGCTGATGGCCAAGGCCCGGCCCGGCGTGTGGGAGCTGACGGAGGCGGGGCGCGCGGACCAATAGTGTCGGTGGTCGCCCCTAGCGTTGGTGTCGACGATGAGGGGGGTCGACATGACGGAGGACCTGGAGGCGAGCGCGGAGCTCGCGTGGCGTGAGTTCCGGCAGCGGCTGGCCGACCGGCTGGCCGCGGCCGAGGAGGACGACATCCTCCTGGTGGAGGTCGAGGCCGGGGTGGCCGACGACGACTTGCACGGGGCGGCGCCCTACGCGCAGTTCGTGGGGTGGGGCGAGGGGATGCTGCGGGCGGAGGTCGTCAGCAACGTCTACCTCGACGAGCGGTTCGGGCTGACCGCTGACGACGAGCGGGTGCTGACCGACATGGGGTGGTCGGAGCCGGCGTACGACGACGACGGTGACCCGGTGGCGGGGGAGGCGAACTTCCACCTCGATGCGCCCGTCCGCGAGGCCGACCGGGTGGCGGTGCTCGCGGTTCGGGCGCTGAGGGAGGTGTTCGGGTGCCCGCACCCGGCGTTTCTGGCGGCCGACGGGCTGGAGCCGGTGTCCGTGGCGGCCGCCGAGCCGGCTCGGGCCGATGGTGAGGTCGAGCTCGCCTACCCCGACGACGTCGACCACCTCCAGTCGCTAGTCGACGCCGCGCTGGAGGTGATGTTCG
>NZ_DASSXS010000152.1:0-3788 GCF_035703625.1 Nocardioides sp. | reverse complement strand
CCAGGGGATGCAGGGAGGTCCGCCGGAAGCCCTGGGTCTGGCCGGCTCCGAGGATGAAGAGCACCTCGGGCCGGTTGAGCGCGAGCAGGGCGGCGTGAGACCCGGTGCCGGCACCGAGGGCCTCGAAGGCCTGGACGTACTGGCTGATCCGTTCGGCGGTCTCGCGCCCGGTCAGCGTGGTGTCGCCGAGATGCATCACCGGCTTGTCGCCGTGACGCTTCAGCGCCGCCACCATCAGGTGTCCGTTGTGGGGTGCGGTTCGCAGTTCTGCCATGGACGGCAGACTAGAACGTGTTCCAGTTTGCGGCAACGCCCGGCCCGCCATCCGGCATCCACGTCCGGCGTGACCCGCCCGGGGCGTTCTACCTGGTCGACCACACGGGCACGCGTCGGCTGCGCGGAACCAGTCAGAACGCACCCGATGCCCTATCGTGGGTCTTGTTGAAGGGTCGGCGCTGCCAGCCGTCCTGGCCGCGCACGATGTGCGGCTTGTATCTCGTACTCCTGGTTTTCGGTTCGCTGGACATCAGCACAGGTAGATGTCTTGAGCGGCCCGGGGGCACATTGCCCCCGGCACGAAACAAAGGAAAAGATCATGGCTCAGGGAACCGTCAAGTGGTTCAACGCCGAAAAGGGTTTCGGCTTCATCGCGCAGGATGGCGGCGGCGAGGACGTATTCGTCCACTTCTCCGCCATTCAGTCCGGCGGCTACAAGTCGCTCGACGAGAACCAGAAGGTCGAGTTCGACCTCACCCAGGGCCCCAAGGGGCCGCAGGCCGAGAACGTCCGCGTCTCCTGATTTCCCCGACGGGCCCCGACCGCACACGCGGTCGGGGCCCTTCGTGCGTGTGGTCCAGGACCGCATCCACGCGGCGGAATGCCCGACGCAGACCCCAGAGCGCCTACGCCACGACCTCCGCGATCCGGCGTACCTCGTCGGCCGAGCCACAGCTGAGCATCAAGGTGGTCACCCCGGTCTCCTCCCAGGCGGCCACGGTCTCCTTGACCTCGCCCTCGGTGCCGATGATATGCATGTCGTCGACGAGCTCGTCGGGGATCAGCGCGGTGGCCTCGTCCTTCTTGCCGCCAAGGTAGAGCTCCTGGACCTGGCCGGTGATCGCCTCGTAGCCCATGCGGTCGAAGACCTGCTTGTGGAAGTTCTGCTCCTTGGCGCCCATGCCGCCCATGTAGAGCGCCACGACCGGCTTGAGCCCGTTGATGACGGCGGCCTTCTCGGCGGCGTCCTTGACGATCTGGACGTGGCAGGTGGCCGCGATCTCGAAGTCGGCTCGGGTGCGGCGGGCGCCCTCGCGGGCGAAGCCCTCGTCGAGCCACGGGCCGTACATTCCCGCCGACTTGGGGGTGTAGAAGATCGGGATCCAGCCATCGGCGATCTCGGCCGTCTGGGCGACGTTCCTGGGCCCCTCGGCGCCGAGCCAGATCGGGATGTCCGAGCGCAGGGGGTGGACGATCGGCTTGAGCGGCTTGCCCAGGCCCACCGCGCCCTCGCCGGTGTAGGGCAGCGGGTAGTGCGGCCCGTCGTTGGTCACCGGCGCCTCGCGGGCGAGCACCTGGCGGATGATGTCGACGACCTCGCGGGTGCGGGCGAGCGGCTTGGAGAACGGCTGGCCGTACCACCCCTCCACCACCTGCGGACCGCTCACGCCCATGCCCAGGACCACCCGGCCGTTGCTGAGGTGGTCGAGCGTCAGGGCGTGCATCGCGATCGAGGTCGGCGAACGCCCGCTCATCTGCACGATCGAGGTGCCGAGCCGCAGTCGGGTGGTCTCCCGGCCCCACCAGGCCAGGGGGGTGAACGCGTCGGAGCCCCACGCCTCGGCGGTGAAGATCGCGTCGAACCCGGACTCCTCCGCTGCGGCCACCAGCTCGCGGTGGTTGGCCGGCGGGCCGGCTCCCCAGTAGCCCAGCTGCAGTCCGAGTTTCATCCTTCTCCTTGCCAGTGGAATAGAACCTGTTCTAGTTTCGTCGCATGACACGGACATTGCAAGCACCGGTCACCGTGGCCTTCGACTACACCAGGTCGACAGGACCGGTGCTGGGCCGATTCTTCACCGGCCTGCGCGACGGCGTGGTGGTGGGCGGCCGTACGTCGTCCGGTCAGGTGCTCGTGCCGCCGGCGGAGTTCGACCCCGACACCCACCAGCCGACCACCGACTTCGTCGAGGTCGCCCCGGTCGGGACCGTCACCGCCTGGTCGTGGTGCCCGGAGCCGGTCGCCGGCCAGCCCCTCGACCGGCCGTTCGCATGGGTCCAGGTGAGGCTCGACGGCGCCGACGGAACGCTGCTCCACGCGCTCGACGTCGCCTCCCCCGACGACGTCGAGACCGGGATGCGGGTGCGGGTCCGCTGGGCCGAGGAACGGGTCGGGGTGATCACCGACATCGCGTGCCTGGAACCAGTGGTTGAGCAGCGAGCGCCAGCGAGCGTCCTCGAAACCCCGGAACCCGAGGCGCCTCCCGTGACCGGGATCATCACCCCCGTCGAGCTCGACTACCTCTACGCCGCCTCCCCCGAGGAGTCCGCGTTCTACCGCGGGCTGCAGGACGGCCGGATCCTCGGCCAGCGCTGCCCGGCCTGCCACAAGGTCTACGTCCCGCCGCGCAGTGCCTGCCCGGTCGACGGCGTGGCCACCACGGACGAGGTCGAGCTCGGCCACACCGGCACCGTCACCACGTTCTGCATCGTCAACGTGCCCTTCCTGGGGCAGAAGATCACGCCGCCCTACGTGTCGGCGTACGTGCTGCTCGACGGCGCGGACATCGCGTTCCTCCACCTGATCCTCGACATCCCGGCCGAGGAGGTCCGGATGGGGATGCGGGTCAAGGCCGTGTGGAAGCCACGCGAGGAGTGGGGCACCACGATCGAGAACATCAGTCACTTCGCGCCGACCGGCGAGCCGGACGCCGACTACGAGACCTACAAGGTGCACCTGTGAGAGGAACCCGATGAGAGACGTAGCGGTCGTGGGGTTCGCCCAGCGACAGATGGCCGAGTTCGACGGGTCGCCCACCTGCGTCGAGCTGCTCGTCCCGATCCTGGCCGACTGCTACGAGCAGACCGGCTTCACCCGCAAGGACATCGGCTTCTGGTGCTCCGGATCCTCCGACTACCTCGCCGGGCGGTCCTTCTCGTTCGTGTCGGCCGTCGACGCGATCGGGGTGATCCCGCCGGTCAACGAGTCCCACGTCGAGATGGACGCCGCCTGGGCGTTGTACGAGGCGTGGATCAAGATCCAGACCGGCGAGGTCGACACCGCGCTCGTCTACGGCTTCGGAAAGTCCTCGGCCGGCGTGCTCCGGCGGACCCTGGCACTCCAGCTCGACCCGTACACGATGACGCCGCTGTGGCCCGACACCGTGTCGCTGGCCGGGCTGCAGGCCAGGGCCGGCATCGACACCGGGCTGTGGGACGAGCGGGCCATGGCCGAGGTCGCGAACCGGTCGCTCACCGACGCCGAGAAGAACGACTACGCCATCCGCAAGGGCGGCTCCTCCATCGAGGAGCTGCTGGCCCGGCCGATGTACGCCGACCCGCTGCGCAAGCACGACTGCGCCCCGGTCACCGACGGCGCGGCCGCGATCGTGCTGGCCGCCGGTGACCGCGCCTACGACGCCGTCGAGCGGCCGGCCTGGATCTCCGGGTTCGCCCACAACGCCGACGCCCTCCAGCTCGGCGGCCGGGACCTGACCCGCTCCCCCTCGGCGGCTCGCGCCGGCGAGGCCGCCCGAGTGGTCGGTGTCGAGGTGGCCGAGCTGCATGCGCCGTTC
>NZ_DASSXS010000276.1:0-6379 GCF_035703625.1 Nocardioides sp. | reverse complement strand
GGCCGCCGACCCCGGCGAGGTGATCCACCTGACCAAGACGGTGTCCACGCCGCCCATCCCGCCGAAGCCCGACATCGTGCTCCTCGTCGACAAGACCGGAAGCATGGGCGGGGAGCTCGCCAACGTGAAGGCGAACTTCAGCTCGATCGTGTCCCAGGTGAAGGCGGTGCAGCCCGACGCGCAGTTCGCGGTCGCGGCGTACTGCGACTTCGGGGACCCTGCGCCCGCGTTCAGGCTGTTCACCGACCTGACCGGCAACGCCGCCACCCTCACGTCGGCGATCAACGACGTGAACCTCTGCGTCGGGGGCGACACCCCCGAGGCACAGCTCAACGCGCTCTGGGAGATCGGCAACGGCGGTGACGCGGTGTCCTTCCGGCCGGACTCGAGCCGGATCGTCGTGTGGTACGGCGACAACCCCGGGCACGACCCGTCCGGCGGCCACACCGAGGCCGACGCCACCCAGTCCCTCCTGGACGTCGAGGCCAAGGTGCTGGCGATCAGCACCGGCGCTGACAACAACCTCGACGGCACCGGCCAGGCCACCCGGATCACCGCCGCCACCGGCGGCAACCTGCTGACCGGTGTCGCGGCAGGCGGAGTGTCGGACGCGATCCTGGCCGGCCTGCAGAACCTCGACGTGACCGTGGCCGGATCACCCAGCTGCGACCCCGGCCTGAGCATCTCGCTCAGCCCGGCCAGCCAGTCCGTGCAGAGCGGCACCGACGCGGTGTTCGACGAGACCATCACGGTCGCGGCCGACGCACCGCAGGGAACCACCCTGCAGTGCACCGTTCCGTTCACGCTGAACGGCGCGGACGCGGGGCCGGCGTTCACGCAGTCGGTCAGCATCGACGTCAACGACGTGACACCGCCGACGGTCTCCTGCCCGCCGGGACCCAACCCCGCCGGAAGGGTTCCGAGCGCGGACAACCAGGACGGCTTCTTCCGGATGGTCGCCAGCGACAACGTGGACGCCTCGGTCCCGATCTCCATCAAGGACCTCGGCTCCGGGGAGGTCTTCGGGCCGTACGCCACCGGGACGACGTTCAAGCTGACCCAGGCGCCCGGGGCGCCGGTCACGGTGAAGGCCTTCAGGGGCGCCGTCCAGTGGAAGTTCACCTTCACCGGCGACGCCCAGCTGATCGCCACCGACGCCGCGGGCAACACCGCGACGGCGACCTGCCTGGTCCCGCCGAACGACTGACCCACCACCCAGGGAAACACGACGGCCCCGTGCTCACGCACGGGGCCGTCGTCCCCTGGTCCTGGCGCCGCTCCCATGAGCCCGACGGAATCATCGTCCTCGCGATCGTCCTGGAGAAACCCCTGCTGCTAGTGGTGCGAGTGAACTATTTCATCAGGCCTCACGTTGGCGCATGATCAGAGGCGGGCGTGGTTCGGCCAGCTCGTGACGCGGGATGTGTGGCGCGACCGAGCCACTCAGGGGAGGCAGACATGTCCGGTCGTCGTATTCGGTTGGCGTTGGCGTTGGTGACCCTCGCGGCAGTGATGTCGGTCAGTCTGGCCGGGCCGGCCCAGGCGGCCGTCAACGTCACGAAGGTGGAGTTCAGTGGTGGCCGGTTGAGGATCGAGGGATCGGCGATCGCCAACCGGCCGATCACGGTGGACGGCGTGCAGATGGCCACCAGCGACGGATCCGGACAGTTCAAGATCGACCGGTCGGGGTTCACGGCACCGGCTGACTGCAATGTGGATGTGAACGACGGCTCGGCGACTGCCACCAACGTCGCGCTGCCGGGGTGCACGGTGACCGCGGCCGCCCTGAGCTCGGTCAGCCTGAGCCCGTCGACGGTGCAGGGAGGAGCCGCGAGCACGGCCACGGTCACGCTCACGGCCGCCGCTCCGTCCGGTGGTGCCGTCGTGTCGCTGACCAGCAGCAACACTGCCGCGGCCACCGTCCCCGCCAGCGTGACCGTCCCCGCAGGGGCCACCTCGGCCACAACCTCAGTGACGACCAGCTCCGTCGGCTCGACCACCACCGCGGTGATCTCGGCGACGCGCAACGGCCTCACGCGGACGGCCACCCTGACCGTCACCGCCGCTCCACCCCCGGCGCCGACCGCCACGCTCGACACCGTCAGCCTCAGCCCGGCGAGCGTGCAGGGCGGATCCTCGTCGTCGGCGACCGTGACCCTGACGGCGAACGCTCCCGCCGGAGGGGCGGTCGTCTCGTTCTCGAGCAGCAACACAGCCGTGGCGACGGTGCCGGCGTCGATGACCGTGCCCGAGGGCGTCAACAGCAGGGTGGTGGTGAACTTCGTGTCCACCAGTCCGGTCTCGGCGACCGCGACGTCGGTGATCTCGGCGACGTACAACGGCGTCACCCGGAGTGCCACCCTGACGGTCACTCCTCCTCCGCCACCGCAGCCGGGCGGCGCGCTCGCGTCGATCACGTTGAGCCCGTCCACGGTCCAGACGGGCACCACGAGCAGCTCCGCCACGCTGGCGTTCACCGCCAACACACCGGCCGGTGGGGCGACCGTTTCGCTGGCGAGCAGCAACACGTCGATCGCCACGGTCCCGGCCACGGTGACGGTCCCGGCCTTCAGCTCCACCGGGGCGTTCCCGGTGTCGATCAGCCCGTCGGCGGTCGGCACGGCGACCATCTCGGCCACGTACAACGGGGTCACCCGTACGGCGGTGCTCACCGTGACCTCGCAGTCGTTGTTGCGGATCACCACGAACTCTCCGCTCCCGAACGCGCGGGTCGGGGAGAACTACACCGGGTTCATCGAGGCGTGCTGCGGTCAGGGCAGTGGCCCGATCCGGTGGTCGCTCGTCAACGGCACGGTGCCGGACGGGCTCAGGTTCGCCGGCAACGACCTGCAGCTGGCCCAGACCACGGCGGTACTCGGTACCCCGACCCGGGTCCAGACCACGACGTTCACGGTCCGGGCGCGTGACGGAGCTGGCAACACCGCCACCAAGACCTTCACGCTGACAGTGGATCCGCCGAGCCCCCTGGTCATCACCAATGGCACCGACCAGCTCAGGGACGGCCAGGTCGGCGTCGCCTACGAGGCCAGCCTCTTCCCGGGTGGCGGCACGCCGCCGTACTCCTGGTCGCACGTCGCGGGCACCCTCCCGCCGGGGTTGAGCGTGCAGGCATCCCCGGGTCGGGTCCTCGGCACGCCCACGACAGCGGGCACCTTCACCTTCACCGTGCGGGTCAACGACAGCGGTGGCCAGAGCGCCACGGGGCAGTTCACCATCCGGATCCTTCCCTGAGGGTCAGTGCCACGGCGGCCAGTCAGGGGAGCCGCGCAACTCTGGGGGACCCCCAGCCCACGTCAGTATCCCGGCACCGCTGGATCGTCGGTCTGGGTCGCTCCGATCCGGGCAGCAGCCGAGTTGCGTCCCGGTCTGACCGGGACCGAGGCGGTCGCCGCAGCCAACCCATGGGGCGGCATGTTCCCGTAGACCGTTTCGATGTTGGCGGTGCTGACGCGATACGTCTCGTGCCAGATTCCGACGTCGCCGGAGCGTCCGATGCGTCTGTTGAACTGTCGCCACGGCTCGAGGTGGGGGTCGTCACGGTCCCGCGCGAAACGCGCCAGGTCCTCGAACGACCGCCAGTACTGCACGAGAAGCGGCGAGGGAAGGAACGCCTGCTCGAAACCCAGCAGCCCCTTGTCAGGATGCTGGACCAGGTACCTCAGCATCCTTGGCATCGCGACGAAGACCGGCCACCAGGCGCGGACCTTCCATGGCTTGTTGATCCTCATCCCGATCAGGAAGACGACGACTTCGTCCCCGAGGGAGCTGGCGTCTGCGGTGAAGCGGCCCTTCTGAACTTGTGCCACGGCGTGATCCCTCCAGGTCCGTTCGATTATCAGGCTGCGGAGCGTGTGGCGGAAGGGCGCGTCTGGTCGCTCAGCCGACCCGTTGTCAGGAGCCCGGGACGGGAGAAGAGTGGCTGGCGAGCGCGGCGCCACTCGGGCGTCGCCGCGGCAGGGAGGGAAAGCGCATGTACGCACGTTCGAGCACGTTCCGGGGATCGCCTGATTCGATCGACGCCGGCATCGAGTTCGTGCACTCCGAGGTACTGCCGACGATCCTGGTCATGGACGGGTGTGTCGGGCTGTCGATGCTCGCCAACCGCGAGACTGGCCAGTGCATCACCGTCAGCGCCTGGCATTCCCTGGAGTCGAGAACGGACAGCGAGACCGAGGTGAGCGATCTGCGCGCGCGGACCGGCGAGCGCCTCGGTACGACGCCCGAGGTCAACCAGTGGGAGATCGCGCTGCTGCATCGCGACCACAGGTCGCAGGGCCGAGGTCGGGCGCGCACCACATGGGTGCAGACCGACCCCGCCGAGATCGACCGCCTGGTCGACTTCGTCAAGACCACCACGCTGCCGACGCTCGATGAGGTGCCCGGATTCTGCAGTACCAGCCTGTTCATCGACCGTGGCACCGGGAACGGAGTCGTCGCGGTGATCTTCGACGACCCGGCTGCCGAGGAGAACAGCCGCGAGACTGCGCGGGTCCTGCGCGAGAAGGTCGTCAACGAGACCCGTGTGCAGGTCCTCGACGTCGAGCAGTTCGACGTGGCCCTTGCACACCTGCACGTTCCTGAGCTGGTCTGAGACTCGGTCAGCTGATCGCGGTCTTCACCAGGTCGACGACCTGCTTCTCAACCGCAGGGCTCCAGTTCTGCAGTGCATACGAGGTCGGCCACAGGTCGCCGTCGTCGAGGTTGGCGGTGTCCTGAAAGCCCAGGGTGGAGTAGCGGTACTTGAACTTGCCGGAATCCTGGAAGAAGACGACGACCTTGTCGTCCGCGTTCGCGTAGGCGGGCATGCCGTACCAGGTCTTGGGCGAAAGCTCGGGCGCGGTCGAGGTCACCGTGACGTGCACCCGCTCGGCGAGTGCCCGATCCTCGGGTGCCATCTTGGCGATCGAATCGAGGACCGCCTGCAGGCCGTCGGCCTTCTTTGCACCCTTCTTGCCCTCGGCACGAAGCTCGGCGGCGCGTTCCTTCATCGCGGCGCGCTCCTCGGCACTGAAGCCCTCAGAGGTGGCGGTGGATCTCTTGGCAGGCATCTCTGGCTCCCTTGCGACCTGGGCCGCCCGGCGTACTCCCGGCGACACCACAAGGCTAGGACCGACCACGTCGAGTCGCTTCTCGATTCCTGACCGGAATCGGCGCTCCGCGCGGCGGTCCCCAACCTTCTCCAGTTGGTGCCTCCGATGGCCCTGCCCCTACCGTGGCGCCATGAGGGCTCTCGTCCTGGAGAACATCCATCCCGCTGCCGTCGAGCTCCTGGAAGCCCGCGGCTACCAGGTGGACCGCCGCCAGGGGTCCATGTCCGAGGGCGAGCTGGTCGCGTCGCTCGACGGGGTCAGCCTGCTGGGGATCCGCTCCAACACCACGGTGACCGAGCGGGTCCTGGACGCGGCCCGGGACCTGGAGGCGATCGGCTGCTTCTGCATCGGCACCAACCAGGTCGACCTGGCGGCGGCAGCGGCTCGGGGCATCGGGGTGTTCAACGCGCCGTACTCCAACACCCGCAGCGTGGTGGAGCTGGTGATC
Organism: Nocardioides sp.; assembly: GCF_035703625.1. Taxonomy (GTDB): domain Bacteria; phylum Actinomycetota; class Actinomycetes; order Propionibacteriales; family Nocardioidaceae; genus Nocardioides. The sequence goes on along the minus strand of NZ_DASSXS010000276.1, from coordinate 820 downwards.
GGCGAGATCATCGCGCTCGCCCGGCGGCTTCCCGAGAAGACCCTGCGGATGCACGACGGCGTGTGGGACAAGTCGGCCCGCGGCAGCCACGAGGTCCGCGGCCGGACGCTGGGCATCGTGGGCTACGGAAACATCGGCACCCAGCTGTCGAACGTCGCCGAAGCCTTCGGGATGAGGGTGGTCTTCTACGACAAGGCGGACCGTCCGGCGCACGGCAACGCCCGCCGCCTGCACTCGCTCGGGGAGCTGCTCGAGCTCGCCGACGTCGTCAGCCTCCACGTCGACGGGCGACCCGGCAATGCCGGCTTCTTCGGCGCCGACGAGTTCGCGGCCATGAAGCCACGCAGCCTGTTCATCAACGCCTCACGGGGCATGGTGGTGGACTACGACGCCCTCCGCAGCCACGTGCTGTCGGGGCACATCGCGGGAGCGGCCGTCGACGTCTTCCCGGTCGAGCCGAAGGCCCAGGGCGAGTCGTTCGAGTCCGAGCTGCGGGGGCTCGACAACGTCATCCTGACTCCCCACGTCGGCGGCTCCACGCAGGAGGCGCAGGAGGAGATCGGCTGGTTCGTGGCCGGCAAGCTCGCCGGCTTCGCCCTCGAGGGGAGCACCGCGCTGTCGGTCAACCTCCCCCAGGTGCTCCCCGTCCCGCTGACAGCCGGACACCGGCTGGGCTTCCTGCACCACAGCGTCCCCGGCGTGCTGGCCGAGCTCAACGCCGAGTTCGCGGCTGCGGGCGACAACGTCATCGACCAGCACCTCGCGACCAGGGACCAGCTCGGCTACGTCATCACCGACGCATCGGAGCCACTCCCGCCCC
>NZ_DASSXS010000078.1:0-6744 GCF_035703625.1 Nocardioides sp. | reverse complement strand
TGGAACTTGGCCCGGGTGAGCTGGTAGTCGAGGTGGAGCGGGCCGGCGTCGGTCGCGGTGATGAACGGCAGGTTGATCTGGGTCTGCTGCACCTGCGAGAGCTCGATCTTGGCCTTCTCGGCGGCCTCCTTGAGGCGCTGGAGGGCCATCTTGTCCTTGGAGAGATCGACGCCGTGGTCGTTCTTGAACGACGTGATCAGCCAGTCGATGACCTCCTGATCCCAGTCGTCGCCGCCGAGCAGCGGATCGCCGTTGGTGGCCTTCACCTCGACGATGCCCTCGCCGGTCTCGAGCAGCGAGACGTCGAAAGTGCCGCCACCGAGGTCGAAGACGAGGATCGTCTGGTCGTCGCCCTTGTCGAGGCCGTAGGCGAGCGCGGCCGCGGTCGGCTCGTTGACGATGCGCTGCACGGTCAGGCCGGCGATCTCGCCGGCCTCCTTGGTCGCCTGGCGCTGGGCGTCGGAGAAGTACGCCGGCACGGTGATGACGGCGTCGGTGACCGGCTCGCCGAGGTAGGCCTCGGCGTCGCGCTTCAGCTTCTGCAGCACGAACGCGCTGATCTGCTGGGGCGTGAAGGTCTTGTCGTCGATCTTGGCCGACCAGTCGGTGCCCATGTGTCGCTTGACCGACCGGATGGTCCGGTCGACGTTGGTGACGGCCTGCCGCTTGGCGACCTCGCCCACCAGCACCTCGCCGGACTTGGCGAAGGCGACGACCGAGGGGGTGGTGCGGGCGCCTTCCGCGTTCGCGATGACGGTGGGTTCGCCACCTTCGAGGACGGAGACGACGGAGTTGGTCGTCCCGAGGTCGATGCCGACCGCACGTGCCATTGCTTGCTACCTCCACTTGAGATGTTCAGGAACCGGGGCCATCCTGCGCCGCGGGCGGCGAGTCTGGCAAATAAGTTGAGTCGCTTCAACTCAACTCTGTCACGTGGCTCAACGAGCGCCGGCCCGGCTTTGTTCCCCCTGACCCGGTGCCGGGCGTCGCGGGCGCTCTCGCCGAACGCGGGTCAATCTTGGCGCGATCACCCAGAATGGAACCCGTGCGACCGGGACTGCTCACCACCCTGCTGCCCAGCCTCGTGCTGGTGGTGTGCGGATGCACCGGCACGGGTGGGCCCGCCGGCGACGACGGCCCCGCGGCGGAGAGTCCCCAGGATGCCCCCTCGACGTCCGAGTCCCCGTCCGAGTCCCCGTCCCAGTCCCCGTCCCAGTCCCCGTCCCGACCCACGAGGACCCGCGCGCCCGAGCCCGTCCCGCCGGTGTCGGTGCCCGGCCTGGCCGAGCAGCGCCACCACGGCGACCGGCTGCGGCTCGGGGCGGTGCGCGAGCAGACGGCCGCCTACACCTCGTACGACATCACCTACCGCAGTCGCAGCACCACCGGTCGCGACCAGGGCGGCCAGGAGAGCTACACGATCAGCGGCGTGCTCAACGTGCCCACCGGCCGTGGGCCGTTCCCGGCGGTCGTGCTGGCCCACGGCTACATCGACCCGGCCTTCTACGTGCGCGGCCAGGGCATGACCCGCGAGCGCGGGTACCTCGCCTCCCGCGGCTACATCGCGTTGCACGTCGACTACCGCAACCACGCCGAGTCCGACGACGATCCGAACTACCAGAACCGGATGCGCCTCGGCTACAGCGCCGACGTCATCAACGCGGTCAAGGCCCTCCGCGTGTCCCGGGAGGTGCCTGTCGACGACGACCGGGTGGCGCTCTTCGGCCGGTCGATGGGCGGCGGGGTGATCCTCAAGGCCCTGGTCGCCGCGCCCGGCCTGGTGCAGGCGGCGGCCCCCTGGGCGTCGGTCTCCTCGCGCGAGGCACAGAACTACCGGCAGTTCATGGCCGACGACCCCGACGACGCCGCCGTACGCAGCGAGCTGATCTCCCGGCACGGGACGCCGGCCGAGAATCCCGCCTTCTGGCGCCAGAACTCCTCACGCCCCTACTTCGACGAGATCACCGAACCGGTGCTGATGGTGCACGGCACCTTCGACGACACCTGCCCACCCGGGTGGGCCCGCGCGACGCACCGTGCCCTGGTGGCGGCCGGGGTGAACTCCCGGCTGGAGTGGTACGACGACGGGCACGCGTTCGGTCCGAGCTTCAACGCCGCGATGAACCGCACCGTCCGGTTCTTCGACGCCCGACTCGGCTGACCCGCCTCCTCGCGCCGGAGCGGGACCGACCACGAGGCAGACGCGTCGCCCTCCCCACGATCCGCCCGTCTCGGGCACGGTTCGCCTCGTTGGGTGCACCCCGGTCGGGAGTGCGCCTCGGCCGGAGCGGCCATGCTCGGGGTGACCGGTCACGCTCCCGGGTAGAGGCGGTAGCCGGCCATCGGCTTGTGCGCGAACCGCTCGTAGAACCCGGCGGCGGCGGCGTCGGTCACCAGGTCCATCCGCAGGGTTCCCGTGGCCTGGAAGGTGGCGACGAGCAGCAGCCGGCCGATCCCACGCCGACGGTGGTCGGGGTGCACGGCCAGGAAGCTCAGGTGTGACTGGAGGACGCCGTCGCCGACCGCCTGCGCCCAGCCGACGAGCCGGTCGCCGGCGAGGGCGACGTAGGCGACCGAACCGGGCGCGGAGCAGACCTCGGTGACCACGGCCGCATCGGTGAGCGAGGGCCACTGCACCGTCGTGGACAGCCGGGCGATCGTCGCGGCATCGGGCTCCTCGAACGGGCGGATGTCCACCGTGGTCATGCGCCGGACTCTAGGACGTCGGGCACCGCCGCGGGTGACCACCGGGCGGTCGATGAGCCCGACGCGGGCATGATTGGCTGGGGCCATGACCGTTCCCACCATCACGCTCCACGACCAGACCGCGATCCCCCAGCTCGGATTCGGCGTGTTCCAGGTGCCGCCGGACCAGACGGCCAAGACGGTGCTGAACGCCTTCGAGGTGGGCTACCGCCACATCGACACCGCGCAGATGTACCAGAACGAGGCCGGGGTCGGCGAGGCCATCGCCACCTCGGGCATCCCGCGCGAGGAGCTCTACGTCACCACCAAGCTCAACAACGGCTTCCACCGGCCCGACGACGCCCGGCGCTCGCTCGACGAGTCCCTCTCGCGCCTGGGACTGGACCGGGTCGACCTGTTCCTCATCCACTGGCCGCTGCCCACGCGCTACGACGGCGACTTCGTCTCGACGTGGCAGACGATGGCCGAGTTCGTCGAGGACGGCCGGGCCACGTCCGTCGGGGTCTCGAACTTCGAGCCGTCGCACCTCGACCGGATCATCTCCGAGACCAGCGTCGTGCCCGTGCTCAACCAGGTGGAGGTGCACCCCTTCTTCGGCAACGAGGACGTCCGCGCCGCCTGCGCGCGGCACGACATCGCCGTCGAGGCGTGGGCACCGATCGCCCGCGGCAAGGTCGCCGACGACCCCACGATCACCGGGATCGCCGACCGCCTCGGCCGGACGCCGGCGCAGGTGGCCCTGCGCTGGCACGTGCAGCGGGGCGACATCGTCTTCCCCAAGACGGTCACCCCGGAGCGGATGCGGGAGAACTTCGACATCTTCGACTTCAAGCTCTCCGACGACGACATGTCGACGATCACCGCGCTCGACCGCGGCGAGGAGGGTCGGGGCGGTCCCCATCCGGACACGTTCGACATGATCCCCGACTGACCCTGGGTGGCGACGCCACGGGAGGCTGACTTCCGGCTCCGGGACATCGCGGTCGCGGCCTACGGACCCTCCGCGATCAGCGCGATCGGGTACGGCGCGATCATGCCCGTGCTGGCGCTGCAGGCCCGGGCGCTGGGCGCGGACGTGAGCACGGCCGCGTTCGTCGTGGCGCTGTGGCCGCTCGGCATGCTGGCGACCTCGCTGCCCGCCGGCGCCGTGGTGGCGCGCCTCGGCGAGCGGACCACGCTGCTGCTCGCGGGGCTCGTCGATGCGGTGGCCATGGTGGCGGCCGCGCTGTCCACGACCGTGTGGCAGCTCGGCGTGTGCGTCGCGGTCAGCGGCGGGGCGTGGACGGCGTTCCTGATCGCCCGGCAGGGCTACCTGATCGAGGCGGTCCCGATGTACTGGCGAGCGCGCGCCATGTCTCTGCTCGGCGGCACCTTCCGGGTCGGCGTCCTGGTCGGCCCGATGATCGGGGCCCTGCTGATCGCGCTCTCCGACATCCGCGCCGTGTTCCTGCTCTCCGGGGCCACCTCGGTGGCCGCAGCCCTGCTGGCGCTGGTGATGCCGGACCTCGGCGTCGAGAGTCGTACGGCGCAGCGCGAGGCCGGGCACGCGTCCGTGCGATCGGTGCTGGCCGCCCACCGGCACACCCTGCTCACCCTCGGCGTGGCCGTGATCGTGATCGGCGCGTCCCGCTCGATCCGCGCCAGCCTGCTGCCGCTGTGGGCGGACGGGATCGGGATCTCGGCGAGCACCACCTCGCTGATCTTCGCGGCGGCGGCCCTGATCGACGTCCTGTTCTTCTTCCCCGGCGGGTGGCTGATGGATCGCCGGGGCCGGGCGCTGGTCGCCGTGCCCGTGGTCCTCTCCGTCGCCATCGCCTGCTTCCTGCTCCCGCTCACCGCGACCGTCGCCGGGGTGACCGCGGTGATGGTGCTGATCGCGGTCGGCAACGGGTTGGGCTCCGGCATCGTGATGACGCTGGGCGCCGACACCGCCCCGGAGGTCGGCCGCGCGCAGTACCTCGGCGGCTGGCGCCTGTGCGGCGACATCGGCAACAGCGGCGGGCCGCTGCTCGTCAGCGCCGTCGCCGCGGCGGCGCCCCTGGCGGCCGCCTGCCTGGTGCTGGGCGTGCTCGGCCTGCTCGGGACCGGATGGGTGGGCTACTGGACCCACCGGCTCGACGTCCGCCGGACCGGTCCGGCCGGGTAGCGACCCGTCAGCCGATGGTGACCCGGACGTCGTTGGACACCAGCCCGCTGTCGGTGTCGGCGACGCGGAAGCGGTTGACGCCCCCCTGGCTGGTCTGCACGTAGGTCGCGAAGGTCTCGTCGCTGACCGAGACCGTGACCGGGAAGGCCTGCCACGAGCCGCCCTCGAAGCGCTGGACCTGCAGGATCGCGCCCTCCCCGCCGGGGTAGACCCCCGTCAGGTCGATCTGCTCCATGGGCGCCACCGAGGACTGGGACGCCGAGAGGGAGATCTCCTTCTCGGGCTTCTTCGACGGCTTGGCGGCCGGCTTCTTCGACGGCTGCTCCGAGGGGGACTCGGTCGCCCCCGGCGCCAGGGTGATCAGCGGGCCGCTGGGACCGGTGGTCTTCTCGGGACGCGGCAGGTAGAGCGACTCCTGCGAGGTGGACTGCGCCGAGGCGTCCTCGCCGTCGAGACCGAGCATGCGGGTGCCGGCGAGTGCGGCCAGGCCGACGATCAGGCCGACCACCAGGCCGACGCCGACCAGCGCGAGGAGCCCCGCGGCCACGGGGTGCTTCTCGCCGTCCGGAAGGACTCGGTCGGGCACGAGCTGCTCACTCCCCTGCTCTCGGGTTCAGGAATCCCCGCCATTGTCCCCGACTGACCGATCCCGCACCAATCCCGACGACGGGTGGACGGGAGCGCGGGTCAGCGGGGCTCGAGGATCACGACGGGGATCTCCCGGTCCGTCCACGACTGGTAGTTGTCGTAGTCGGCGTACGTCTCGACCAGCCGCGGCCAGAGGGCGGCCCGCTCCTCGGGTGAGGCGGTGCGGGCGCGCACCCGGCGTACGTCGCCCTTGATCTGCAGCTGGGTGTCCGGATGGGCCATCAGGTTGCGGTACCACTGCGGATCCCTGGCCATGCCGCCGGTCGAGGCGACGACCACGACGTCAGGACCGTCGAGCAGGTAGAGCAGCGGGCTCGTGTAGGTGCGGCCCGACTTCTTGCCGACGTGGTCGAGCAGCAGGACGGGCGCAGGCTTGCGGAAGGCGGCTCCCACGCGGAACGTCGCTCCGATCCGCCCCTTGGTCGCCCGGTAGACCGCGACGTGGGCGCGGCCGGCGTACTTCATGATCCGGCGCGTCGCCGGTGACTCGAGCCCCTTGGGGCGGGGCTTCGGATCGGCCATGGTCAGAACCCTCTCGTCCAGACGACGTCGTCGAGCAGCCGCGTCGACCGCCATCCTTGCGGAGTCCTCCGCAGCTCGTGGTGGTAGTAGCCGCCGACCTCCCACAGCTTCTCGCGTCCCTCCGGGTCGATCGAGACCATCGGGTTGGTGAAGTACGCCGTCGCCCGCGCCTCGTCGCCCGCGAGCTCGATCGAGACCTGGCCGATGATGTGCTGGTAGCGGTCGAAGCCGGCCAGTCCCTCCGCGATCCACGGCTTCACGACGCGCGGCACGTCGGCCGGTCCGCCCACCGGCGAGTAGTCGAGGACGGCGTCGTCTGTGAAGACCTCGTCCAGGTCGTCCCAGGAGCGGGTGTCGACCGCGCGCGTGTAGCGGGTGATCAGGTCGACGATCTCCTGGCGGTCGCTCAGCTCCTGCTGCTCCATGGACCGAGTCTGGCACGAAACTGAAACACGTTCTATCCTTCGAGACGGTCGCAGAGCGACCTCCCCAGGAACCGGAAAGGCTGTGGCAATGCGGTTCACCTACGCCGAGGCGATGACCCAGGCCCTGTACTACGCGCCCCTGGCCCAGGCGGCGGAGGCGGCCGGCTACACCAGCATGACCGTGGCGGACAGCCTGATCTACCCGCAGGAGTCCGACTCGACCTACCCCTACACCGACACCGGCGACCGGGAGTTCCTCGAGGACAAGGAGTTCATCGAGACGATGGTGCTGACCGC
>NZ_DASSXS010000307.1:0-6108 GCF_035703625.1 Nocardioides sp. | reverse complement strand
GTCACCTCGTTCGTCTGGTTCCTCATCGGCGGCCTCATGGCGATGCTGATGCGCTCCGAGCTGGCCTACCCCGGACAGCAGGTCGTCGCCGAGGAGACCTACAACCAGCTGTTCACGATGCACGGCACGATCATGCTGCTGCTGTTCGCGACGCCGCTGTTCTTCGGCTTCGGCAACGCGATCATGCCGCTCCAGATCGGGTCTCCCGACGTCGCGTTCCCGCGCCTGAACATGTTCAGCTACTGGCTGTTCCTCTTCGGCGGGATCATCGCCGCCTCGGGCTTCCTCACGCCGATGGGCGCCGCCGACTTCGGCTGGTTCGCCTACACCCCGCTCTCCGACGCCGTGCGCTCGCCCGGGGTCGGGGGAGACCTGTGGGTGATGGGCCTGTGGATGGCGGGTCTGGGCACGATCCTGGGTGCGGTCAACTTCATCACCACCATCATCTGCATGCGTGCCCCCGGCATGACCATGTTCCGGATGCCGATCTTCGTGTGGAACACCCTGGTCACCAGCCTCCTGGTGCTCATCGCGTTCCCGGTGCTCGCGGGCGCACTGCTCTCCCTGGAGGCCGACCGGCTGCTGGGCGCCCACGTCTTCGACACCGCCCACGGCGGCGCGATCCTGTGGCAGCACCTCTTCTGGTTCTTCGGGCACCCGGAGGTCTACATCATCGCCTTGCCGTTCTTCGGCATCGTGACCGAGATCCTCCCCGTCTTCAGCCGCAAGCCGATCTTCGGCTACGTCGGCCTGGTCGGCGCGACGCTCGGCATCGCCATCTTGTCGGTGGCCGTGTGGGCGCACCACATGTTCGTCACCGGCGCGGTCGACCTCCCGTTCTTCTCCGGCATGACCTTCCTGATCGCCGTACCGACGGGCGTGAAGTTCTTCAACTGGATCGGGACGATGTGGGGGGGATCTCTGTCCTTCGACACCCCGATGCTGTGGTCGATCGGCTTCCTCACCACGTTCCTGTTCGGCGGTCTGACCGGCATCATCCTGGCCAGCCCGCCGCTGGACTTCCACGTGTCCGACTCCTACTTCGTGGTGGCGCACTTCCACTACGTCGTGTTCGGCACCGTGGTGTTCGCGATGTTCGCCGGGTTCTACTACTGGTGGCCCAAGATGACCGGCCGGATGCTCGACGAGCGTCTCGGGAAGCTCCACTTCTGGCTGCTGTTCGTCGGTTTCCACACGACGTTCCTGGTCCAGCACTGGCTCGGCGTGGAGGGCATGCCGCGGCGCTACGCCGACTACCTGCCCGAGGACGGCTTCACGTTCCTCAACCAGATCTCGACGGTCGGTGCCTTCGTGCTCGGCGCCTCGACCCTGCCCTTCCTCTACAACGTCTACATCTCGCGCCGGGGCCCACTGGTCGAGGTCGACGACCCCTGGGGCTGGGGCCGGTCGCTCGAGTGGGCGACGTCCTCGCCGCCGCCGCGACACAACTTCGTGACGATCCCCCGGATCCGCTCCGAGTCGCCGGCCTTCGACCTCCACCACCCGGAGGTCGCCGCGCTGGAGCTGGCCGAGAACCCCGCGGAGCGGGGCGACGGGCCCGCAGACGCCCCCGACGTCGAAGGACGCGAGGACGCTCTGGGCCACGGGGCCGACCCACGCCACCACGAGCGGGAGGATGACCGATGAGGTCCGAAGCCTGGATCTTCGCCATGACGACCGCGTTCTTCGTGGTCGTCAGCCCGGCCTACTGGTTCCTCACCGGCGACTGGACCGGCACCTCCGCGCTGACCATGACCACCCTGCTCGCCGGCATGGTGACGGTGTTCCTCGGTTTCCACGCCCGCCGGATGGACCCCCGTCCCGAGGACCGCAAGGACGGTGAGATCGCCGACGGGGCCGGTGAGCTGGGGTTCTTCCCGCCGTACTCCTGGTGGCCGCTGTGGTGCGGGCTGACGCTGGCCGTGTGCGTCTACGCCGTCGCCCTCGGCGCGTGGTGGCTGTTCATCATCGGTGTCGGCATCGGGGCGGTGGCCCTGAGCGGCTGGATCTTCGAGTACTACCGCGGGGAGCACGCCCACTGACACCGGGAGCTCGCTCTCCGGGCGGAGCGAGCCGGGCAGGATCGACGTGACCTGTCCCACGCCGCGCGGAGTCTTGGTCGGTGGGGGGTTGCCGTTACGCTGGGGAAGTCCGCAAGTCTTCGAGGACGGGGGAGTTCTGCATGTCCATGCGTCGGTTCAGCACCACAGCGCGCAGCCCACGAGTGGTCCGCGCGCTGGTGGCTGCTGCCTCCTTCGCACTGTTGGCCCCGGCGCTCGCGGCTTGCGAGGGCGAGTCGCTCGCAGATGAGGTGACGCCCGGCGAGGAGACGACCTCGCCCGCCGTACCTCCGCTGAAGATCCGCACCAACGTCGCGCCCAACGGCGTCCCCGTTGACCGCGAGGTCAAGCTCACCGCCACGGGCGGCGAGCTCCGCTCGGTCAAGGTCACCTCGGCGGCCGGTCCGCTCGCGGGCGAGCTGAGCAAGAACGGGACCACCTGGGTGGCCAGCGGTCGGCTCGAGCCCGGAGTGGCCTACCAGATCCACTCCGTCGGGACGCGCAGCGACGGACAGAAGGTCGTTCGGGACCAGAAGTTCCGGACCGAGGACCTCACCCTCGACGAGCAGACGTACCCCTCCGTCGCCCCCCTCCAGGGCGAGACGGTCGGCGTCGGCATGCCGGTGATCGTCACCTTCGACATCCCTGTCACCGACAGGGCCTCGATCGAGCGGCACATGTCGGTCAGCTCGACCCCGCGCCAGCCCGGAGCCTGGCACTGGCTCAGTGACCAGGAGGTCCACTGGCGGCCGAAGAACTACTGGCAGGCGGGCTCCAGCGTCGAGGTCGACGTCGACATCAACAGCATCCCGGCTGGCGCCGGCATCTACGGCCAGGAGAGCCGCCACGTCGAGTTCGACATCGGCGACGCCCACATCTACAAGGTCAACATGGACACCCACCAGATGCGGGTGTTCAGCAACGGCGCGCTGCTGCGCACCATCCCGATCACCACCGGCGAGGAGCCGAAGTTCACCACCCGCTCCGGCGTGAAGGTGATCCTGGAGAAGTTCCGCAAGAAGCGGATGAACTCAGAGACGGTCGGGATCGACCGCAACAGCCCGGACGGCTACGACATCGACGACGTCGAGTACGCCATGCGCGTCACCTACTCCGGCGAGTTCGTCCACGCCGCTCCGTGGTCGGTGTCCTCGCAGGGTTCGGCCAACGTCAGCCACGGCTGCACGGGCATGAGCACCGCCGACGCCGGGTGGCTCTACAACATGACGAGCCGCGGTGACGTGGTCGAGTACACCGGCACCGACCGGCCGATGACCCTGACCAACGGGTACGGCGACTGGAACCTCGACTTCGCGTCCTGGTCCAACGGCTCCGCCCTGAGCTGACCCGCCCGAAACTGACACCACCTCACGCTGACCCGCCCGAAACTTTCGGGCGGGTCAGCGTTCTCCACAGGGAACGAAACGGCCGGTGGGCGAGCCCCGTGAGTGGGAAGCCTGTCGCGCGTGACTGCCAGGGAGACCGCTCGCCACCTCGCACTGCTCCACCCGTTGGAGCGCCTGCCCACGCTCCGTCCGTTCACCACTGCGGAGGCCAGGGACTGCGGCGTCTCTGCGAGGTGGCTGCGAGAGGCCACCGCTGAAGGCGTGCTGAGGCACCCGATGCGCGGCGTCTACTGCGTCGAGCAGCTGACCGACACCCTGGCGCTGCGGATCGGGTGCCTCAAGCTCGTCGTTCCCCCGGAGTGCGTGGTCACCGACCGCACTGCCGCCTGGCTGTGGGGCGCCCGGATGGTGCTCAACCCTGGAGCGCACCTCGAGGTGCCGCCGGTCAGCGTCTTCAGTCCGCCCGGACACAGGCTGCGCAACGGACTGGTCCACAGCGGGGAACGGGCGTTCTCGCCGGGCGACGTAGCAGACCTCAAGGGGCTCAGGGTCACCACGCCGCTGAGGACGGCGTGCGACCTCGGACGCCTTCTCCATCGCGACCAGGCCTTCGCGGCCATGGACTCGCTCGCGGGGCTGGGCGCCTTCTGCGTCGACGAGCTGGTGATGGCGACGGGGCGGTTCGCCGGATACCGGGGAGTCGTCCAGCTCCGGGCCCTGGCGCCGCTGGTGGACCCCGCGTCCCAGTCCCCGGGAGAGAGCATCCTGAGGCTGCGGTGGCTGGATGCCGGGCTGCCACGCCCGGCCTGTCAGGTGGAGGTCCCGGCCCCGGGAGGCGGCAGCTACTGGGTGGACATCGGCCTGGAGGAGGAACGCTTCGGCGCCGAGTACGACGGCGAGGACTTCCATACGGAGGATGACGCGGAGCACGACGAGGAACGACGCGGGTGGATGCGGCGTACCCAGGACTGGACGATCGTGGTGGCGCGCAAGGGAAACATCCACGGCCCGCACCAGGACGTCGACCGCATGCTGCGCTCGGCCGCGCGCGAAGCCGGCCTCGACAAGCGCTGACCCGCCCGAAACTTTCGGGCGGGTCAGCGTGAGGCGGTGTCAGCTTCGGGCGGGTCAGCGCTGGGTCAGTGGGAGCGGAGCTCCTCGCCCTCGACCGCGTGGTGACCGTCGAACTGGTGGCCGTCGGCGGGGTGGTCGAGCCCCGCCTGCAGCTCCTGCTCGTGCTCGGCGTGGTGGTGGCCCTCCTCGAGCTCCTCGCGGGTCGGCTTCTGCACGTTGTGGCCGTACATCTTCTCCGAGAGCTTCGCCCGCACCGCCTGGACCCGCGAGCCGGGTGCCCGCACGCCGTTGTCGTCGACGGTCGAGGGCGCCGGGTGGATCTGGTCACGATCCCGGGCGGTGAGGGTGTAGGCACGGGCGTCGTTGATCGGCAGGTGCCGCTCGCTGTAGCCCCCCTCGGCCGACCGCATGATGATGCCCGTCTCGTAGCCGTGCAGCAGCTGCGCGTTGTCGTGCCGCTGCAGCGAGATGCACCAGCGCCTCGTCAGGAAGAAGACGAGCACCGGGACCACGAAGATCGCCACCCGCATGAAGTAGGTGATGTAGTTCAGGTTCAGCTCGAACACCACGGCGATCAGGTCGTTGCCGCCGGCAGCCCACAGCAGGCCGTAGGCGGTGATCGCGGCCGCGAGGAACGCCGTCCTGGTGGGGGCGTTGCGCGGGCGCTGGAGCAGGTGGTGCTCCCGCTTGTCGCCGGTCACCCACGACTCGAGGAACGGCCACGCCAGGACCACCACGAGCAGCAGGATGGGGGCGATCTGGGCAGGCAGCATCACGTTCCACGACCACGTCGTGCCGAAGATGTGGGTCTCCCAGCCGGGCATGATCCGCATCAGGCCCTCGGCGATGCCCATGTACCAGTCGGGCTGGGAGCCGGCGGTGACCTTCGACGGGTCGTAGGGGCCGTACTTCCAGACCGGGTTGATCGCCAGCAGGCCACCCATCAGCGCGGTGATGCCGAAGACCAGGAAGAAGAACCCGCCGGCCTTGGCCATGTAGACCGGCAGCATGGGGAAGCCCACGACGTTCTGCTCGGTGCGTCCGGGACCGGGCCACTGGGTGTGCTTGTGGTAGACGAGCAGCAGCATGTGGGCGGTGATCAGGGCCAGGATCAGCCCGGGGATCAGGAGCACGTGGGCGATGTAGAGCCGCGGGATGATCAGCTCGCCGGGGAACTCGCCGCCGAACATGAAGAACGACATGTAGGTGCCCAGCACCGGGGTCGCCTTGACGATGCCGTCAGCGATCCGCAGGCCGGTACCGGAGAGCAGGTCGTCGGGCAGCGAGTAGCCGGCGAAGCCCTCCAGGATGCCGAGCAGGATCAGCAGGCCGCCGATCACCCAGTTCAGCTCACGCGGCTTGCGGAACGCGCCGGTGAGGAAGACCCGCATCAGGTGCACCAGCATCGCGGCGATGAACAGCATCGCGGCCCAGTGGTGCATCTGGCGCATCAGCAGCCCGCCGCGGACCTCGAAGGAGATGTCCAGCGTCGAGGCGTAGGCCTGCGACATGTGGATCCCGCGCAGCGGGTCGTAGGAGCCCTCGTAGGTCACCTCGGCCATGCTCGGCTGGAACCACAGGGTCAAGAACACCCCGGTCAGCAGCAGCACCACGAAGCTCCACAGCGC
>NZ_DASSXS010000258.1:0-10308 GCF_035703625.1 Nocardioides sp. | reverse complement strand
CGGGGATGCCGCCCAGCGGGTAGTCCTTCCGCTGGGGGTGGCCCGGCCAGTCGTCGGGCATGAGGATCCGGGTCAGCGCAGGGTGACCGTCGAAGACGATCCCGAACATGTCGAAGGTCTCGCGCTCGTGCCAGTCGTTGGTCGGGTAGACCGCGACCAGGCTCGGGACGTGCGGGTCGCTGTCGGGCGCCGCGACCTCCAGCCGGATCCGTCGGTTGTGGGTCATCGACAGCAGGTGGTAGACGGCGTGCAGCTCGCGGCCGCGGTCGTCGGGGTAGTGCACGCCGCTGACGCCGGCACAGAACTCGAACCGCAGCTTCTCGTCGTCGCGGAGCAGCCGGGCGACGGCCACCAGGTCCTCGCGCCGGACGTGGAACGTGATCTCGCCGCGGTGGATCACCACTCGCTCGACCGCGTGCTGGAGCCCGTCGTCGCCCAGCCGCGCCTCGAGGGCGTCGGCCACCTCGTCGAACCAGCCGCCGAAGGGACGCTGGCTGGTGGCCGGGAAGACGATCGGGTCGACCAGGCCGCCGTACCCGCTGGTGTCGCCGGATCCGCTCGTCCCGAACATGCCGCGACGCACCCCGACGGAGCTCTCAGTGGTGGTTCCGGCACGGACGACGTCCTGGGTGCGGGTGCCCCGCTCCTTGTCGCTCCCCTGCTCCCTCTGCTCGTCGGTCACCTCAGGAGACCTCTCATCTCGGAGGTGGGCGGGGCGGCGAGGGCGGCGGTCTCGCGCTCGACGATCTGGTCGCGACGGTTGCTGCCGAGCTTGCCGGTCTTGACCTGGTCGTGGAGCTTGAGGATGGCGTCGATCAGCATCTCGGGCCGCGGCGGGCAGCCGGGGAGGTACATGTCGACGGGTACGACGTGGTCGACGCCCTGGACGATCGCGTAGTTGTTGAACATGCCGCCGCTGCTGGCGCAGACCCCCATCGCCAGCACCCACTTCGGCTCGGGCATCTGGTCGTAGATCTGGCGCAGGACCGGCGCCATCTTCTGGCTGACCCGGCCGGCGACGATCATCAGGTCGGCCTGGCGGGGGCTGGCGCGGAAGACCTCCATGCCGAACCGGGCGAGGTCGTACTTGGGGCCACCGCTGGTCATCATCTCGATCGCGCAGCAGGCGAGGCCGAACGTGGCCGGCCAGAAGCTGGCCTTGCGCATGTAGCCGGCGACGCCCTCGACGGTCGTCAGCAGGACGCCGCTGGGGAGCTTCTCTTCAATACCCACGTCAGTCCTCGCTTCGCTCCGGGCTGACGCGGGGCCCGGGGACAGCAGCATTGAATTGGTCGCTCACTGCGTTCGCTCCCATGTCAGACCTCAGTCCCAGTCCAGTCCGCCGCGACGCCACACGTAGGCGTAGGCGACGAACACGGTCGCGATGAAGATGACCATCTCCGCGAGCCCGAAGAAGGCCATCTGATCGAAGTTCACGGCCCACGGGTAGAGGAAGATGATCTCGATGTCGAAGACGATGAACATCATCGCGGTGATGTAGTACTTCACCGGGAAGCGTCCGCCCCCGACCGGCTGCGGCGTGGGCTCGATGCCGCACTCGTAGGAGTCGACCTTGGCCCGGTTGTAGCGCTTGGGCCCGACGACGGCGCTCATGATCACCGAGAACACGGCGAACCCGGCGGCGAGGAGGCCGAGCACCAGGACCGGTGTGTAGAGCTCCATCGGCGCGCTTCCTTCCGTCTCGTACCGCCCGGTTGTGACCTTGTGAACAGGTTCACTAAGTGGCGCAAGGCACAGTCTAGGGGGCCCCGGACCCCGGCGCACCCCGGGGTCGGGGCCGGATCGGCCCCCGGTCGAGCGAGAAGTGTCGGCAACCGGCCGCAGAGTGTGTCGGCCCGCGGACAGAGCGCTGCGCGGATCCGCAGCAGCATGGTGCCACCGGGGCAGAGAGCCCCCAACAGCCACAGGAGTCGTGATGAACGAGCAGCCCAACACCAACATGAACACCACCGACAGCGCGGAGGCCCTCGGCCCCAAGCGGCGCTTCCCGAGAATGAGCAAGGCCCTGATGGTGCTGGCGGCCGTCGCGCTGACCCTGGTCAGCTTCGCCGCGCCTGCCGAGGCAGCCAGCACGGTGCAGCCGGCGAACTGCAACTACAACTACAACACCGGCATCAAGTCGGTGGTGGTGCGTGCTCCGCACATCTGGTCCAACAACGGCACCACCCAGTCGGTCCGCTTCCGCTCCTACCTGCGCAAGTGGAACGGTTCCGCATGGGTCGTCCCCTCCGGGGCGATCGGTCAGTGGCACCAGGGAACCGCGACGCCCAACACGGCATACGTCGGCCCGGCGGGCACCTGGACGACGAAGTCGGTGTACGGGGCCGGCTACTACAGCGTCGGCATCCAGGTGCAGTACTACAACGGGGCCTGGGGCGGTCAGACCACCCAGATCGTGGGTACGTACTACCAGAACACCTACCACTCAGGGGCCTGGCACTTCGAGGGCACGGTCGGGTACTGCACCCAGTTCTGAACAAACGCCGGCCAACCCGAAGCACCCCCACCCGCGCGCCACGCGCAGGTGGGGGTGCTTCGACGTCACTGCCGTCTGCACGGCGTGACCGAGACGGGCACGCGGCCCCTCCCGAGGGGCCGCTGCCGCGATGGTCGCGTCCGGGGGTGGTTGGTCATGTAAAGGCCACCGTCGTCAGCACCCGGCGCCGCGAGAGTCGTCAGGACGACGTGGGAACTGTCGGCAGGCGAACGGAGCGAAGCGCCGAATCCCGGTGGAATCAGGACATCGGCAGATCGCCGGCACAACCGAACGAAAGGCCCTCCCATGTTCCTCACCCGCACCCTCAAGGCCGTTGCAGCTCTCGTCGTCGTCCTGGTCGGCACCCTCGGCCTCGCCGCGCCGGCGCAGGCGTTCTCCACCGACGACTACTACGAGACGCGCGCCTACCACAACGCCGGCCAGCCGGTCCTGGCCATGCTCGACTACGTCGGCACGACGCGCGTCGACGTGCGGATGTACCTCTCCGACCGACCGGGCGACGCGTACTGCTCGGCCGGATACGCGCGGCTCTACAACGCCGGCTGGCAGCAGCTCGGCAACACCATCACGATCGGCTCGGTGTGTGCCGGCCGCACCGCGTGGACGCCCGACAAGGTGATCACCACCGGTGCAGGTGAGATCGCCTACGTCCAGGTGAGCTTCGACAACGGCCAGGGTGCCTTCTGCATCCGGGCCTACGACGGCGGAGAGGCCTGCCGCTGATCTCCCAGCAGAGGAGCCGCTCTCGAGGGGTCGTGCCCAGTCACCCGGTGACGTGGGCACGACCCCTTCGGTGCGTCACCTCCCCCCTTCCAGGGCGCAGGCATCGCCTCGTGAGGTCCAGTACCGTCTGCAGGTGTGACCGAGACGGGTACCGGCGGCCCGGACGACCCGGCAGCCGACCGCCGGGTCCCCCACGACGACCGAGAAGGTGTGCTCGCTCAGCTGCCGGAGCCGACCCGGCAAGCGCTCCTCTCGAAGGCGACTCCCGTCCGGTTCGCGGCCGGTGAGTGGCTGTTCCGTCAGGGCGAACCGGGTGATGCGATGTACGTGCTCACGTCGGGCTCGCTCGACGTCGTGCTCGAGGACCCCGCTCCTCCCACCGTCGTGCGCACTCTGCGCCGCGGGGCCACGCTCGGTGAGATCTCGATGCTGACCGAGTCGCCTCGATCCGCTTCGGTGCGTGCGCGGCGGGACAGCAACCTGCTCCGCGTCGGGCACAGCGACATGGCCGAGTTGCTCGGCGCGCACCCGTCTTTCGCGCTGGCACTCACCCGGGCCCTCGGTCGGCAGATCCAGCGGGGGCCCTTGAAGAGCGCGCCCCGGAGAGGGGCGCCGGAGGTGATCGCGATCGCCCCCGCCCACCGCGGCGTCGAGGTGCACGAGCTCCGGAACGCGCTCCACACGGCCCTCGGGCTCTCAGGGGCGGCCTGCTGGCTCGATGCAGACCGTGCTGGCGGAGACCGGGCGTCCCAGGCTGCGGACGAGCTCGTGACCGGGTACGGCGAGCTGCTCGACCGGCACGAACGGGACCACGACCACGTCGTGCTGGTGGCCGGGGAGGTGGCCGGCAGCTCGCCCTGGGACAGGTTCTGCCTCCGTCAGGCGGACCGGCTGGTCGCCGTCGCCCACTCCGACCACCTGCCACCGGAGGGCGAGGCCCGGTCGGCACTGTCCGGGTGCGACCTGGTCTTCGTGGACTCCCGGCCCGGATCGGCCGGACTGGCGAGGTGGCTGGCGGAGATCCAGCCACGCACGTGGCACATCGCCGGGAGCAGTGGCGACCTGGAGCGCGCGGTGCGCAGGCTGACCGGCCGATCGGTGGGCGTCGTGCTGTCCGGGGGCGGGGCGCGCGGGCTGGCCCACATCGGCGTGCTCGAGGTACTGGCAGGGTCGGGCGTGGAGGTCGACCGGGTCGGCGGCTGCAGCATGGGCAGCTTCCTGGGGGCGTTGCATGCCCTCGGCTGCAGTGCGGAGGAGATGACGCAGGTCTGTCGACGTGAGCTCGTCGAGCGCAGGGCCTTCAACGACTACACGGTGCCGCTGGTCTCGCTCATCCGGGCGAGAAAGGCCGAGGCGATGCTGCGCAGGGTCTTCGGCGACCACACCGTCGAAGAGCTGGGCCGCCCCTTCTTCTGTGTCAGCGCCGACCTGGTCACGGGCCAGGTCGTGCACCACGACCGCGGCCGGCTGTGGCGCGCCGTGGGCGCCAGCATGTCGCTGCCCGGGCTGTGTCCTCCTGTCGAGGCGGACGGGCAGCTCCTCGTCGACGGTGGGGTCCTGAACAACCTCCCCGTCGACCTCATGCCGGTGGCCGAGGGGCCGGTCGTCGCGGTCGACGTGATGGTCCGCGCACTTCGCGGACGGCCGGGAACCACGAGGCGAGCCGGCACGCGGCCGCCGCCCCGCATCGTCGAGACACTGGCGCGCACCACTGTTCTCGGCAGCTGCGGGCTCGCGGAGCAGAACCGCCGGCTGGCGGACCTCGTCATCGCTCCCGACGTGACCGGCATACCCATGTTCGGCTTCGACCGGTTGGACCGGGCCGTTGCGGCAGGACGTGCGGCCGCCCGGAGAGCGTTGCAGGACCACGACGTCCTCGGTTGAGAGTCGCCCTCCGTGGCAGGCCCGCGGCGCCGCGGCCCCGTGGTGGAGCAGAGACGTCGGTCGACCCCGCGCTCAGCGGTCGTGGGTGCGCCCGGCGCGACCGCGGTCACCCGGGAGGATCGGCCGCCCGGTCCCGAGGGCATGGCCCTCCACGTCGTCGTCCTCCGGGAGCATGGCCTTGCCGCGGACAGCATGACCTTCCGGGTCGTCGCCCTCGGGGGGCAACGCCTTGCCGGAGCCGTCATGACCCTCGACGTCGTCGAACATGTCCTCGCTGGGCTGGAACCTGTTGGGCATGTCGTCCTCCGTGTGTGCGGCGTCCTGGCTGACAAGCAGTTTCGCATTGGTGAGCGCCTGGCTGTGTCGGATCCCTGACACACGCAGCAGCATTTTGCCGGAGCGAAGCACTCCGGGGCGGCACTCAGGTCCAGGGAACCTGCGGGTAGCGGTAGGGGTCACGGATCTCGAGGCGCTTCCAGATCTCGTCGCGCCGCGCCAGCAGCTCACGAGCGGGCTCGCGGCGCTGCAGCCGCGCCAGCCCCGCCAGCAGGTCGAGCAGCAGGCTCTCCTCGTGCACGACCCCCGCCGCGACAGCACCCTCCAGCGCCTGCGTCGCGATCTCCGACGCTCCGGCGACATCGTCATCGCCCGCGGTGGCGACCGCGAGGTAGCGCCGCGCCGTCAACGGCAGCACGGCGCCCACCTCGATCTGCGACAGCGACTCCACCATGGTCGCCGCGGTGCGGGTGGCCAGCGGATCCTGCGTGATCAACGCGAGCTCGACCTTCCGCACCCGGGCGTCCGCCGCGAACACGGTGGAGCCCATCCCGTCGAGACTCGTCGTCGCCTCGTCCAGCAGCGTCCCGGCCGCGTCGACCTCCCCGGACCGGGCAGCCACCCGCCCCAGTGCACTCGCCGTGCAGGCCACGCCCCAGGCGTGACCGGCCGCACGAAAGACCCGGCGAGCATCTTCGAAGACCTCGCGAGCACCCTCGAGGTCCCCCTGCTCGCAGAGGATCTCGCCGACGTTGTTGGCAGCGATCGCGGCGCCCAACACGTCCCCCGCCCTCCGATAGACCTCCTGTGACTCCTCGTAGCGGCGTCGGGCACCGGCCCAGTCGTCGGACTCCCAGAGGGTGACGCCGATGTTGCCCAACAGGCAGGCGAGGTCGCGGTCCTCGTCCAGCCCGTCGAAGGCCGCCAGCGCCTCGAGGCCGAGGTCGAAGCGCTGCGGCCAGCCGGCCTCGCTGGCGATCATCTCGAGCCGCAGCAGCGCCCTGGCCCGGTCGGCGCGACCCGGGAGGTCGTCCGCGCCGGGAACCGCCGCGGCGACGCGGGCTGCCACGTCGTACGCCTGACGGAGGCGACCCTGGCGGTGCAGCACGCTGCTGCGCCGCAGCAGCAGCGCCGCCTGGACCCGCTCCGCCTCCGAGGAGTCCGGGAGAAGCTGTCGCTCCGCGCGCGTCAGCTTCCCGAGTGCGGCCCGGTAGCGTCCCTGGCGTTCCTGGACGGTCCCCTGCTTGACCAGGCGACGAGCGACCTCGATCTGCGGGCCGACGCGGGCCGCGGCGCGGAACGCCTCATCTGCCTTGTCGTACAGCCCCACCAGCTCGGCCGTGTCGCCCAGCTGCTCGCGCACTGCCGCGATCCGGCCCATCGACACCCCGGCGCGGCGTCCCGCCTCCAGCGCGCGTTCGTAGAGGGGTACGGCGTCGTGCAGCGCGCCCTCGTCGCGCGCCTGCCGGGCGGCACGGCAGCCCCACTCCCACGCCTCGGCGAACCTGCCTGCCTCGTGGAGATGGACGGCGATCGTCGGCACCCCCGCCGTTCCCAGGTCCGGGTCGCGCGAACCGGCGAGGAGGTGGTCGGCCCAGGCGCCGTGCAGGACGCGCCGGCGCCGCACGGCCAGCCCGCCGTACGCCGACTGTCGGTAGAGCTCGTGACGGAAGTGGAGGGACGCCGCCGAACCCGCGGCCTCGTCGACAACCAGGAAGTCCGCGAGCTCCTCCCACGCTGCTGGACGGCTCAGTGACGGGTCCCCCAACGCTGCTGCCACGTCGCTCAGTCGTTGCCCCGCACCTCCGACGGACACCTCGCGGAGCAGGCCTCGGCGAGCCGGGCCGAGAGCGTCGATGCGCGCCGCGATCACCTCCTCCGCGGAGACCGGGAGCTCGCCCGCGCCGGTGGGGCGGAAGGACACCAGCTCGCGCAGGAAGAGCGGGTTCCCGCCCGTGTCGCCGACGAGACGTTGGAGCTCGGAGTCCGAGAGGGCCACGTCGCCGGAGACCATCAGCGCGAGGCGCCGGGCGTGCTCCTGGTCGAGGGGCGCGAGCGTGATGGTCTCCCAGTCCACGGCCGACTCCAGGCGGGCGCCGGGGTCGTCGCGGGCGGCCGCGAGCAGGCCGATGCCCCCCGGAGCGGCCCTTCGAGCCACCGTGTCGAGCAGCCCCGCGGTCGACCGGTCCAGCCACTGGACGTCCTCGGCGACGAGCAGCAGCGGCCGGGGGTGCGCCTTGCGCAGCAGCTCGGTCAGCAGCGCGTGGCGTCGTGCGTCGACGAACTGCTCGTCGATCTCGGCCACAGCGTCGTCGACCGGGAGGTCGAGGCCCAGCGGCAGGTTGAGCAACGACAGCAGCTCGGGCCGCGCGGTGAGCGGGGCCAGCCTCGCCTCGGCCTCGACGTCGTCGTCCGACAGCTCGAGCAGCTCACGCAGGGGCGCACGGGCTGCGGCGTAGGGGCTGTCGCCGTCGAACACCGTGCCGGCGACGTGGACGACGTCGATCCCCTCGGCACGGGCGAGGGCTTCGGCCTCCTCGACCAGCCGCGACTTCCCGACGCCCGGCTCACCGACCAGGGCCAGCCGCAGCGGCGCGGCGCCGTGGCCGGCGGTGGCCGAGATCAGCGCGCGCAGCCGCGAGAGCTCGCGGTCGCGCCCGACCAGCGGCAGGTCGTGGGTACGACGGCTCACGGCCATGCCCACCCGCGGCCCCAGGGCACCCGCGCGCACCGGCTTGCGCCGCCCACGCACGGAGAACGGCTCCAGCCACCGCACCTCGTGGTTGCGCTCGCTGTGGTCGTAGAGGTCCTCGGTGACGAGGGCCTGCCCCGGGCACGCGCGATGCATGAGCCGCGCGGCCAGGTTGGTGGCGTCGCCGATGATCGCGAAGGTACGTCGCTCCGGATGGCCGACGTCGGCTGCGAACACGCGGCCGGCGTGCGCTCCGATCCGGACGTCGTGGTGGGGGCAGCGATCCAGGACCAGCCGGCAGGCCCGCTGCAGCCGCTCCTCGTCGTCCTCGCGCGCGACCGGCGCTCCGGCGAACAGGAGGAACACCGATCCGTCGGCCATCACGTCCGTCGCGGTCCAGGTCACCCCGGTCGCGGCCACCGCCTCGTCGACCGCCGCGGCCACCTCGCCGACCCGGGCGACGGCGGCGGCCGGCCCCTTCCGCTCCAGGAGCGCATCGAGCCCCGTCACCCCGATGAAGGCGACCGCCGAACGGCGGTGCTCTCCGACGACCTGCCCCGCGGTCTCGAGCGATCGCACGTCTGGCGGCACGAAGCACTCGGCGCCCTCCCCGGAGGGCAGTGTCCTCGTGGCCGGCACCTCGCCCGGCCAGGTGGTGATGCGCCACGCCCCCGGGCCGGCAGGAGTGACGTGGTCGTCGCCCAGTGCTCCCGCGGTCTCCGCGTCGACGAGCACCTGGCCACTGCGGGCCTGCTTCTCGAGAGTCTCGACGCGGGTGGCGACGGGCCCGATCGTGAGCAGCTCGCGGTGGTCCTGGCCGACGACGGTCAGGAGCAGGTCACCCGAGGCGACGGCCGCCGACATCCGGAGCCGGACGGCGCCGGCCGGCGTCTCCTCGGCCGGACGCTCGGCGAGCCGACGCTGCATCGCACGACCCGCCGTGACCGCGCGCGGCGCGTGGTCGGGACCCTCGAACCACACCAGCAGCGCGTCGCCCCCGAACTGCAGCACGTCACCGCCCCGGGCGTGGATCTCCTCGATGATCGTCCCGAAGACGTCGTTGAGCACGGTGTTGAGGTGCTCCGCGCCGGTGATCTCGGAGCGAGCCAGCCGTTCGGAGAGCCCGGTGAAGCCGGACAGGTCGACCTTCAGCAGGCTCCCGGTCGCCCACACCCAGTCCCTGCCCGCGGCGCGGCCGTCCCAGGCGGTGGCGGTCGCGGCGGCGTACGCACGCAGGGTCACACCGCCCAAGGGTGCCACCGGTGAGCGCGCAGTCGCCACTAAGCGACGGGCGGATCGTGGTCGACGACGATCACGCGACCCGGGGACGCCGCTTCGACGGCATCGCGGCTGATGCGGGTGATGACCACCCGGAACCACTCGGTCTGCTCTGCCTGACCGTCGCCCTGCACCTTGACCTGCACGGTCCTCGCCTTGCTGACCTTGACCGACTTCCGCGGGACCGAGACGAAGTCGCGGCCGGCAGTCGCGGTCCCGCCGCCTGTCCTCCACTCGAGGGTGAAGGTGCGTTGCGGCTTGCGGGAGACCATCAGGGGCACGGCGCAGGTCGTGATCGTTCCCGCGTCTCCCTCCTCGACGGGGACGGGGCAGTTGCCGAACGCCACCCGGAGCCGGCCGTCGTCGTCGTCGAGGATGGTGCCCTCGGCCGAGCGCTCGCCCATAGCCAGCCCGTTGGTTGGTGCCGTGAGCTGCAGGGTCAGGTTCTCGTCCGGTTCCACACCCCCGCTACCCCGCACGGCCACGGGCACCGTCTTGTGGGTATCTCCCGCCGCGAACGTCAGCGTGTCGCTGTCGGCGGTGAAGTCAGCTGGTGCCGTCGCTGTGCCCGGCACCGTCTCCCAGCCCACGGTCATCTCCCGGGGTGCGGGCCGGGAGAGCGTCACATAGAACTCCATCTTGCGGGCGGCCCCCGCTGGGCCCTCGAACATGGCCACGGGATGCACCGACACGGTGACGCTCTCGTCATCGACGATGGTCAGAGTTCCCTGTGCCGCAGGGTCTCCCGTAACGCCTACCTCGTTGGCTGTGACGATGACGGTCTCGTCCGACTCGGGGTCGCTGTCGCCGACGATGGGCACGCTGACCGTGGCGGTTCGAACGTCCGGTGCGAACGAGACGACGCCGCTGCTCGCGGCGTAGTCATCGCCCGCTGTCGCGGTGCCGTCCAGGGTCTGCCAGGCGACGTCGATCGTCC
>NZ_DASSXS010000144.1:0-3448 GCF_035703625.1 Nocardioides sp. | reverse complement strand
GGCACCCCGTCGGGCATGTGGTGGGCGACCTGCTGGTGCGGGTCGAGTCGGCCCGTGGTCGCGACCGCCGGGGTGCGGAGCTCTTCCCCGACGCTGAGTTCCTCCACGTGGGGCGAACCGATCACTTCGGGCTGCTCAACCATCCTGAGGTGCATCGCGCGCTGCGGCGCTGGCTCGCCTGATCGCCGCCGCGGTTACCGCCCTGCCCCGCTTACGGGATTTCGTCCCGCCCGTCGCGGCCTCGTACCTCCGCCGCGGGGCTTGCTCAATCTCCCCGAGCCCACGCGCCTCCCTCGTGCCTCGGGCGCCGCTGCGCGTGGATTTCGTCCCGCCCGTCGCGGCCTCGTACCTCGGCCGCGGGGCTTGCTCAATCTCCCCGGGCCCACGCGCTGCGCTCGTTCCTCGCGCAGCGCTGCCCGGTGATGTCCGCTGTGCGCGAACAGTGCGGGACATTGCGTGGATGTGTCAGCGGTTCGGGCTAGGGTCGCAGGCGTGAACCAGAACCCCAGCCCAGTGATGAACGGCGTCGAGATGAACGGCGCCGGTTCGGCGTACGGGCTCGACGACCACATCTACCAGCGGCTCCTGCGCGAGCGGATCGTCTTCCTCGGCTCCGAGGTCCGCGACCAGAACGCCAACGCCATCTGCGCCCAGCTGCTCCTGCTGTCCGCGGAGGACCCTGAAGCGGACATCTTCCTCCACATCAACAGCCCCGGCGGCTCCGTCGACGCCGGCATGGCGATCTACGACACGATGAACTACATCCCCAACGACGTCGCGACGGTCGGGATGGGCCTGGCGGCATCGATGGGCCAGTTCCTGCTCTGCGCCGGGACCAAGGGCAAGCGCTACGCCCTCCCGCACGCGCGGATCATGATGCACCAGCCGTCGTCCGGCATGGGTGGCTCCGCCTCCGACATCAAGATCCAGGCCCAGCAGTCCCTCCACATCAAGAAGGTCCTGCTCGAGCTGATCTCCCAGCACACCGGCCAGGAGCTCGACCAGGTCATCAACGACGCCGACCGGGACCGGTGGTTCACCGCCGACCAGGCGCTCGACTACGGCTTCATCGACCAGGTCATCACGAGCGCCCGAGAGGCCGCCGACGAGGGCCGCCCGGCGCGAGCCAAGGACTGAGAGGGACCCACACCATGAACTACTACATCCCGCAGTGGGAAGAGCGCACGTCCTACGGCTTCCGCCGGATCGACCCCTACGCCAAGCTGTTCGAGGACCGCATCATCTACCTCGGCACCCCCATCTCCGACGACGTCGCCAACGCCGTCATCGCCCAGCTCATGTGCCTGGAGTCGATGAACCCCGACCAGGACCTCCAGATCTACATCAACAGCCCGGGCGGCTCGTTCACGGCGCTCACGGCGATCTACGACACGATGAACTTCATCAAGTGTGACGTGCAGACCGTGTGCATCGGCCAGGCGGCCTCGGCGGCTGCGATCCTGCTGGCCGCCGGCTCGCCCGGCAAGCGGCTCGCCCTGCCCAACAGCCGGATCCTCATCCACCAGCCCTACACCGAGGGCACCTTCGGCCAGACCTCCGACATCGAGATCCAGGCCAACGAGATCCTGCGCATGCGCGAGATGCTGGAGAAGATGATCAGCGACCACTCGGGCAGGTCGATCGAGGAGGTCAGCAAGGACATCGAGCGCGACAAGATCCTGACCGCCGAGGGCGCCGTCGAGTACGGCCTCATCGACGCCGTGGTCGAGTCGCGCAAGGGCACCCCTGCACTCGCATGAACGTGCCCCGGAGTTCCTCGTGTCAGCCAGCCAAAGTGGCCGGCGCGAGGTACCGTCGGGGAGTTGAGCACCACGAAGTCGGATCGACCGGAGGATGATCGCCCGTGGCACGCATCGGTGACGGTGGCGACCTGCTGAAGTGTTCCTTCTGCGGGAAGAGTCAGAAGCAGGTCAAGAAGCTCATCGCCGGGCCGGGCGTCTACATCTGCGACGAGTGCATCGACCTCTGCAACGAGATCATCGAGGAGGAGCTCAGCGAGGGCGGCGAGGTCTCGCTCGACGAGCTGCCCAAGCCGAAGGAGATCTTCGAGTTCCTCAACTCCTACGTCATCGGCCAGGAGCAGGCCAAGAAGTCTCTCGCGGTCGCGGTCTACAACCACTACAAGCGGGTCCAGGCCGGCATCCAGGCGATCGGCGGCAAGCACAGCAAGGACGAGATCGTCGAGGTCGCCAAGTCCAACATCCTGGTGATCGGCCCGACCGGCTGCGGCAAGACCTACCTCGCGCAGACACTGGCCCGGATGCTCAACGTCCCGTTCGCGATCGCCGACGCGACCGCCCTGACCGAGGCCGGGTACGTCGGTGAGGACGTCGAGAACATCCTGCTCAAGCTGATCCAGGCCGCCGACTACGACGTCAAGAAGGCCGAGACCGGGATCATCTACATCGACGAGATCGACAAGGTGGCCCGGAAGGCGGAGAACCCCTCCATCACCCGCGACGTGTCCGGTGAGGGTGTGCAGCAGGCGCTGCTCAAGATCATCGAGGGAACCTCCGCGTCGGTCCCTCCGCAGGGCGGGCGCAAGCACCCGCACCAGGAGTTCATCCAGATCGACACCACCAACATCCTCTTCATCGTGGGGGGTGCCTTCGCCGGGCTCGAGAACATCGTCGAGCAACGCGTGGGCAAGAAGACGCTGGGCTTCACCGCCGAGGTGCGGGGCGCGGCCGAGCGCGAGGCGGACGACCTGCTCGCACAGGTCCGTCCCGAGGACCTCACCAAGTTCGGGCTGATCCCGGAGTTCATCGGCCGGCTCCCGCTCATCGCCAGCGTCACCAAGCTCGACAACGACGCCCTGGTCCAGATCCTCACCGAGCCCCGCAACGCCCTGGTCAAGCAGTACCAGCGCCTCTTCGAGCTCGACGGGGTGGAGCTCGAGTTCACCGACGACGCCATCGCCGCCATCGCGGGCAAGGCCATGGAGCGCGGCACCGGCGCGCGCGGTCTGCGCGCGATCATCGAGGAGGTGCTCCTCCACGTGATGTACGACGTTCCCTCCCGCGGCGACATCGGCAAGGTGATCGTCACCCGCGAGGTCGTCGCCGACGAGGTGGCGCCCACCCTGGTGCCGCGAGAGTCGGAGTCGAAGAAGAAGAAGTCTGCCTAGCCAGGACGCGCCAGTGGACCGGCTGACGGTGGTCGAGCAAGCCGCGCGAGCGAGCTTGCGAGGTCGCGACCGGTGTGTCGAGACCCGGTGAGACGACCGGGAACCTGAGCGGACGAACCCGAGCCGACTCCTCTAGTTGAACGCGGTACTACGACCAACGTCCACTTGCCGCAGCGCCCATCCCCGGCAGCACAATCGATGCAACAAAGACCATGACCGGGCTGCGGGTTCATTCCTGCGCCGGTTGACCCCGGGAGGGAACGAGATGAACAGAACCGGTGCCGCAAGGCTCGCCCAACG
>NZ_DASSXS010000130.1:0-3942 GCF_035703625.1 Nocardioides sp. | reverse complement strand
GGTCCTGGCGTGGATGAAGGAGACCGGGGCGCCGCACGAGCGGGTCAACGTCAACGGCGGCGGGATCTCGCTCGGGCACCCCATCGGTGCCACCGGCACGCGGATCATGGCGACCCTGCTCAACGAGCTCGAGCGCACCGGCGGCCGGTTCGGCCTGCAGACCATGTGCGAGGGCGGCGGCCAGGCCAACGTGACCGTCATCGAGCGACTGACCTGAGGCCGAGTCGGCGCTAATGCTGCGCTCTGGGACGCCGACTCGGCGCTAATGCCGCTGCCAGGCTGGCAATTGCGCCGACTCGCGACCGTCAGCCGTTGCAATTGCGCCGACTCGCGCCACTCGGCCGTTGCAGTTGCGCCGACTCGCGCCCGTCAGCCGTTGCAGTTGCGCCGACTCGGCGGGAAAAGCGGTGGCGGGGAGGGGGGCCAGGGATCATCCTCAGAACATGGAGCTGAGGGAGTTCGGGCCGGACGACTCGTCGTCCGTCGAGGCGTTCGTCGAGATCGGCAACGCGTGCCGGGCCGTCGACGCGCCGTGGCTCCATCCGGACACGCCGTACCGCCGGCGGATGGAGATGATCCACGGATGGGACGGCGAGCCCGGTCGACACTTCCTCGCCTGCGACGCCGGCGCGCCGGTGGGGAGCGTCGTCGTCAACTACAGCGACTACGACAACCTCGACCTCGTCTGGCTGGAGGTGCGGGTCGATCCCCGGCACCGGCGCCGTGGCCTCGGCACGGCCGCGCTGGAGGCGGCCTACGAGGTGTGCCGTTCGATGGACCGCAGCCTGCTCGGCATCGACGGATGGGAGAGCGACCAGACGCGTGGCTTCGCCAAGGCGACCGGATTCGAGCAGAAGAGCCAGAGCATCAACCGCCGCCAGCACCTCGCCGAGGTGCCGGCCGAGGGCGTCGCGCGGCTGATGGCGGCGGCCGAGGAGAGGGCGGGCGACTACGAGCTGCTGCGGTTCGCCGGCCGCACGCCCGACGAGCTGATGGACGAACTGGCCCGGATCACCGATGCCATCAACGACGCCCCGCTCGACGACCTCGAGATCGAGGACGAGGTCTACCCGCCCGACCGCATCCGCGCCTACGAGACGGCGCAGATCGAGTCCGGCTTCAGGTTCCGCCGGGTGGTGGCACGGCACCGTGGCACCGGCGAGCTGGCGGGTCACACGGTCGTCACCGTGGACACCGAGCTTCCGGCGATCGGTGACCAGCACGACACCGCGGTGGCCCGGGAGCACCGCGGTCACCGGCTGGGGGTGCTCCTCAAGGCCGACATGGTGCGCTGGCTCGCCGAGGACGAGCCGCAGCTGGCGACGATCGACACCTGGAACGCCGAGTCGAACGACCACATGATCGGCGTCAACGAGCTGCTCGGCTACCGGATCATGGGGCGGGCCCTGGAGTTCCAGCGGCGGATCTAGCCTCCGACGTACGACGCCGCGCGGCGCAGCTCGTCGGCCGCACTCGTGACGATCCGGTCGATCAGCTCCTCGCAGCTCGGCAGGTCGTCGATCACGCCGACCACCTGGCCGGACGCGAGCACGCCGGCCGAGGTGTCGCCCTCGACGAGTCCGGCCCTCAGCATCGTCGGGGTGTTGGCCGCCAGCGCGGTCTGCGCCAGGGACCGTCCC
The DNA here is from genome assembly GCF_035703625.1 of Nocardioides sp. Taxonomy (GTDB): domain Bacteria; phylum Actinomycetota; class Actinomycetes; order Propionibacteriales; family Nocardioidaceae; genus Nocardioides. Next base: position 2,302 of record NZ_DASSXS010000130.1, on the reverse strand, counting down.
TGCGCGCGCCGCATCTCGCGACCGTCGCGGAGCAGGCGACGCCACGACATGCCGCTGTCCCGCTTGAACTCCAGGGTGCGGCGCACGGTGGGGCCCATCCGCCTCAGGGCGGAGGACTCCTGCAGCTCCTGGACCAGGTCGGTGCGCAGCATCCGGTGCGGCATCCCGTCGACCTTGTCCGTGACCACGGTGCCGTCGAGCCCGTGGGAGAGGTACAGCTGCTTGACCGCGTCGGGGACCGCTGAGTCGCGGGTGAGCAGGAACCGGGTGCCCATGCCGGCCCCCGCGGCGCCGTAGGACAGTGCCGCCGCGAGTCCGCGACCGTCGAAGAACCCGCCGGCGGCGATGACCGGGATCTCCCTCCCGGACCTGCGCAGGGCGTCCAGGACGGTGGGCAGCAGCAGCGTGGTCGGCACGCTGCCGGTGTGGCCACCTCCCTCGCCGCCCTGGATCATCACGGCGTCGGCGCCCCAGGCCGCCACCTTCTCCGCGTGCCGGGCGGCCCCGACCGACGGGATCACCACGATCCCTGCGTCCTTGAGACGTGCGATCAGCTCCGGTCTGGGCGCGAGGGCGAAGGACGCCACCCTCACCCCGTGCCGGATGAGGAGCTCGCAGCGCTCGGGAGCGTCACCGGCGTCGGCGCGCAGGTTCACCCCGAACGGCTGGTCGGTGCGGTCCTTCACCTCGAGGATCGCGCGCTCCAGCTCGGCATGGCTCATGGTGGCGCTGGCCAGGATGCCGAGCCCGCCCGCGTTGGCCGTGCCGGTCACCAGCCGGGGCCCGGAGACCCAGCCCATCCCGGTCTGGACGACGGGGTGCCGGACGCCGACCAGCTCGGTGAGCGGGGTGCGCAGCAGCTGGTCGATCATCGGGTGGTCTCTGCGGGGACCTCGCGGTGCCGGAGCTCCTTCGGGTCCAGCACCTCGCGGATGATCACCAGCTCGTCGAGGCCGGGGGAGCGGGTCTCGGGGACGTCCCCTTCGGCGTACAGGTCGCAGCCGGACTGCTCGCGGACCTCGTCGACGGTGACACCCGGATGCACCGAGAGCAGGCGGAGCGTGTCGTCGGGTCCACCGAGGTCGAGGACGCCGAGGTTGGTCACGATCCGGTGGATGTCGTTGAAGCGTGCGGCCGCGGCACCGGCCGCCTTGGCCCGCCGGGGCCCGACGCCGGAGACCACGTCGACCTGGTCGACCAGCGTGCGGGGGGAGTGCTTCGGGATCCAGTACGACGTCCGGTTGTTGACCGTGTTGCCCGGCGCTCCACGGGAGCCGAGCAGCTGGCGCTTCGGCCGCTCGAAGTCGCCGATCGCCGAGATGTTCTGGTTGCCGTGCCGGTCGACCTGGGTGGCGCCCATCATCACGTGCCGCTTCCCCCAGGCGACCACGTCGAAGACCCGACGGAAGGGGATCCAGCCCTCCACGACGTCCGCGCCCTCGCCCAGCGGTGGCACCCCGCCGAGCAACAGCGACTCCCCGTCGGAGATGAGCAGGTCGGGGTTGCTGGTCAGCTTGGCGAGCCGTACGCCGAGCGTGGGCAGCAGGCCCATCGGGCTCGCGAAGATCTCGCCGTCCTCGGCGAACGCGTCCGCGATGGCGCCCGCGCAGACCTCGGCCCTCGTCGCCTCCATCACGCGCTCGCCTCCTCGCGGAAGGCCCGGACCGCCGCCTGGTAGGCGGCCTCGTCCCCGGCCAGGAACCGGTCCTCGAAGGATGCCCACTCCTGGTCGGTGCCGCGGGCCGCGGCGGCGTACGCCTGCTGGAACTTCTCGTCCCGCTCGTAGTCGGGCGTGCAGGTGGTGAAGTGCGCGCCGTTGGGCGTCTCGACCACGCCGTCGACCATCATCCGGCTGATCAGCAACCGCTGGACGGGCGCGTCGACCGTCAGCCCGGCGGTGTCGACGATCTGCTCGCAGGACAGGTAGGCCCGGTCGGCGGCCATGCAGAACAGGTCGTCGAAGTAGGGGTCCGGACCGAGGTAGGTCGCGTTCCCGTGGGCATCGGCGCGGTTGAGATGGACCAGCGCGACGTCGAGCCCGAGCGCAGGTACGGCGACGAGCTCCTCCTCGTCCCGATAGGGGCTGGTCACCGTGCGCAGCCACGGGTTGTTGACCATCACGTCGGACCCGAGACCGGCGCGCATCGGGAGGAAGGGGAGTCGCTGGGCGGCGGCGCGGAGCCCGGTCTGGAACATCCCCTCGTCCAGCTCCACGACCTCGGCGATCCCGCCGTCCTGGCGGGCACGCTGGAAGTTGGGCTCGAGCGGGACCGAGTCGAGGGACACGAAGGCGTAGACCAGC
>NZ_DASSXS010000281.1:0-2111 GCF_035703625.1 Nocardioides sp. | reverse complement strand
GTAGGACTCCTGGCCGGCCAGCCCGATGAACAGGACCGGCACGATGGTCGCGGCGGACACGAGCGGGAACATGATCCGGGCGCCGTACCGGTCGGTCAGGGCACCGACCGGGATCCGGCCGAGGGCACCGACGATGACGGGGACGGCGACGAGCAGGGCGACGTCGGACTCCGAGAGGGACCCGAGCTGGCCGGTCACGCGGTAGAGCGGGCCGAGCGGGCTCAGCAACGCCCATGCCCAGAAGTTGACGGCGAATCCCACAGTCGCGACCGCGAGCATCACGACGGGACCGCGGCTGCGGGCGCCGGCGCGATCCTGGGTCACCGGACCCGAGTCCGACGGTGTGGTCACGAAGTGCTCCCCTCGAGGGTCGCAACCACCTTGGCAAAGACGCACACCTGTTGGAACCCCTTCCTCGGTGGGTCGGTCGGACGGAGACCGGCCGTGCCCCACGATCTCGTCCGGGCGGCTGCGGTGGAGGTGCCGTCCTGCCCCCGTGAGCGGGACCAAAGGCCCGAGCCGTGACGGCGTTCGGGTCGCATGCTGGGGACATGAGCGCCCACACCATTCCGAGCGGAGCCGTTGTCGTAGGGGTCGACGGGTCGCCGTCCGCCCTGCAGGCCATCGACTGGGCGGCCTGTCAGGCCGAGCGCGAGCACCGGCCGCTCGTCCTGCTGCACGCCTACCGGGCACTCGACACCCAGGCCAACCTCTGGCTGGTGCGGGCGGGCGCCGACGTCGCCGAGGTCGTCGGCCAGGTCGAAGGCGCGGCCCGGGCCCTGGTCGAGGACGTCGCGGGCCTCACCCGGGAGAGCCACCCGGAACTGGCGGTCACCACCTCCCTGCGCGCCGCCGATCCCCGGCAGGCGCTGCTCGACGTCGCGGACCGCGCCTCCCTGATCGTGGTGGGGTCCCGGGGCCGCGGACCGGTCCGCACCCTGTTGCTGGGGTCGACCAGTGTCGCCGTCGCGAGCCATGCGACGTGCCCGGTGGTCGTGGTCCGGCCCCACCACCCCGGGGAGGTACGCCGCGGGGTCCTGGTCGGCGTGGACGGGACCGACCGATGCCGGGCGACCCTGGAGTTCGCCTACCGACAGGCCGCGCTCCAGGACCTGCCCCTGACCGTGCTGCACACGTACTGGGACGCTGCGAAGCTCACCCCGGCGAGCACCCCCCGGCTCACCGGCGACGACGAGGCTGACCGACTGTTGCTCGCGGAGTCGGTCAGCGGGATGGGTGAGGAGTACCCCGAGGTGCGGGTCCAGCTCCAGCTCGCACCCGGCCTCCCCGACGCCGCCCTGCTCCATGCCTCGGCCCACATGAATCTGGTGGTCGTCGGCCGGCACCCCGGACATGGTCTGGCCCGGGGCACTTTCGGCGGGATCGCCCGCTCGGTCGTGGAGCACGCGCCGACGATCGTCGCCGTCGTGCCCGACTGACCGAGTGATCCGGTAGAAACAGAGCATGGACACCGACAGGATCCGCGTCTTCCTTCTCGACGACCACGAGATCGTCCGCCGTGGCCTGCACGACCTCCTCGAGAGCGAGGGCGACATCGAGATCGTCGGTGAGTCCGGCAGCGCCCGCGAGGCGACGGCCAGGATCCCGGCCCTCCGCCCCGACGTCGCGGTGCTGGACGCCCGGCTCCCCGACGGCAGCGGCATCGACGTGTGCCGCGACGTTCGCTCGACCGACCCGACGATCAAGGCGCTGATCCTGACCAGCTACGACGACGACGAGGCACTGTTCGCCGCGATCATGGCCGGCGCCGCGGGTTACGTCCTCAAGCAGGTCGGCGCGGGCGACCTCGTCGACAGCGTGCGTCGCGTGGCCGCCGGCCAGTCACTCATCGACCCACAGCTCATGGCCAGGGTGCTCGAGCGGGTGCGCAGCGGACCTCCCCAGCACGAGGAGCTGGCCGACCTGACGGAGCAGGAGCGCAAGATCCTGGCCCTGATCGCCGAGGGGATGACCAACCGGCAGATCGGCGAGCGGCTGTTCCTCGCCGAGAAGACGGTGAAGAACTACGTGTCGAGCATCCTGGCCAAGCTCGGCCTCGAGCGGCGCACCCAGGCCGCCGTACTCGCCTCCAAGCTGCTCCGCGGCTAGCG
>NZ_DASSXS010000100.1:0-3497 GCF_035703625.1 Nocardioides sp. | reverse complement strand
GGCCAAGCAGGACGTCCTCGACCGCGGCCTGGAGTTCCCCGTGCTCCCGCTGCTGGTCCACGGCGACGCCGCGTTCGCCGGCCAGGGCGTGGTCGCCGAGACCTTGAACCTCTCGCAGCTGCGGGGTTACCGCACCGGCGGCACCGTGCACGTGGTGATCAACAACCAGGTCGGGTTCACCACCTCGCCTGGCGCGTCCCGTTCCTCGCTCTACTGCACCGACGTCGCCCGGATGGTCCAGGCGCCGATCTTCCACGTCAACGGAGACGACCCCGAGGCCTGCATCCGGGTCGCGCGGCTCGCGTTCGAGTACCGCCAGACCTTCAACAAGGACGTCGTGATCGACCTGGTGTGCTACCGCCGCCGCGGTCACAACGAGGGCGACGACCCGTCGTACACCCAGCCGCTGATGTACGACCTGATCGAGCAGAAGCGCTCGGTCCGCAAGCTCTACACCGAGTCCCTGATCGGCCGCGGCGACATCACGGTCGAGGAGGCCGAGCAGGTCCTCAAGGACTACCAGCAGCAGCTCGAGCGGGTCTTCACCGAGGTCCGCGAGGCCAGCGTGCAGGCTCCCGACGAGTGGACGACGGTGCCGGACTACCCGGAGAAGTCGGCGGCCGGCGCGTCGACGGCGATCACCGGCGAGATCCTCAAGCGCATCTCCGACGCCTATGTCACCCCGCCCGACGGCTTCACCGTGCACCCGAAGGTCATGCCGCAGCTGCAACGCCGCGCGGCCGCGATCACCGACGGCCCGATCGACTGGGGCACCGCCGAGATCGTCGCCTTCGGCTCGCTGCTGATGGCAGGGCGGCCCGTGCGGCTCGCCGGCCAGGACTCGCGGCGCGGCACGTTCGTCCAGCGCTTCGCCACCATCATCGACCGGGCCAACGCCGACGAGTGGACCCCGCTCAGCTCGCTGACCGAGGACCAGGGACGCTTCTACGTCTACGACTCGCTGCTCTCCGAGTTCGCTGCACTCGGCTTCGAGTACGGCTACTCGGTGGCCCGACCCGACGCCCTGGTGCTGTGGGAGGCGCAGTTCGGCGACTTCGTCAACGGGGCCCAGGTCGTCATCGACGAGTTCATCACCGCCGGTGAGACCAAGTGGCGCCAGCAGTCCGGCGTGGTCATGCTGCTCCCCCACGGATACGAGGGCCAGGGCCCCGACCACTCCTCGGCCCGGATCGAGCGGTTCCTCACCATGGCCGCCGAGGACGCCTTCGTGGTCGCGCAGCCGTCCACCCCGGCGTCGTACTTCCACCTGCTGCGCCAGCACTCGCTGGGCGAGGAGCACCGGCCGCTCATCGTGTTCACGCCCAAGTCGATGCTCAAGCGCAAGGAGGCCGCGTCGCAGCCCGACGACTTCACCTCCGGCGAGTTCCGGCCGCTGGTCACCGACGCGCAGGCCGACCCGGAGAAGGTCGACACGCTGCTGCTCTGCTCGGGACGGGTGACCTGGGACCTGATGGTCGAGCGGAAGAAGCGCGACGACGCCGGCAGGTTCGCCATCGCCCGCCTCGAGCAGCTCTACCCGCAGCCCGAGGAGGAGCTCCTCCGGTACGTCCAGGACCTGCCGAACCTCAGGGCCATTCGCTGGGTGCAGGACGAGCCGCGCAACATGGGCCCGTGGCCGTTCTACGCGCTGAACGTGTGGCCGAAGCTGGAGCTCCCGGTCGAGGCCGTCACGCGGCCCGCGTCGTCCTCACCGTCCGTCGGCACCCTCAAGCGGCACATGGAGGAGCAGAAGGCGCTGGTGGACCGGGCGTTCGCCGAGCTGTCGGACCGCCCGGACCACGACTACTGATGTACTTCACCGACCGCGGCATCGAGGAGCTCGACCGGCGGCGGGGCGAGGAGGAGGTCACCCTGGCCTGGGTGGCCGAACGACTGCAGGAGTTCACCGACACCCACCCCGAGTTCGAGGCGGCGGTCGAGCGGTTCTCGACCTGGCTGGCTCGGCTCGACGACCCCGAGGACTGACGTGGGCTATCCCTCACCTCCGTGGCAGATGCAGGGCCAGCTGTGGTTGTCCCTCTTCCGGGTCCGGGGGGTCGAGGGCCGTCCCGACGGCGTCTACGGCGCCGCCTTCGTCAGCTACGAGCCCGGCAGCGAGCTGACCTACTCCGAGCTGCTGGTGGCCCGCCCGGCGCCCGGACCCGGGCGCGCGGTCGAGATCACCGACATCTGGGTCGACTCTCCCGAGTCGATGGAGGGCGGACGCGAGCTCTGGGCGATCCCCAAGGGCCTCTGCGACTTCACCAGCTCCACCCGGCGCGGCGGGGTGCTCTCCCACGCCGGGTGGTCGGCCACGATCACGGGTCGGCCGATCGCCCGGGCAACGTTCGGCGACGTGTCGCGCTTCGCTCCGCGCCTGCCGTTCCGCGGGGGGACCCGTCAGCCCGCCCTGGCCGTCGGCGAGGAGCCGAAGGTGGCGAACCTGCACGGGTCCGGACGGACGCTCCCCTGCCGGGGGCGCTGGGAGTTCGAGGTGGACGGGCCGCTGGGCTGGCTGGCCGGTCGGCGGGCGCTGGCGTCGTTCCGGATGTCCGACTTCGAGATGAGCTTCGGCTAGGACTGGTTCTGCTCGCGCGCCCGACGGGCCGAGTCACGGATCTCGAACACCTCGGTGGCGAAGCCACCCACCGCTCCGGCGACGTCCTTGACCGCGTGGGTGACGATCGACGTCACCTGACCGACCGTGGTCGCGGCCGCCTCCACGGCGCTCTGCACCGCGTCCTTGCGGATCTCGCTGCTGCTCAGGTGGTCCTTCATGGCGGTCATCCTAGGTGCCGGTGTCACGTCGGACGCATAGGCTCCATGGCATGAACACGCGGGCGACGGAGCAGCGGGAGACCCGCGGGGAGCGCAAGGAGCGCACCCGACGGGCGATCCTGGACGCCGCGCTGTCGCTGTCCAGCGACGGCACGTTCGCCGCGCTCTCGCTGCGTGCCGTGGCCAAGGAGGTCGGGATCGTCCCGACCGCCTTCTACCGGCACTTCGAGTCGATCGACGCGCTGGGGCTGGCCCTGGTGGAGGAGTCCTTCGTCTCGCTGCGCGAGATGCTGCGCGACGTACGCCGCAACGGCCCGGCGCTCGACGACATCATCGACGGCTCGCTGCAGGTGCTGGTCGACCACGTGCACGCGCAGCGCGAGCACTTCCGGTTCATCGCGCGGGAGCGCGCCGCCGGCCCGCTCGTGGTGCGGGAGGCGATCGCGCACGGGATCGAGCTGTTCGAGCGCGAGCTGGCCCTCGACCTGGCGAGGCTCCCCGGGACCGAGCGCTGGTCGTCCGAGGACCTCCAGATCCTGTCGAACCTGATCGTCAACTCCGTGGTCGCGACCGCCGAGGTCATCATCTCCTCCGGCCCCGAGGCCGAGCAGGCGGTCGTGGACCGGACCCGGACCCAGCTGCGGATGGTCCTGATCGGCGCCCTCAACTGGCGCTCGCGACTGCCCTGAGACGCCGCTACGTCGCGACCCGGACGACGA
>NZ_DASSXS010000311.1:0-26659 GCF_035703625.1 Nocardioides sp. | reverse complement strand
CATGACGTTGCCGGGCTTGATGTCGCGGTGGATGATCCCGGCCCGGTGGCTGTAGTCGAGCGCGGACAGGACGCCGCTGGTGATCTCGAGGGCCCGCTCGGGCAGGATCTTGCGGCCCTCGCGGACGATGTCGCGCAGCGTACGGCCGGCGACGTACTCCATGACGATGTAGGGCTGGGCCACGCCGGAACCGTCGCTGGCGGTCTCCTCGCCCGTGTCGTAGACCGCCACGATGGCCGGATGGTTGAGCGACGCCGAGGACTGGGCCTCCCGCCGGAACCTCGCCTGGAAGGTCGCGTCGCTCGCCAGGTCGGTGCGCAGCCGCTTGACCGCGACGACCCGGCCCAGCCGGCTGTCGGTTCCCTTGCGGACCTCGGCCATGCCTCCCCGGCCGAGCATCTCGCCCAGCTCGTAGCGCCCGCCGATCAGGTGCCCGTTCACTGCTGGTTCTCCTGGCCGGGCGGGACCGTCGGCGGTACCGGCTGCTCCTCGGTGGGTGGCTTGCCCCAGTAGGTCACGGTGACCGTGTCACCCTCCTCCAGCGTCCCGGAGGGGTCGACCCCCTCCACGGAGTCCTCCTCCTCGTCCCCGGGATTCTCCTGCTCGTCCTTCTTCACCTTCAGCCCGAGGTCCTTGAGCTCGTCCTCGACCTCGTCGACGTCACGCCCGACGTAGTCCGACTCGTCCACCTCGACGGTGTCGTCCTCGGTCGGGGTCGGAGACGGCTCCTGCGTGGGCTGGGACTGCTGGGTCGTGGGTTGCTCGGTGGGCTGGCTCGTCTGCTCGGTGGGTCCGGCCGTCGGCGAATCCGGCTGGTCCTCGCCGTTGGCCACCATGGCGACCACCACGATGGCCGCCACCACCAGGAGCGCGAGCAGGATCCAGGGCCAGGGGATGTTCCTGCGGCGCCGGTCCGTGGCCGCCGCGGCGGGGGTGGGAGCCGTCGACGGTGCCGGCGCGGGGACCGGGACCGGCGCGACCCCGGTCAGCATCTGGGTGCGGTCGGGGGCGGCCGAGACCCCGGCGGGGTTGCGCAGCGCCGTGGCCAGCTCGGTCCCGTCGGCGAAGCGGTCCTCCGGTGACTTCGCCATCGCCCGGCGCACGACGGCCGCCAGGTCCGCGGGTACGTCGTCGGGCAGCTCCGGCACGGGGTCGCGAAGGTGGGCCAGCGCGGTCGCGACGGCGGTCTCGGCGGCGTAGGGCCGACGGCCGGCGAGGCACTCGAACGCCACGACCCCGAGGCAGTAGACGTCGGAGGCCGGCGTGGCGGTGCCACCCTGCGCCTGCTCCGGGGAGAGGTACTGCGGGGTGCCCATCACCTGCCCGGTCTCGGTGAGCGACATCCCCTCGGTCGCACGCGCGATCCCGAAGTCGGTGATCTTGACGGTGCGCCCCGGGGTGACCAGCAGGTTGGCGGGCTTGACGTCGCGGTGCACGATCCCGGCCGCGTGCGCCGCGCCGAGCGCGTCGGCCGCCTGGGCCAGCAGGTCGCGGGTCGCATCGGGGTCGAGCGGCTGTCCTGGCTGCAGCAGTGCCGAGAGCGGCTGGCCGTCGACGAGCTCCATCACCAGGTAGGGACGAGCCACGCCGGAGCCGTCGGTGGAGGCAGCCTCGCCGAAGTCGTAGACGGCGGCCACGCCCGGGTGGTGCAGGGACGCGGCGTGCCGGGCCTCGGTCTGGAAGCGCGACCGGAACGTCGGCTGGTCGGCGTACTCGGCCTTCAGCAGCTTGACCGCGACCCGGCGTCCCAGGACGGTGTCGTCGGCCCGCCAGACCTCACCCATGCCGCCGGTGGCGATCCGGGAGTCGAGGGCGTACCGGTGGGCCGCGTCGACGTAGTGGCGCTCCTCCTCCGTCACTGGATCACCGCCTCCATCACCGACTTGGCAATCGGGCCGCCGACGGCGCCGCCCGCGATCTCGCCGCGCGGGATGTCGGCCTTCTGGATCATCACCGCCACCGCGACCTGCGGGTCGTCAGCCGGCGCGAACGACACGAACCAGGCATACGGCGGCACGTCGGCGCGTCCGCTCTCGGCGGTACCGGTCTTGCCGGCGACGGCGACTCCGGGGATCGCCGCCGGTGACGCGGTCCCGTTGGCGACGGTGGAGACCAGCATCTCCTTGAGCTCCTCGGCCGTGGAGGCCGACACCGCGCGGGAGAGCGACGTCTCCTCGGTCTTGTCCAGGACGTCGAGCTCGGGGGAGCGGACCTCGTCGACGACGTAGGGCTGCATCGCGACGCCGCCGTTGGCGACCGCGGAGACGACCATGGCCATCTGGAGGGGGGTGGCGGTGACGCTCGACTGGCCGAAGCCGGCGAGTGCCGTCTGGGCCTGGTCCAGGTCGTCCGGGTAGGCCGAGGGCGCCTGCAGCGGGAGGTCCTCGAGGTACGTCGAGTTCCACCCGAAGGCTTCGGCCTGGTCGTGCATGGCCTCGGGGCCGAGCTCGTCGGCGAGCTGGGCGAAGGAGGTGTTGCAGGACTGCTCCATCGCCTGGATCATCGGGATCCGGTCGGAGCCACACGCCCTGCCACCGTTGTCCACGACACCGGACTCGCCGCTGGTGAGCGGCAGCTGGTAGGTCGGGCCGCCGGGCACGAGCGACTGGGCGTCGGCGTAGTTGCCGCTCTCGAGCGCCGCCGCGGCGGTCACGATCTTGAACGTCGACCCGGGAGGCAGCGTGGTCTGGATGGCGCGGTTGAGCAGGGGCTCGGACTCGGCTGACCCGAGGCGCCGGGCGGTGTCGGCCACGGCGCCGAAGTCGTGGCTCGCCATCAGGTTGGGGTCGAAGCTCGGGCTGGAGACCATCGCCAGGATCTTCCCCGAGGTCGGCTCGAGAGCCACCACCGCGCCCTGGGCCTCCCCGGGCAGGGCCTCGAGCCCGTTGAAGGCCGCGTCCTGGGCCGCGGGGTCGAGGGTCAGCTGGACGCTGCCGCCCTTGGGCGTGGAGTTGCTCAGCAGGTCGACCAGCCGGGTCACGAACAGCAGGGAGTCGTCGCCGGACAGCACGTCGTTCTGCGACTGCTCGATGCCGGTCTGGCTGAAGTAGGAGAACCACCCGGTGACGTGCGCGTACTTGAGGGGCTGCGGGTAGCGGCGCTGGAACTCGTACTGGTCGTCGGACCGCACGCTCTCGGCGACGGCTTCACGGCCGACGAGGATGGCGCCGCGGTCGCCGGAGAACGAGGCGGCGAGGACCCGTCGGTTGCGGGGATCCTCCTCGAGCGCACCGGCGCGGTAGTACTGCAGGTACGTCGCGTTGATCATCAGCGCGAGGAACAGCAGCAGGCAGAAGATCGAGATCGTGCGGATCGGTTTGTTCATAGCTTCACGACCTGGGTGGTCTCGCTGTCGGGCTGGTCGTCCTCGGCGTCGAGCGAGGGCACCGGCCGGCGGGCCTGGTCGGAGATCCGGAGCAGCAGGGCGATGATCACCCAGTTGGCCACCAGCGACGAGCCGCCGTAGGAGAGGAACGGGGTGGTCAGTCCGGTGAGGGGGATCAGCCGGGTGACGCCGCCGATGACGACGAACACCTGGAGGGCGAGGACCCCGGCCAGCCCCGTCGCGATCAGCTTCCCGAAGCCGTCGCGGCAGACCAGCGCGGCGCGCAGTGCCCGCTCGACCATGATGCCGTAGAGCAGGATCACGGCGATGACGCCGGTGAGTCCGAGCTCCTCACCGATCGCGGCCACGATGAAGTCGGACTCGGCGTAGGGGATCCGGTCGGGGCTGCCGTCCCCGAACCCGCGGCCGATGAGCCCGCCCCAGCCCATCCCGAACATCGCCTCGACGGGCTGGAAGGCCAGGTCGTCGGTGCCCTCGCCGTAGTGGTCGAAGGGGCTCAACCAGATGTCGACGCGGGTCGCCACGTGGCTCATCACCCCGGTCGTGGAGGCGATGTAGTAGAGCAGCGTGGCGCCGCCGATGAACATGGTGCCGCCGACGACGAGCCAGCCGGGACGCTCGGTGGAGACGTAGAGCAGCACCAGGAAGAGGCCGAAGAACAGCAGGCTGGAGCCCAGGTCGCGCTGGAAGACGAGGATGCCCAGGCTGATCAGCCACATGGCCAGGATCGGGCCCAGGTCCCGGCCGCGGGGGAGGTCGACGAACAGCAGGCGACGCCCGGCCAGCGCGAGCGCGTCACGGTGCAGCACGAGGTAGCCGGAGAAGGCGATCACGAGCAGCACCTTCGCCACCTCGCCCGGCTGGAAGCTGAACGCCCCGAGCCGGATCCAGATCCGGGCGCCGTTGATCGTCGTGCCGAGGCCGGGGACCATCGGCAGCAGCAGCAGCACGATCGCGGTGAGGCCGAGGGTGTAGGTGAACCGCTGCAGCGCCCGGTGGTCGCGGAGGAAGACCAGGGTGGCCACGAACAGGGCGACGCCCAGGGTCATCCAGGTCAGCTGCTTCTGGGCGAAGCCGGCCGCCCGGTCCGCGGCCTCGTAGGCCAGGTCGAGCCGGTGGATCACCGCCAGTCCGAGCCCGTTGAGCGCGGCCACGACGGGCAGCAGCACGGGGTCGGCGTACGGCGCGGTGACGCGTACGACGAGGTGGGCCGCGATGATCAGGGCGGCCAGCCACCCGCCGTACCCGATGATGTCGGCGGGGATCTCCCCCTCGACGCCGAGGCCGACCGCGGCGTAGGCGCCGACCCCGACGGCCAGCGCGAGGATGAGCAGGAAGAGCTCGGCACCGCGGCGCTGCCGGTGCACGAAGCCCAGGAGGCTCGACGTCTGCGACACCTCAGCCACCGGACCCGTCACCGGAGGAGGTGTCGGACTGCCGCTGCGCGAGGTTCTCGACCGTGCTGCGGGCGTCACCGAGGCTGCCGGCCTCGATGCCCTCCCGCACCCGCTCGGCGTCGAAGTCGGAGAGCCGGGCGAGCTCGACGTCGCTCGACTCGTAGGGGCTCGAGAGCTCGACGCCGACCAGGTCGCCGTTGAGTCCCCGGTAGATCGTCACCGAGCCGTTGCTCTCTCCCACGTAGTACTGGCCCTGGCTCCACGACCAGGCGGCGGCGAGCCCGATCCAGAGCAGGCCGACGACGACGACGGCGGCGAGCAGGCGCCGGACCCAGACGAAACGACGCGGGGGCCGAGGCGCGTAGCGCGCCTCCTCGGGGTCGATCGGGTCGCTGGTGATCGCGTGCAGGTCGTCCGGGATGTCGGCGGCGACCGGTTCGAGCTCGCCGGTGTCGCCGGAGCGGTGCCCGCGGAAGAGGCTGGTCATCGCGCCGCCGCGCTTGCGCCTGAGGTCGGCCGCGGCGCCCACCAGCATCGGGGTGAGGTCTCCGGGGCCGGCCTCGGCCGCGTCGACGACGTCGGCGACCAGGCAGGTCACGTTGTCGGTGCTGCCGGCCTCGAGGCTGGCACGGACGAGCTCGACGGCCGCGTAGTCGGGGCTGCCGCCCTGGAGGATGTCGGCCAGCCGGCCGTCGTCGAGGACGCCGCAGGCGCCGTCGCTGCACAGGAGCAGGCGGTCTCCGGCCTCGAGCTCCACGTGGAAGAGGTCGGGCTCGGCCTCACCCACCCCGTCGAGCGCCCGCAGGATCAGGTTGCGGTGGGGGTGGACCCGCGCCTCCTCCTCGGTGATCCGGCCGTCGTCGATCAGGGTCTGGACGAACGTGTGGTCCTTGGTCAGCTGGCGGAGCTGCCGGTTGCGGAACAGGTAGGCCCGGCTGTCCCCGAGGTGACCCATGCCGAGCCGCTCACCGTCGAACAGGGCGACGGTGGCCGTGGTGCTGGTGCCGTTGAGGGACGGCTCCTCGGCGACCAGGTCACCGATCCGGTCGTGGGCGCGGAGGATGGCGCCGGCGACCTGGCCGAGCAGGTCCTCGGTCGGCTTCTCGTCGAGCTTGCGCAGCTGCTGGATGGCCGTGCTGGAGGCGATGTCACCGCGCGCGGCGCCGCCGACGCCGTCGCACACGGCCATCATCCAGGGCCCGACGTAGCCGGAGTCCTGGTTGTCCTTGCGGACGCGTCCGACGTCGGAGATCGCCGCGTAGTCGAGGCGCAGCATCATTTCCTCAGCTCGAGGATCGTCTTTCCGATCCGGACCTGGGTGCCCAGCGTGAGCGTGGTGGGCTGGGTGATCCGGGCGCTGCCGATGTAGGTGCCGTTGGTGGAGCCGAGGTCCTCCACGAACCACTGGTCACCGGAGGAGGCGATCCTCGCGTGCCGGGTGGAGACGTAGTCGTCGTCGAGGCGGATCGCGGCGTCGCTCCCGCGGCCGATCAGGATGGGTGCCGCGGACAGGTCGGCACGCTCCCCGGAGTTGGCGCCGTCGACGACCAGGACGTGGGTCGGGCTGCCGCGACGCTTCGGCGGAGCCTTGGGGGTCTTCTTCGACTTGGGCGCCCGGGCGGCTCCCCGGTCCGGTGCGGGGGCCCGGGCTCCGAACATGTCGGACCGGATCACCGAGATCGCGGAGAGCACGAAGATCCACAAGATGGCCAGATAGGCCAGTCGGATCAGGAACAGGGTGAGCTCAGACATCCGCGCCCTCCTCGATGACGCGGACCGTCATCGTGGTGTTGCCGATCTTGACCGTCGTCCCGTCGTGGACGCGGGTGTGGGTGATCCGGTGGCCGTCGACGAGCATCCCGTTGGTCGAGCCGAGGTCGCGTACCGACACTCGCAGGAGGCCCCCGCTCAGGTCGACCTCGAACTCCACGTGGCGACGACTCACGCCCGGGTCGTTGATCCGGACGTCGGCCTCGGTCCCCCGGCCCACCACGAGGCCGGGGGGCTGGAGGGGGTGCTTGGTGCCGTTGATGTCGAGCAGGGCGCGAGCCCGGCCGACCTGGGTGTGCGTGGCGCTCCCGGTCACCCGCGCCTGAGCCCTGCTGCGCACCCGGAAGCGGCCGGTGGTGAGGTCATCGGCGGCCTCGAACTCGACCCGCACCGGGCCGGGGAAGACGTAGCCCTGCTGCTCGGCGTGGTCCTCGACCTGGTGGACCATCTCCTCGGCGAGCGCGGTGTCGTACGGCGCGAGCCGGTCGAGGTCGGCCTGGGAGAGCTCGACGTGGAACGCGTTGGGCGTCATCCGTCGCTGCCGCGAGAGGATCTGGGCGTTGTTGTCGCACTCCCGCTGGAGGGCCGCGGCGATCTCGACGGGCTGGACGGCGCTGCGGAAGGCACGGGCGAACGCGCCGGAGATCATCTGCTCCAGCTTGTGCTCGAAGTCCTGCAGTCCTCCCACGGTTCCGCCTCCTTCCGCGCACAGCAGCATGGCCGGTCAGCCCCCGGTCGAGCCCGATCGTATCGGGGCGGGCCTCCGGCGCCACGAGGCCCACGGGAAGGCGGTCGGTTTGGGGAAGATCTCGGCGCTGGGATAGCCTGAGCCCGCTTCTCGCGCGAGTGGCGGAATAGGCAGACGCGCACGGTTCAGGTCCGTGTGTCCTAACGGACGTGGGGGTTCAACTCCCCCCTCGCGCACACACACACGTCGCCGGTGTCGTGGAGACACCTCCTTCGGTGGCCAGATTTCCCGGCCACGGTCCCTCTGGGTCGCACTCGGCCGCTGACCGCGGCGCAGGTCACACCGAGCTGCGCGTGACCCCGGTGTCCGAGCCGCGTTGACATACCGAGAGTATGAACCGGAGTCGGTACCACTCGATGGAGGAGGGATCCATGACGCACCTCGGCATGACACGCCGCCTCGCGGCCGCCGTCCTGACCGTGGGAGTGCTGGCCGCGGCGTCCCCCGCGAGCGCGCAGCTCAACCCCACGGACGAGCTCCACTCGCTGCAACACGTCCGGGCCACCGGCTCGGTGCACTCCGGGGACGGCAGGTTCGAGCGCGGCTGCCAGAGCCACCCCTACCGCTACCAGGTGCGACCCCGCGGCAGCGACTGGTCGCTGGAGATCTTCCTCATCGACCCCCGGGGCAGGCAGATCGCCACGGGCTACGAGTGGAAGGGCGCCGATCCCAAGCGCGGGCGGGGTCGTTTCGAGTTCTGCTCGCAGTCGACCCGACCCGGCAAGTTCCGCGTGCGGTCACGGCTGACCTGGGATGACGGCATGGAGCACCAGAAGTGGCTGGAGCCGCGCACCATCCGGCTGCGCCGCTGATCGGTCACCGTCCGGCCCCGGGCCTTCCCGCCTCACGGAGGTGCTGGGCGGCCAACCGGACCGGCGCGTTGGGTGCTCCGTACCCGTCGTAGCCGCCGTTGCGCTGCACCACCTCGAAGAACACGTCGCCCACCGTCTCGGTGTAGAAGTGCAGGAAGTCGCCGTCGGCGTCTCGGTCGTAGAGAACCCCGAGCTCCGCCATCTCCTCGACCAGCGCCTGATCGAGAGCGAAGCGGGCGGCCAGGTCGTCGTAGTAGTTCCGGGGGATGGGCAGTGGGCGCAGTCCCCGGTCCCGCGCGGCGCGGGCCACCGCCATCACGTCCGGGCTCGAGAAGGCCATGTGCTGGGGAAAGCCGCCGGTCCGGTCGAGAGCGAGCGGGGCAACGTTGAGAGCGAGCCGTACGCCGCCGTCGTCGCTGCGCACGACGTGACTGCGGACCAGTCCGGTGGGTGCCGCCACGTCCTGGCTGCTGGCCGCGCGGAGTGCCAGGACGCTGGTGTAGAAGAGCACCGCCTCGTCGAAGGTCTGCCACGGATGGGCCAGATTCACGTGGTCGACGCCCGTCACCAGGGCGTCGGAGGGCGGGTCACCGCCCTCGAACTCCGGCACCCATGCCGTGTCTCCCGGGGCGGCCTGCGACAGGAAGATCTCGGTGCCGTCCGGAGCCCGGAACGCGGCGAGGTCCTGTTCGTTGGCACGCGCCCGGCGAAAGACCGGGGGTGCCTCGAGGAGCCGGGCGCGCTTCGCCGACGCGCCCGGGTCGGCGACCTCGACGCCGACCGCGGCGAGCGTCGGCTCCTGGTCGCGGGCGAGGTGCTCGTTGCAGACGACACGGGCGCCGCCCTGGGTCCACAGCCGGACCGGCTTGCTGCGGTGCTGTCCGCGGAAGGTGAAGCCGAGCTGGCGCAACATCACGTCGACCTCGCCGGTGTCCTCTCCCTTCACCTCGACGAAGTCGAAGCCGGACGGCTGGGTGACCGCGGGGAGGGCTGCGGCCGCGCCCGTCCCGCGGCCGGCGACCTGGTCCTCCAGCCAGGTCAGGGAACGCTTGGCCTGCTGGGCCGTTCGCAGCACGTCGGTCTGGCGGAAGGTGTCGTTGAAGATCTCCAGGGACAGGGGCCCGGTGTAGCCGGCACCCAGCACGTGGCCGACGAAGGTGGCCAGGTCGAACGCGCCCTCGCCCGGGAACAGTCGGTAGTGCCGGCTCCAGGACAGCACGTCCATGGTGAGTGCGGGTGCGTCCGCAAGCTGGAGGAAGAAGATCCGGTCACCGGGGATGTCCTCGATCGCCGCGGGATCGTGGCCGCGGGAGAGGATGTGGAAGCTGTCCAGGCAGACGCCCACGGCCGGATGGTCGGCGATCTCCACGATCCGCCAGGCGCGTCGGTAGTCGTCCACGAAGCGACCCCAGGCGAGGGCCTCGTAGGCGAGCCGGATGCCGTGCTCGGCCGCCAGGTCGCCGAGCCGACGCAGCTGTGTCGCTGACACCTGGTCGTCGTCGCGGCTTGCCGTCGCGACGTTGCTGCAGACGAGCATGGTCCCGATGCCCAGGCGCTGCATGAGACGGAACTTCGCTCGGGCGCGGTGCAGGACGTCGTGGAAGGCGTCCTCGTCGACACCCTCGGCATCGCGGAACGGCTGGTAGAGGTCCAGCGTGAGTCCGAGCCGCTCGGCGAGCGCCGCGATCTCCTCGGGGCTCGCGGGTGAGGCGACCAGGTCCGGCTCGAAGAGCTCGACCCCGTCGAACCCCGCCTCGGCGCACGCGTGGAGCTTCTGCTCGAGCGTTCCGCTCAGGCAGACGGTGGCCACCGAGGTGCGGAGGTTCATCAGGGTGTCCTCGGGGGGAGGAGCCGGGCCGGGTTGTCGATCAGCATCAGGTCGAGGTCGCCCGGGCTGGCCCCGCCCTCGAGCAGCATCGGGACGATCCGGCGCGGAATGTTCTCCATGTGCCAGTGAGGTGCGTTGAGGGCACGCCAGGACGGCGGGGTCACCCGGCTGAAGAACGCCGCATCGTGTGAGAGCAGCATCCGGTCGGCGTACCCGAGGCGGAGCAGCGCGAGCACCGTGCCTACCCGCGCCTCGTCGGGCAGCACGTGCTCCATGCCGAATCGGTCCATGCCGATGGTGACGCCGGCGTCCATGAGCTCGCGGAGGTAGTCGAGGTCCTCGCTGTCACCGCAGTGACCGATGATCAGGCTCTGCGGGTCCACGGAGTGCTTGCGGAAGAACGCGAGCTGCTCCCGGCCGTTCCGGGACGCGGCGTGGGTGTGGGTCGTGATCGGCACGCCGGTCTCCTGGTGGGCCTGCGCCGCCGCCGTCATGACGCGGGCGACGTCGGGCGTGAACCCTGGCCGGTCGGTGACGACCTTGATCAGGGCCGCGCGCACCCCGCTGCCGGCCACCCCGCACCGGATGTCGTCGAGGAAGAACCTGACCAGCGGGTCCGGACCGTCGACCAGGAGCCCGGGCCCGTGGCTGTGGAAGTACGCCGGGAGCACGTCGGCCGTGTAGTACCCGGTCGCAGCGACGAGCTGCATCCGCGTCTGCCGGGCGACCCGGGCGACCCGCCGGACGTCGCGACCGAGGCCGAGCACGGTGAGGTCGACGACGGTCCGGATGCCGAGCTCCCACAATCGCTCGAGTCCTTCGACCGCGCGGCTGATCGCCTGGGTCTCGTCCCACTCGGGATGGGGGAAGTTCAGGTCGAGCTCGGGGTGGCCCACGAAGAGGTGCTCGTGCATCAGCGTCATCCCGAGCGCCCTCGCCTCGACCGGCCCGGCGAAGGTCTGGACTTCCCCGGCCCGGATCACTCAGCCGCCTCCCGGATGCCCTCGTAGATGGCGAGCTGCTCCTGGTCGAAGTTGTCGCGCAGGTAGGAGTCGACCTGCGTGCGGAAGGCCTCCACGTCGACGTCGTCGACCACCTCCAGGGCGCCGGACTCCTTCCATTCGGCCAGCGTGGCCGCCTCGTCCTCCTCGACGCAGCCGGGGACCTCCTCGACCGCCTTGTCCACCGCGGCCTGGAGCGCGTCCTGCTGCTCGGTGGAGAGCTCGTCCCAGACCTCCCCGATGATGACCAGGTTGGAGTTGGCCTGGTGCGAGGAGAGGCTGATGTAGTCCTGCACCTCGTCGAGGCTGATCGCGTCGATGTTGACGATGGGGTTCTCCTGGCCGTCGACGGTGCCCTGCTGGAGGGCGAGGAAGAGCTCCTCGTAGGCGACCTCGGTGGCGTCCGCGCCGAGCGCCTTGGCGTTCATCAGGAACTGCGGCGAGTCCGGGAAGCGCATCCGGATCCCCTCGAGGTCCTCGGGCTCGCGGATCGGCTCGTTGGCGGTGAACTGACGCATGCCGGCCGACCAGGCGCCGAGCGTGCTGACCCCTGTCTCCGCGGCGAAGTCGTCGATCAGCTTGTCCGCGGCCTCGCCCTCGAAGTACCGGGCCAGGTGGTCCGCGTCATCGAAGGCGTACGCCGCGTCGAGGACGCTGACGGGTTCGTAGATGGCGCCGAGGGCCGAGGCGCCCTGGATGTCCATGTCGATGTCGCCGGAGACGACCGAGCTGATCCGGTCGGCGTCCTCGCCGAGCTGGCTCGCGGGGAAGACCTCCACGGTCATCCCGACGTCCGCCGCCGCCACCTCGTCGGCGATGACCTGGGCTCCACAGCGGTGCTGCGGCTGGTCCTCGGTGTAGCTGTGGGCGAGGGTGATCTCGACGTCGCCGTCACTCGCCCCGCCCGCGTCGCCACCACAGGCGGCGAGCAGGAGGACGGGCAGGCTCACGACTGCCGTCACCACGATGCCCCGTTGGTTCCTTCGAACGGTCATGACTACTGCTTCCTTTCTCGGGAGGTTTCCAGGGCCACCTCGGCGGCCACCATCTGGTCGAAGTCGCGCAGCATCGCGTCGCGGTGCGCCGGGCGCCCGGTGAACAGCTCGAAGGCGTCGGCGGCCTGGTGCACGGCCATGCCGGAGCCGTTCAGCGTCCGGCAGCCGCGGGCAGCCGCTGCGGCCAGGAGCTCGGTGAGCAGGGGGCGGTAGACGATGTCGGCCACCCAGAGCGAGGGGGTCAGCAGATCGGGAGTGATCGGGCTTCCCGGATGCGCGGCCATGCCGACAGGAGTGGCGTTGACGACGCCCGACGCGGAGGCCACGGCGTCGGCGAGGCCGGGCCCGCCGACCTGCTCCACGACGAGTTCGGCGTCGAGGTCGCGGACCGAGGCGACCAGACGCTCCGCCCGTCCGGCGTCCGGGTCGTGGACGGCGAGGTGCCGTGCCCCGAGCCCGGCGAGCGCGTGGCCCACCGCCGTCCCGGCCCCGCCCGCGCCGAGGAGTACGACGGACTCGAGCGAGGCTTCCGGCAGCCCGGCCCGGAAGGCGACCCCGAAGCCGGTCACGTCGGTGTTGTGGCCGAAGGTCTGGCCGTCGCGGATGACCACGGTGTTGAGGGCGCCGATCGCGGCAACCTCCGGGGACACCCGGTCGACCAGGGGCACCATCGCCTGCTTGACCGGGTGGGTGACGTTCAGGCCGTCGAACCCCAGCTCGACGGCATGGTCGAGGAGCTCGCGCAGCCTGCCCGGCGACGTACGGCGCTCGTCGAGCTCCACCGTCTTGTAGACCAGGCGCATCCGGTGACGGAGCGCCTCGCGCTCGTGCATCTCGGGCGTCAGGGACGGAGCGACCCCCTGGCCGAGCAGGCCGCAGAGGTGGGAACGCGACTCGCGCGGCCTCACAGTCCGAGCCTCTGCGGAAGGTAGAGGATCGCATCCGGCCAGAAGATGATCCCGAAGCACAGGATCACGAGCGGGACCATGAACGGCACCGAGCCCCAGAACACCTCCGACATGCGGGCCTTGGCGATCGCCTGGAGCACGAAGATCACCGTCCCGACCGGAGGCGTCAGGAGTCCGATCATCTGCGAGACGATCATCAGCACGCCGAGGGCGATCGGATCGACGCCGTAGGTGAGGCTGATCGGCAGCAGGATCGGGACGGTGAGCGTGAGGACGGCCACCGCGTCGAGGGCGGTGCCGAGGACCATGGACAGCAGGAACACCAGCAGCAGGAAGACGGTGGGGTCGGTGGTCAGCCCCGTCATGAACTCCGAGACGACCTGGGGGACCCGCTCGCGGGCGAAGGCGTAGCCGAGCAGGTTCGCGGACGCGACGATCAGCATGATCGCGCCGGTGGTCACGACGGCCTCGGTCAGCACCTTCGGCAGGGCGCGCACCGTCAACGTGCGGTAGGCGAATCCGAGCACCGCCATGTAGGCGACTCCGACGGCCGCTGCCTCCGTCGGGGTGAACAACCCGCCGAGGATGCCGCCCAGGATGACCACCGGAGCGCCGAGGGGAGCGATGACCCGGCGGCCGGTCTCCCAGACCCGGGGCCAGGCGAACTCGGTGCGCTGGATGTTGTCGTCGCGGCGGACCAGGACGAAGACCACGAGGCACAGCCCGACGGCCATCAGGAGTGCCGGGACGACGGATGCCGCGAAGAGCGCGCCGGTCGACACCGCGGCCAGGCCGGCGAAGATGACCGCCGGGATGCTCGGCGGCATGACGGGTGCGATGAGGGATGCCGATCCGACGACGCCCAGAGCGAAGTTCTTGGAGTAACCGCTGCGCAGCATCGCGGGGATCTGCAGCTTGCCGAGGGCGGCGGCGTCGGCGACGGCCGAACCGCTCATCCAGGAGAACCCGAGGCTGACCCCGACACTGACGTAGCCGAGGCTGCCGCGGACCCGGCCGAGGATGGCGAGCGCGAAGTCGAAGAGCCGGTCGGCGATGCCGGCGTGGTTGGCCAGGCAGCCGAGCAGGATGAACAGCGGGACGGCCAGCAGCGGGAAGCTGGCCGTCGAGTCAGCCACCAGGCGCAGGGCCAGCCCGACGCTCTGGCCGGTCGAGACCAGGTAGGCGAGGGAGGGGCCGATGAAGGCGAAGGCGATCGGGACCCGGAGGACCAGGAGAGCGGTGATCAGCAGGCAGAGGACGAGCAGGCTCATCCGCGGCCCCCGTTGGTAGCCGGGCGAAGCGCGCGTGCGAATGGGGTGTTCATGAGGTCGGCGCTCCGAGCTCGTCGTAGGTCGGCTCCGGGACACCGAGGACGGCGTACGTCGCCGCCGCCACGAGGGAGCGCACGGTGGCGCTGACGAACCCGATCATCGAGATCGCGTAGAGCCACGACATCGGCATCCGCATGGAGGGGGACTCGATGAAGCCCTGCTCCTGGACGAGCTCCCAGGCCGCGACGGTGAGGGCGAGCCCGGTGGCCGCGACGATCAGGCAGGACACCACCCGCACGACCCGGCGCAGCCGCGGCACCATGTCGATCATCTCGATCGAGATGTGCCCCTCACGGGTGACCAGGACGCCGGCGACGACGAAGGTCAGCCAGACCAGGGAGAACCGCGCGAGCTCCCCGGTCCAGGACCAGCCGTCCACGGGCAGGTAGCGCTGCAGGGCCTGCGCCAGGACCGTGAACAGGATGAGCAGCAGGGCCGCCGCGCCGATCCCCAGCTCGATGGCCGTGACCGCCCGGACGACGGCTCGCACCGCACGCGGAGGGTGCTCGAAGCGGCGGCGCAGGTCGAGGGGCACGTCCGGAAATTAGGCCGCGCACGCAACCAGTGGCAAGGGGTTGCCATCGGTTGCCAAAACGCGGTTCAGTAGGGGGGTGCCGGGTCCGACCATCTACGACGTCGCCGAGGCGGCGGGGGTCGCGACCTCGACGGTGTCCCGCGCCTTCTCCCACCCCGGCCGGGTCTCCACCAGGACGCGGGAGCGGGTCCTCGCCGTCGCCACCGAGCTCGGGTACCGGCCCAGCCCCCACGCGCGGGCCCTGCTCTCGGGCCGCCACCACACGGTCGCCATGGTCGTCTCGGACATCACCAATCCCCACTACTTCGAGCTGATCCGCGGGGCCGAGATGCGCGCGAAGGCGTCGGAGTACACGCTCGTGCTGGTCAATGCGGAGGAGTCGCCGCGGATCGAGTACGACCAGATCCAGCGCCTCGTCCCCGCCGTGGACGGTTTCGTCCTGGCGGCGAGCCGGCTGCCAGACGAGAACCTCCTCCAGATCTCGGCGCAGCGTCCGGTGGTGCTCATGAACCGGGAGCTCGCCGGACTGCCCAGCGTCGTCCTCGACCATGCCCAGGGTTGCCGGCAGGTCGTCGAGCACCTGGCCTCGCTCGGCCACCGCAGGCTGGTCTACCTGGCCGGTCCCCGGAACTCCTGGATGGCGGGCACCCGCTGGACGGCGCTGCGCTCGGCGGCCGAGGAGCTGGGCGTCGAGGCGACCCGCATCGGTCCGTTCACGCCCCGGGTGTCGCAGGGCGGGGCGGCCGCGGACGGTGCGCTCCACTCCGGCGCGACCGCGCTCGTCGCCCACAACGACCTGCTCGCCATCGGCGTCGTCCAGCGGTTGCGGCAGCGTTCGGTGCGCGTGCCCGAGGACGTGAGCGTGGTCGGGTTCGACGACATCTTCGCGTCGAGCCTCTGCACACCCACCCTCACGACCCTGGGCGGGGCGCACGCGGAGGTCGGACGCTCCGCCGTCGAGGTCCTGCTGCAGATCTCGAACCAGCCCAGCCGCAGTGAGCCCGCGACGCAGATCGCGCTCCCGGCCGAGCTGGTGATCCGGGACTCGACCGGCCTCGTCAGGCGTTGACCAGCGGGACGTCGAGCAGGCCCGCCAGCTCGTCGCCGGTGATGCCGAAGGTGTCGACGACCCTCGCCCCACCCGGACCGACGTCGAGGACGGCGAGGTCGGTGTAGACGCGGTCGACGCAGCCGACGCCGGTCAGTGGGTAGGTGCACTCGCCGACCAGCTTGGGGCTGCCGTCCTTGGCCAGGAGCGTCATCATCACGAACACCTTCTTGGCGCCGATGGCGAGATCCATCGCGCCGCCGACGGCCGGGATGGCATCGGCCGCGCCGGTGTGCCAGTTGGCGAGGTCGCCGGTGGCGGAGACCTGGAAGGCGCCGAGGACGCACACGTCGAGGTGGCCGCCGCGCATCATCGCGAACGAGTCGGCGTGGTGGAAGTACGACGCCCCCGGCAGCTCGGTGACCGGGATCTTGCCGGCATTGATGAGGTCGGGGTCGATCTGGTCGTCCTGCGCGGCCGGCCCCATGCCGAGCATGCCGTTCTCGGTGTGCAGGACCACCCCCGAGCCCGGCGTCAGGTGGTCCGCGACCGTGGTCGGCTGGCCGATGCCGAGGTTGACGAACGAGCCCGCGGGGATGTCCGCCGCGACCCTGGCCGCCATCTGCGCCCGGGTGAGGCTCATGGCACCACGACCCGGTCGACGTAGATCCCGGGGGTGACCACGACCTCCGGGTCGATGCCGCCGACGTCGACGACCTCGTGGACCTGCGCGACCACGGTGGTGGCAGCGGTGGCCATCACCGGCCCGAAGTTGCGGGCGGTCTTGCGATAGACGAGGTTGCCGGCCCGGTCGGCCCGGTGCGCCCCGATCAGGGCGACGTCGCCCTTGATCGGGTGCTCGAGGACATGGGTGCGGCCGTCGATCTCGCGGGTCTCCTTGCCCTCGGCGAGCGGCGTGCCGGCGCCGGTGGGGGAGAAGAACGCACCGATCCCCGCTCCGGCGGCGCGCATCCGCTCGGCGAGGTTGCCCTGCGGGACGACCTCGAGCTCGATCCGTCCCTCGCGGTACAGCCCGTCGAAGACCCAGGAGTCGACCTGGCGCGGGAACGAGCACACCATCTTGCGGACCCGGCCCCTGGCCAGCAGCGCGGCCAGTCCGGTGTCTCCGTTCCCTGCGTTGTTGGAGACGACCGTCAGGTCGCTCGCGCCCTGGCGGATCAGGGCGTCGATCAGGTCGACCGGCATGCCGGCCATGCCGAACCCTCCCACCAGCACGGTCGATCCGTCCTCGACCCCGGCGACCGCCTCGTCGGTGGTCTCGCAGACCTGGGTCACGCCACGTTCTCCAGCACGACGGCCAGGGCCTGCCCGACCCCGATGCAGATGGCCGCGACCCCCCACCGGTCTCCGGACTCGCGCAGCCGGGCGGCGAGAGTGCCGAGGATCCGGCCGCCGGACGCGCCCAGCGGGTGGCCGATCGCGATCGCCCCGCCCCGGGTGTTGACGATCTCCGGGTCGATCCCCCAGAGGTCGACGCAGGCGAGCGACTGCACCGCGAACGCCTCGTTCAGCTCGACGTGCGCGACGTCCGCCCACCCGATGCCCGCCCGGGCCAGGGCCCGATCGGCGGCCTCGACCGGCGCCGTCCCGAACCACTGGGGCTCGGTGGCGCAGGCGCCGCGGCCCGCGATCCGGGCCACGGGGGAGAGACCGATCCGGTCGGCCGCGGCCTCCGAGCCGATCAGCAGCGCCGACGCCCCGTCGTTGAGGGGCGAGGCGTTGCCGGGCGTGATGGTGCCGTCGCTGCGGAACGACGGCTTGAGACCGGCCAGCGTCTCCGGGCTGGACCCGGGCCGGATGCCCTCGTCGCGAGTCAGGTCGACGCCGTCCACCGGGGTCACGAGGTCGTCGTAGAACCCGGCGTTCCAGGCGGCGTCGGCGAGGTTGTGGGAGCGCGCCGCGAAGGCGTCCTGCCTCTCCCGCCCGATGCCGTGCTTGTCGGCGATCAGCTCGTTGGCCTCGCCGAGCGACACGGTCCACTCCGCCGGCATCCGCTCGTTGACCAGCCGCCACCCCAGCGTCGTCGACACGGCGGTCACGTGGCCCGCGGGAAACGCCCTCGACGGCTTCGGCAGCACCCACGGCGCCCGGGTCATCGACTCCACCCCGCCGGCCACCACCACCTCGGCGTCGCCGGTCTCGACCGTGCGGGAGGCCAGCATCGCGGCGTCCAGGCTCGAGCCGCACAGCCGGTTGACGGTCGTCGCCGTCACCGAGGTCGGCAGGCCCGCGAGCAGCACCGCCATCCGGCCGACGTTGCGGTTGTCCTCGCCGGCACCGTTGGCGTTGCCCCACACCACGTCGCCGATCGCGGCCGGGTCGAGGGCGGGTGCCCGGGCGAGCAGGCCGGTCAGGGCGGTGGCGGCCAGGTCGTCCGGGCGGACCTCGGCCAGGGCACCGCCGAACCGGCCGAACGGCGTCCGGGTGGCGGCGTACACGAAGGATGCGGTCATGAGTCTTCCTCTGCGAGGACCTGCTGGGCGATGCGGAACGCGGTGTTGGCGGCCGGCACGCCGCAGTAGATCGCGGTCTGGAGCAGCAGCTCCTTGATCTCGTCGACGGACAGCCCGTTGGTGCGGGCGGCACGCAGGTGCAGCGCCAGCTCCTCGTGGTGGCCTCCCGCGACGAGCGCGGTGAGCGTGATCAGCGAACGGCTCCGCCGATCGAGCCCCGGGCGGGTCCAGATCGTGCCCCAGGCATAGGTGGTGATCAGCTCCTGGAACTCCCGGGTGAGCTCGGTGGTGGCCGCGCCCGCCCGGTCGACGTGGTCGTCGCCGAGGACCTCGCGCCGCACGGCCAGGCCCGCGTCATACGTCGTGCCGGGGCGTGCCTCCTCGTCGAGGACGTGGTGGCGGATCAGCCGGGCGACGACCTCCGGTTCCTCGGCCGGCGCGAGGTGGGCCACCCCGTCCAGCTCGACCAGTCGGCCGTCCTTGACCCCCTCGGCGATGGCGCGCAGCCCGTCGGTGGGGGTCGCGACGTCGGCAGTGCCGGCGACCGCGAGCACGGGGGTCCCGATCTCGGCGAGCCGGTCGCGGACGTCGAAGTCGGCGAGGGCGCCGCAGACCTGGCAGTACCCACCGTCGTCGGCCTCCTGCAGGGCGTGCAGCAGGGCCGACCCGCGCTCCGGCTCACGGTCGAGGAACCCGGGTCCGAACCAGCGCTGGGTCGAGGCTCCCACGAGGGCCGACGTTCCGGAGCCGCGGACCTGGCCGATCCGCTGCGACCACATCTCCTGGTCACCGATCCGCGCGCCGGTGCACAGCAGCACCGCCGACTCGACCCGGTCGGGCACGTCGAGCAGCAGCTGGAGCCCGACGGCGCCGCCGACGGAGTCGCCGGCGTAGGCGAAGCCGCCGCCGGTCTCGCCGCGCTGCTCGAGCAGGGTGTCGACGACCTCGAGGACCCCGGCCGCCAGCTCGGCGATCGTGAACGGCTCCTCGGGGACCGAACGGTTGTGGCCGTGGCCGGGCAGGTCCCAGGCCACCACGTCGAAGGCGTCGGTGAGGTGGGCGGCGCAGGCGCTCCACAGCGTCGTGGCCGAGGTGCCGAGCGACGGACCGAGCACCAGCAGCGGGAGCTCGGCCCGGTGACCCGCGCCGGTCAGCCGGGCGGCGGTGATGGCGGGGATCACGTGCGCTCGTCCTCCTTCAGCGACCGGCGTGCCCGGTCCACGACCGTGTCGATGATCTGGTCGGCGGCCCCCAGGTACTGATCCGCGGGCGCGCGTCCTGCCAGCTCGGCCATCGCCCTCTGCTCGGAGCCGGTGTCGGCTGCGGCCAGCGTGGCCGCCATCCGTTGCGTGTTCACCTCGAGCCCGGACAGGAGCTCGGTCGCCTGCGAGCCGGC
The DNA here is from genome assembly GCF_035703625.1 of Nocardioides sp. Classification (GTDB taxonomy): domain Bacteria; phylum Actinomycetota; class Actinomycetes; order Propionibacteriales; family Nocardioidaceae; genus Nocardioides. Next base: position 7,070 of record NZ_DASSXS010000311.1, on the reverse strand, counting down.
GACGACGGTACGCCGCACCAGCGCGGCGACCGTCGCCCACTCGGCGTGCCAGGCGCCCGCGTCGCGCTCGTCGACCGTGTCCGCCGCAGCGAGGTGCAGCGTCGCGGCGAGCTGGGGTGCGGCCAGGGCGGCCCGGCGGACCAGGGTGGAGAGGACCGGGTTGCGCTTGTGCGGCATCGTCGACGAGCCACCCCCCGAGCCCTCCGCAAGCTCGCCGATCTCCGGCCGGGACAGCACGAGCACGTCGCCAGCGATCCGGCCCCAGGCGTCGGTGCATCCGACCGCGGCGTCGCCGGTTCGGGTGACCGGGGCGCGTGCGGTGTGCCAGGGCACGACGGGTTCGAGGCCGAGGGCCCCCGCGAGCCGGTCGCGGGCCCGGGCCGGGTCGAGGCCGAGCTCGACGATCGCGGCCAGGGTCCCGGCCGCTCCGCCGAGCTGAACGGGGAAGGAGAGGGCGCCCAGGCCGTCATCGGCGTCGAGGACCGCCGACAGCCAGCCGGACACCTTGAGCCCGAACGTGGTCGGCACGGCGTGCTGGGTCAGGGTCCGACCGACCATCGCCGTGCTCCGGTGGGTCTCGGCCAGGTCGGCCAGCAGGGCGATCTGCTCCCGCAGCTCGCGGCGTACGGCGGACACGGCGTCGCGCAGCAGCATCATCAGCGCGGAGTCGACGACGTCCTGGCTGGTGAGGCCGCGGTGCACCCAGCGGGCCGCGTCGCCCTCGAGCCGGTCGCGCAGGATCGCCACCAGCTCGACCACGGGGTTTCCGGCGGCCTCGGCGGGGACCGCCGCGGGGTCGAGGTCGGGCAGCGGGTCATGGGCGACGCCGAGCACGTCCAGCCAGGCGCTCTCGACCTCGACCATCGCCCGCAGGAACGACCCCTCGGTCAGGTGGTCGTCTCCCCGGGCGTCTCCGGGCCAGAGCAGGTCGGGCATGTCGTCAGTCTCGCGCAAACGTGAGGAAGACGGTCTCGTCGTCCCCCTGCAACCTGATGTCGAAGACGTACCCGCGCTCGTCGGGGGTGGCGACCAGGGTCGCCCGGCGGTCCTCGGCGATGCCCTGCAGGAACGGGTCGTCCGACCTCTCCGGCAGGTAGGCCCGGGTGAAGAGCCGGTCCAGCAGGCCGCGGGCGAGCACCGTGATCGCGAAGAACGGCCCGCTCGGTGCGAGAGTGGTGAACGCGTAGCGGCCTTCGTCGTCGGTGGCCGCACGGCCCCACCCGTCGGCGTCGCCGCCGCGGGTCAGCTCCACGAGCGCGTCCGGCACCGGCTCGCCGGCGCCGTCGAGGACCCGACCGTGGAGCGTCATCGCCCCCGGGTGTGAGGGGGAGACCAGGTCGGCGCCCTCCTCGCGGACCAGCGCGAAGGAGAAGAACGGGCCCACCGTCTGGCCGGGAGTCGGAGCGAGCGTGTTCACCGGTCGTCCTCCCGCGGGGTGCGGTGGCTCCCGGTGAGCACGATGTCCCAGCGGTAGCCGGTGCACCACTCCGCCTCCGTCACACCGTGGTCGTACGTCGCCACCAGCCGCTCACGCGCTCGCGGGTCGAGGATCGACTGGTAGATCGGATCGAGGGAGAAGAGGGGGTCGCCCGGGAAGTACATCTGGGTCACCAGGCGCTGGGTGAAGTCGTCGCCGAACAGCGAGAAGTGGATGTGCGCGGGGCGCCAGGCGTTGCGGTGGTTGCGCCACGGGTACGGACCCGGCTTGATGGTGGTGAACGTGTAGCGCCCTTCGCCGTCGGTCAGGCACCGGCCGAGGCCGGAGAAGTTCGGGTCGATCGGCGCCGGGTGCTGGTCCTTCTGGTGGAGGTAGCGCCCCGCGGCGTTGGCCTGCCAGATCTCCACCAGCTGGTGTCGTACCGGCCGCCCGTCGCCGTCGAGCACCCTCCCCGTCACCTTCATCCGCTCACCGAGGGGTTCGCCCGAGTGCTGGACGGTGAGGTCGGCCTCGACCGGGTCGATCGTGTGCTCGCCGAAGACCGGGGTCCACAGCTCGATCCCCTCGGGGTCTGCCGGATGCAGCGCCTTGGTGGGGTGCCGCAGCAGGCTGGAGCGGTAGGGCGGGTAGTCGAGGCGGGTCGCCGGCTCGCCGTCGACCGCGGTGGCGGCGACCGCGGCCATCTCGGCGTCGATCTCGGCCTGGGTCGAGTGGGCGGTGTCGGAGGAGGCCAGCAGGTTGGTCACGGCTCGACGGTAGGGCGTGCCGGCCCCGGGCGGTCACGCTCCCTTCCGCTGAACGGAAGCACCTGCTGGTCAGGTGGTCGGGACCGCGGACACGGTGGGTCGATCCCGAGCGACATCCGGCAAGGAGCACCCATGTCCGACTCTCTTCGCACCACCGGCCCGACGACCGGTTCGACCCCACGCGCGGCGGCCGGCCTCTGGCCCGTCCTGCTGTGCTGGGTCGCGGTCGCACTGGACGGATTCGACCTCGTCGTGATCGGCGCGGTCATCCCCACCCTGCTGGAGAGCGGTGACCTCGGGTTCACACCCGCCGCGGCCACGGCTGCCTCCACCATCGGCCTGGTCGGGGTCGGCATCGGTGCGGTGACGATCGGTCCGCTGACCGACAGGTTCGGACGACGCCGCAGCCTCATCGCGTGCGTCACCGCCTTCTCGGTCCTGACCCTGGCCATCCCCCTGGCGCAGGACGTCACCCAGTTCACGATCCTGCGCTTCCTGGCCGGTCTCGGCCTCGGTGCCTGCCTGCCGACGGCGCTGGCCTACATGAGCGAGCACGCCGCCAGGGGTCGCGGGGGCTCGGCGGTGACCCGGATGATGACCGGCTACCACGTGGGCGCCGTGCTCACCGCGCTGCTGGCGCTCGTGCTGATCGAACCCTGGGGCTGGGAGTCGATGTTCGTCGTCGGCGGTGTCGCCGGGCTGGTCACCGTCCCGCTGATGTGGGCGAAGCTGCCGGAGTCCGAGGCCTACCTCCGCGCCGTCGGTGCCGAGCACGGCTCGGCCACCAGGAAGGTGCGCAGCACCGAGGTGGTCAAGGGCCGCTACCTGAGGGTGAGCATCGGCCTCTGGGTGGCCTCGTTCATGGGGCTGCTCCTGGTCTACGGGCTGAACACCTGGCTGCCGACGATCATGGGCGAGGCGGGGTACTCCATCGAGGCCGGCACCAGCCTGCTGCTGGTGCTCAACCTCGGCGCCGTGATCGGCCTGCTCGTCGCGGGCACCATCTCCGACGCCCGCGGCAACAAGCCGACCGTGCTGCTGTGGTTCGGGCTCGCGGCGTTCTTCCTCGCACTGCTGTCGATCAAGATGGACAGCACCCTGCTCGTCTACGCCGCGGTGACCCTCGCCGGGATCTTCGTGTTCAGCGCCCAGGTGCTGGTCTACGCGTTCGTCGGCCACCTGTACCCGCCCGAGATCCGCGGCACGGCGCTGGGCATGGCCGCCGGCGTCGGCCGTGTCGGCGCCATCGTGGGGCCCACCATCGGCGGCGCCCTGCTCACGGCGGGGATCGCCTACCCGTGGGGCTTCTACGCGTTCGCGGCCGCCGCGCTCCTGGCGGTGCTGGCCCTGTCGACGGTGCCGGCCCACATGCAGCCGGAGTGACCCGCCGACCGGGGGTGGAAGACTGACCGGGTGGCCGGCAACTCCTCCGCCCCCGGCGCCTCGGTCACCAGCCGGGCGCTGGCCCTGGTCGGCGCCTTCGACGAGGAGCACCGGCGGCTGACCCTGACCGAGCTGGCCGGCCGGGCCGGCCTGCCGGTGCCGACGGCCCACCGGCTCACCGCGGAGCTCGTGGCCTGGGGTGCGCTGGCGCGGACGGCCGACGGCGACTTCGTCATCGGCCGGCGGCTGTGGGACATCGGGCTGCTCGCGCCGGTCCAGGCCGGGCTGGTCGAGCTGGCCTCGCCGTACCTCCACGACCTGTACGGCGCCACCCTGGCCACGGTGCACCTCGCCGTGCGCGACGGCAGCGAGGTGCTCTACCTCGACCGTCTGAGCGGGAGCGTGTCGGTGCCGGTCGTGAGCACCGTCGGCTCGCGGCTGCCGATGCATGCCACCGGCGTCGGCAAGGTGCTGCTCGCGCACGCTCCGGCCGAGGTGCAGGAGGCGGTGCTGGCCGACCTGCCCCGCATCACGGCCTACACGGTGACCCAGCCGGGGCGGCTGCGGCACCAGCTGGGCCAGGTGCTGCGCGACGACTACGCCACCACGTCGGAGGAGATGAGCCTCGGCGCGTGCTCCGTGGCGGTGCCGATCCGGCAGCATGACGCCGTGGTGGCGGCGCTGGGGATCGTGGTGCCGAGCCTCAAGCGGGACAAGGCGCGGCTCGTGTCCGCGCTCCAGGTGGCCGCGCGGGGGATCGGTCGCGCCCTGGCCGTTCCGTCCAGCGAAAGCGGTTGATGGTCGCGCTGGTCGGCGGACCAGTTGACTGGGCCGATGGACACGGTGCGCACCCAGGTCGCGATCATCGGTGCGGGACCCGCGGGGATGCTGCTCTCCCACCTGCTCGCCGCCGAGGGCGTCGAGTCCGTCGTGGTTGAGACCCGCTCCCAGGAGTACGTCGCCTCCCGGATCCGTGCCGGCATCCTCGAGCAGTCGACGGTCGACCTGCTGCACGGGTGCGGGCTCGGCGAGCGCCTCGCACGTGAGGGCGACCGGCACCGCGGGATCTACCTGCAGTGGCCCGGGGAGCGGCACCACCTCGACTTCGTCGACCTGACGGGACGTTCGGTCTGGGTCTACGGGCAGACCGAGGTGCAGAAGGACCTGGTCGAGGCGCGCAGGGCCGGCGGGCAGGTGATCCACTACGAGGTGGAGGACACGGCCCTGCACGACCTCGAGACCGACTCGCCCGCGGTCACGTTCACCGACTCCGGGGGCGTCGCGCGGAGGGTCGTCGCCGATGCCGTGGCCGGTTGCGACGGGTCGTTCGGGCCCTCCCGGGGTGCGGTGCCGGACGACGTGCGCCGCACGTGGGAGAAGGTCTACCCCTACTCCTGGTTCGGGATCCTTGCGGACGTCGCGCCGTCGACGGACGAGCTGATCTACGCCTGGCACCCCGACGGCTTCGCGCTGCACTCGATGCGCTCGGCGCACGTGTCCCGGTTCTACCTGCAGGTGCCCAACGACACCGAGGCCGACGACTGGTCCGACGACCGGATCTGGGAGGCGCTGGCCGCGCGGCTGGGTCACGGCCAGGACGGCTGGACCCTCACACCGGGTCCGGTGACCGACAGGTCGGTCCTGCCGATGCGGTCACACGTCTCGACCCCGATGCGGCATGGGCGGCTCTTCCTCGCCGGCGACGCCGCCCACATCGTCCCGCCCACGGGAGCGAAGGGCCTCAACCTCGCGGTGGCCGACGTCGCGCTGCTGGCACCCGCCCTGGCTGCGCTCGTGCTCAAGGACGACCACCGGCCAGCCGACGACTACTCCGACACCGCGCTCCGCCGGGTGTGGCGGTGCACCCACTTCTCCTGGTGGATGACGACGATGCTCCACCAGAGCGGCGATCCGTTCGAGCGCGAGCTGCAGCTCTCGCAGCTGCGCTGGGTGGCCTCCAGTGAGGCCGGCGCCACCGGGCTGGCCGAGAACTACGCGGGACTTCCCATCGGCTTCTAGGTCTAGGTCGTGGCCGCCGGTGGTCGGGCGGGACCCGGGTCGGCAGGCGGTGGCTCGGGATGACGTGTGCGGTAGGCGTGCACCGGCTGGAAGTGGTCGTGCAGTGTCGTCAGCAGGCTGAGCAGGGCCAGGAAGAAGAAGGCGTTGGCCACGTCGAGGTCGCCGGGTCGTGTGCCGAGGAACCACTCTGCGAGCAGGACCAGGCCCCAGTTGACCGCGAGACGGAACAGGAACGCCACGGCCAGCGACTCGGTGCTGACGGAGCGGCGCGCCGCGACCAGCACGATCGCCGCGTTGGCGAGCACGAGGACCGTCGTCCCGATGAACAGCTGCACCTCGGACGAGGTGACCCCGGGCAGGATCTGCGCGAACAGCACCGACAGCAGTCCGACCAGGACCACCTTCTCGAGGGTGATCCACGAGAGCACGCGCGTGCTCGCGCGCCAGGCTGCCTGTTCGGCGGCGGAGTCCATGGCCTCGGGCAGCGGGTCGGTGTCGATCCGGAACGACCAGTCGGCCGGCATCAGCCGCGGGCGGACGACGTACTGGAGGACGAGCGCCAGGACGACGGCGGCGAGGCCGAGGCCCGCCCAGGCCCACGGGTGCTCGGCCAGGGCATCGGTGACGTCGAGCTGGGCCACGTGGATCCAGTACTCCTGCGGAAGCTTGACGAACACCCAGATCAAGGCGGCCGCCCCGATCCACCAGGCCAGCGTGAACCGCAGCGGGTTCCAACGGGAGCGCACGCCCTCGTAGACGATGAAGAAGTACTCGAAGGTGTTCGGGAAGACCAGGAGCAGCAGCCGGGTCTGCGAGAGCTCGAACGCCACGACGCCGACCAGCCGGTAGAAGTAGAGGAGACGGCCGACCTCGAAGGCAGCGGTGTTGGTCCAGTTGCGGAGGGTGGCCAGGTACGCGATCGCCAGGTAGTAGACGTCCATCGCCTTGTCGTAGCCCTGGTAGCCCGGCGGGTCGTAGCCGAAGCTCTGGAAGATCGTCTGGTCGATGCCGTCGACCACCAGGCAGGCGACGATCGCCGGCAGCGGGAAGCGCGGGATCAGCAGCGGCAGCAGCAGGCGGACCAGCACCACGCCCGCGAAGACGAGGGTCACCACATCCCAGATTGTGACCTAGCAGCCGGGGTCGTGGTCGGCGTGACGCGGGCAGGCCGCCGTCCAGTTGGGGGAGCCGCCGTGGACGTCGACGACCCGGCCGGTCTCGAAGAACCACACCTTCTGCTCCAGCGCGACGTCGTCCTTGCGGGGGTCGGAGTGCGGGTCCTGGCCGAGGTCCGACGGCGGGTCAGGAGCGGCCTGGCGTCCGGGGATACTGGAGCCATGACGAGGCGGACGAACCGGATCCTGCTGGTGGCCGTACTCGTCGCCTTCATCAACCTGCCGATCCTGCACAGCACCTGGACCCGGTGGCAGGTGGAGCGCAACGGCACCGACACCACGGCCGAGGTCCTCGACACCCGCCGGCTG
>NZ_DASSXS010000050.1:0-2027 GCF_035703625.1 Nocardioides sp. | reverse complement strand
ACGCATGCTGGGGCTGCAGTCGGCCCTGATGGACGTGCTGATGCCGGGCACGCAGTTCGACCCGCAGGGCGCCCTCGCCAAGGGGCTGATCGACGAGGTGCTGCCGACCCGCGAGGAGCTCGTGCCCGCCGCAAAGGCGTGGATCCGCAGCGTTCGCGACGACGAGGACGCGGCGAAGAACCCGTGGGACCGTGCGGGCTACAAGATGCCCGGTGGCACCCCGAGGACCCCGGCGCTGGCACAGTTCCTGCCGGCGTTCCCCGCCCTGCTGCGTAAGCAGACCAAGGGCGCGGTCTACCCGGCGCCCCGCGCGATCATGAGCGCCGCGGTGGAGGGTGCGCAGGTCGACTTCGACACCGCCTCGCGCATCGAGAGCCGCTACATCACCAACCTCGTGGTCAACCAGCAGGCCAAGAATATGATCCAGGCCTTCTTCTTCGACCTCCAGGCGATCAACGCCGGCAAGCTGCGCCCGGCGGGCGTCCCGCCGTACCGCGCCACCAAGGTGGGCGTCCTCGGCGCCGGGATGATGGGCGCCGGCATCGCCCACTCCTGCGCCCGCGCCGGCATGCAGGTCGTGCTCAAGGACGTCGAGGTCGCCAACGCCGAGAAGGGCAAGGCCTACAGCGAGAAGCTGCTCGACAAGGCCATCGCCAAGGGCCGCAGCACCGAGGAGAAGAAGGCCGAGCTCCTCGACCGGATCACGCCCACCGCCGATCCGGCCGACCTCGCCGGCTGCGACCTGGTCATCGAGGCCGTCTTCGAGGATCCCGGCCTCAAGCACAAGGTGTTCGCCGAGATCGCCGAGCACGTCAACCCCGACGCACTCCTCTGCTCCAACACCTCGACCCTCCCGATCACCGAGCTGGCCACCGGTGTCGACCGTCCGTCCGACTTCATCGGGCTGCACTTCTTCAGCCCCGTCGACAAGATGCCGCTGGTCGAGATCATCCGCGGCGAGGAGACCTCCGACGAGACCCTCGCCAAGGCCTACGACGTGGTCCAGCAGATCCGCAAGACGCCGATCGTGGTCAACGACTCGCGCGGCTTCTACACCTCGCGGGTCATCGGCACCATGGTCAACGAGGGTCTGGCCATGCTCTCCGAGGGCGTGCACCCGGTCTCGCTCGAGCGCGCGGCCACCCAGGCGGGCTACCCGGTCGGCACCCTGCAGCTCTCCGACGAGCTGAACATGGAGCTGATGGCCAAGATCCGCAAGGCCACCCTCGACGCCGCCGAGCGTGACGGCATCGACCTGCCGGCCCACCCGGGAGACGGCGTGGTGGCGAAGATGATCGAGATCGGCCGTCCCTCGCGGCTCAAGGGCGCCGGGTTCTACGAGTACGACGACGCGGGCAAGCGCCAGGGCCTGTGGCCCGGCCTGGCCGAGACCTTCCCCGTCGCCGAGCAGCAGATCCCGATCGAGGACGTCAAGGACCGGCTGCTGTTCGTCGAGGCGCTGGAGACGGCGAAGTGCTTCGAGGAGGGCGTCCTCGAGTCCGCGGCCGCGGCCAACATCGGTTCGATCATGGGCATCGGCTTCCCGCCGAACACCGGCGGAGCGGCACAGTTCATGACGGGGTACGAGTCGCCGACCGGTGAGGTCGGGCTGAGCGCGTTCCTCGCCCGGGCCGACCAGCTCGCCGAGCAGTACGGCGACCGGTTCCGCGCGACGGCGTACCTGCGCGAGCTGGCCGAGAAGGGCGAGACCTTCCCCGCCTGACCCCCACGCTGACCCGCCCGAAACTTTCGGGCGGGTCAGGCAATTTCGGGACAGCCCCCGGCCGGCTCGGTGACAATCTGAGGGTGAGCCAGCAATCTCGGGTGGGCGCGCACGCGCCCGTGGTCGACGTCCGCAGCCTCCACGTCCGCTTCGGCGAGGTGGAGGCGGTCGCGGGCATCGACCTCGCGGCGTACGCCGGACAGGCCACCGCCCTGCTGGGCCGCAACGGGGCCGGCAAGTCCACCACCATGCGGGTGCTGGCCGGCGTCGTGCCGCCGACCGCCGGGACGGTGCTGGTCGCCGG
>NZ_DASSXS010000126.1:0-9189 GCF_035703625.1 Nocardioides sp. | reverse complement strand
GGCTCAACCACCGGAGGCTCAACCACCGGAGCTGCGGAGGGCCTTCCAGGCGCGCAGGCCGAGGGAGCCGAGCAGCCCGGCGATGACGAAGTTCACGACGATCAGGACCGAGTGGGCGACCCAGTAACCGGTGGCCCGGTCCTCGCCTGACTCGTAGGCGGCCCAAAGGTTCCGGGTGAACGTGCCGAAGGTGACGACGTTCCAGAGGGCCACTCCCAGCAGCAGCACTGCGTGCCTGCGCTCGAACTTCACGACTGCTCCTTCTTCCTTCGGGCCACGGCGACCAGCGCGAGTGCGGTCGCGCCGCCTGCCGCGAACGACTTTGCCACCCTGCCCCGACCCGCGGGGTCGGGAGCCGGCGCCTCGTGCAGGTCGACGCGCGTGAGCTCGACCATCTGTCGTCGTTCGAGGTCCTCGCGGTCGCGGATCTCCCGGGCCTCGGCGGTGGTGTAGGCCCAGGCGGCGGCGTACAGCGTGCCGCGCGAGGTGTAGTTGATCCAGACCAGGAGGATCAGCGCGATCCCAAAGGCCTGGAAGGCCGGGTTGCCCTCGGTCGAGGCCAGCAGCAGGAACGAGAGCGCCTTGAGCACCTCGAACGCCACGGCGCCCAGCAGGGCCCCCGACCACAGCGACCGGTTCGGCGTGTGGGGCCGCGCGAGCAGCTTGAAGAAGGAGTAGAAGAGCACCATGTTGGCCCCGAAGCCGATGGCGCGGCCGATCAGGGTGACCAGCCAGCCCAGCTCGCCGTCCAGGTCCAGCCAGTCGAGGACGATGTCGGAGAAGCCGGTGACGAACCCGGCCAGGGCGACGCTGAGGAACAGCACGACGCCGAGCACCACCAGGGTGGCCAGGTCGCGCACCTTGCCGACCACGAAGTTGGGGTGCTCCTGGGCGGGTTGCTCGAAGACCACGCCGAGGGCCGTCCGCATCGCCGACAGCCAGCCGAGCCCCGAGTACAGGAGGCCGAGCAGACCGATCAGACCGACCGTGGCCGCCGCGCTCTCGATCTCCGCGACCGAGATCTGGTTGGACTTGCCCCCGATGATGCCCGGGAGCACCGCGTTGATCGCCTCGACCAGGTTCCTGGTGGCGTCGGTGAACACCGCGGAGACCTGTCCCACGACGTAGAACGCGATCGCGAGGATCGGGAACACCGACAGGAAGGCGAAGTAGGTGACCGCGCCGGCCTGCTGGCTGCCGCCGACCTTGCTGTAGTGCCCCTGCATGCGTACGGCGTGGTCGACGGACCGTCGACGCCGTCGCAGCCGCTCGACCCGCTGGAGCAGCCGGTCCTTGAGGGCCACGGCTCAGGACTCCACGGGCACGAGCGGGAAGTCCCGGCTCGGCTGCCAGCCCCTCACCTCGTCGTGGACGTAGAGATGGAACTCCTCGGCGGTGAACACGCTCTCGAAGCCGGCCAGCTCACTGAAAGCCCGGTCCAGCGCCTCGTCGGGCAGGTGGTGGGCGATCGTCACGTGCGGGTGGTACGGGAACTGGAGCTGCACGCTGAGCGGGCCCCGGCGCAGGGCGGCGGCCAGCTGCTCGCACCCGGAGATGCCTTCGACGACCGTCACGAACACCACCGGCGACACCGGCCGGAAGGTGCCGGTACCGCGCAGGTGGACCCCGAACGCGGAGGTCGCACTGGCCACCTCCGTCAGGTGCTTCTCGACCTCGGGCAGGTCGTCGTCGTCCACCTCGACCGGCGGGATGAGCGTGATGTGGGTGGGGATCATCGTGGCCGTCGTGTCCCCGACCGAGGTGCGGTAGTCCTGGAGCTCGCTCGCCCAGGGCTCCGGGATGGACAGGGCGACTCCGATGGTGGGCACGCGCAGGACCCTACTGCGCTGGAGCCACGAAGCCGACCCGCTGGTACACGTCCCTCAGGGTGGCCTCTGCCACGTCGCTCGCCTGCTCCGCTCCCCGCTTGAGTACGTCGGTGAGATGGGCCTGGTCGTCGAGCAGCTCGAGGGTGCGATCACGCAGCGGCGTGACGACGTCGACGACGACGTCGGCCAGGTCGGACTTGAGGGCGCCGTACCCCTGTCCGGCGTACTGCTCCTCGAGCGAGGCGATCGAACGGGCTGACAGCGCCGAGTAGATGGACAGCAGGTTGCTGATCCCGGGCTTCTCCTCCGGGTCGAAGCGGATCTCGGAGCCGGAGTCGGTCACCGCCGACCGGATCCGCTTGGCGCTCGCAGCCGGTTCGTCGAGGAGCCAGACACAGCCGTTGCCGCCGAGGCTCTTCGACATCTGCTTCTCGACCAGCTGGAGGTCGTAGATCTTCGAGGTCGCCCGCAGGATGTAGGGCTCGGGCAGGCGGAAGGTCTTCTTGTAGCGGTGGTTGAACCGCTGCGCGAGGTCTCGGGTCAGCTCGAGGTGCTGTCGCTGGTCCTCACCGACGGGGACGAAGTGCGGGCGGTAGAGCAGGATGTCGGCGGCCTGGAGCACCGGATAGGTGAACAGCCCGACGCTCGCCGCCCCCTCGCCGCCCTTGGCCGACTTGTCCTTGAACTGCGTCATCCGGCGGGCCTCGCCGAAGCCGGTCAGGCCCTGGAGCACCCAGCACAGCTGGGCGTGGGCCGGGATGTGGCTCTGGACGAAGACCGCGGACCTGGCAGGGTCCACACCCATCGCGAGCAGCTGTGCGGCGGCCACCAGGCTGCGCTGCCGGAGGAGCTTGGGATCCTGCTCGACGGTGATGGCGTGCATGTCGGCGACGAAGAAGAACGGCTGGTAGTCCTCCTGCAGGTCCACCCATTGTCGCAGCGCGCCGAGGTAGTTGCCGAGGTGGAACGAGTCGGCCGTCGGCTGGATCCCGGACAGGATGCGCGGCTTGGCGATGCCGGACGCGGCCTCCTGGACGGCGACCTCGAGCTCGGTGGTCGTGGACATGGGCCACATTCTTCCCGATCCGGGGCCGTCCCCGCGCCTCGGGTGGCGGGCCTGACACGGGTGGTTCCGGAGGCGGTAGCCTCCTCGCACCGTGTCCCGGGCCGCGAGGAGCGCCATGTCGTACTACCAGGAGCCCGTCTCCCAGCAGCCGAACCCGTACGGCGGTTACCCGTACCAGGACGTTCGGGCCCCTCGCGGGCTCGCCATCGCCGCGGCGATCCTGGCCGGTGTCGTCACCCTGCTCCAGGTCGGGGCCGGGCTCACCGCCCCGGCCGCCGCCGACGCCTTCGCCCGGGCGGCGGAGCAGGGCCGCCCCGCGGCTGACGTGCTCACGGTCTACGACGCCTTCACGATCCTGCTCTTCCCCGCGTTGCTCGCCGCGTACATCGTGACCTGCGTGTGGCTCATGCGCTCGCGGAGCCTGCTCGAGGAGCGCGGCTCGGCGTACCACCACTCCCGGAGCAAGGTCTGGGTCTGGCTCGGCTGGTGGGTGCCGATCGTGAGTCTCTGGTTCCCCTATCAGGTCGTGAGAGACGTCAGGAGGGCCAGCCGTCCCGGGAATCCCGCCGGACCGGGCCTGCTCGCCGGCTGGTGGACCTGCTGGCTCGGCTTCCAGATCGGCTCCCAGATCACGGCCGGGATGACGGGTGCCACCGACGCCTCCGACCCGTCCACCTTCGGCGCCCTGCCGTGGTTCGAGACGGTCAACACCGCGCTGATCGTGGTGGCACTCGCCTGCTGGCTGGCCATCATCCGCCAGACCACTCGGGGCCAGGAGGCGATCGGCGCCGACGCCGCCCTCCCGTCAGCCCCGGGCACCTTCTGACCGGCGGGACTGCACGGCAGCCGAGACGAGCACGACGAGGAAGCCCGCGACCGCGAGCGCGACGCCGACGAGGATCGGGGCACGGAAGCCGAGTCCGGAGGCGATGACCAGCCCGCCGAGCCAGGCGCCCAGCGCGTTGCCGACGTTCAGCGAGGAGTGGCTCATGGCCGCGCCCAGGGTCTCGGCGTGGCCCGCCACGTCGATGAGCCGGATCATCATCGAGAGCGCCAGCACGGAGCCGACGAAGGTCACCGCGAAGGCGGCCGGCAGTGCTAACCAGCCGTGTGGCGCGGTCGCCCAGAACCCGAGCAGCACCACCCCCAGTCCGATCGAGGAGCCGAGCAGCGACCCGAGGACCGACCGGTCGACGAGGACACCAGCCGCCCAGTTGCCGACGACCATGCCCACTCCCAGCGTCAGCAGGAAGACCGGGACCGCGGACCCGGGCAGCCCGCTCACCTCCGTCACCGTCGGCGCGATGTAGGAGAACAGCGCGAACATGCCGCCGAAGCCGACCGCACCGGCCACCATCGTGAGCCAGACCTGCGGCTTCCCGAGCGCGGCGAGCTCGCGCCGCCCGGTCGCCTCGGGATTGCCCGGGCAGGCGGGTACGAAGGCCACCACGAGGACCATGGTGAGCGCCGCGAGGAGCGCCACGAGCCAGTACGACGCCCGCCAGCCGAGGTGCTGGCCGAGCACCGTCGCCAGGGGGACCCCGACCACGTTGGCGACCGGCAGGCCGAGCAGCACCCACGCGATCGCCCGGCCGCGCCGCTCGGGCGACACCATGCTGGCGGCCACGAGTGAGGCGACGCCGAAGTACCCGCCGTGCGGAAGGCCGTCGAGGAAGCGGGCGACCGCCAGCAGCTCGAAGCTCGTCGCGACCGCGCTGAGCGCGTTGAAGAGGGCGTAGGCGCCCATCAGCACGACCAGCAGCCCTCGTCGCGGCCACCTGGCCCCGAAGAACGCCAGCAGCGGCGCGCCGACCACGACCCCGAGGGCGTAGGCGGCGATCACGTGGCCGGCCTGCGGGATCGAGACCCCCACGCCCTCCGAGATCTGTGGCAGCAGGCCCATGGTGACGAACTCGGTCGTCCCGATCGCGAAGCCGCCCACCGCCAGCGCGAGGACCGCGAGGGCGAAGTGCCTCGTGGTGGGTGCGGGCGTCCGCACCTCCGTGGTCGTCGTCATCGTCACGATCCTCCAACGGACTGCCGACGAGGACCTATTCCTCGACCGGGTAGCCTCCGCCGACGATGACGCCACGACGCCCGGCGAACCGGTCCGGGTGGTGCGCGACGACGCCGAGGGGCCGGTCACCTGGCTGGCCACGGGGACGCCGGTGGTGCACAGGGCGCACCCCGACACCCGAGCGCGCCGGAACCGGCAACCCGACTCGACGGGCGGGAACACCCGACTCGAGGGGCGTGCAGCCCCGACTCAACGGGTCAGAGCGAGGCGAGCGCCTCGTTCAGGGTCGTCGAGGGCCGCATCACCGAGGACGCCTTCTCGCCGTCCGGGCGGTAGTAGCCGCCGATGTCGGCGGCCGAGCCCTGCACGCCGATCAGCTCGTCGGTGATCGTCGACTCGTTCTCCCGCAGCCGCCTGGCCAGGTCCCCGAAGTCCGAGGCGAGCTCGGCGTCGTCCGACTGGGCCGCCAGCTCCTCGGCCCAGAAGAGTGCCAGGTAGAAGTGCGAGCCTCGGTTGTCGATCGAGCCGACCTTGCGCGCCGGCGACTTGTTCTCGTCGAGGAAGGTGCCGGTGGCGCGGTCGAGCGTCTCCGCGAGGACCCGGGCCCGCGCGTTGTCGGTCTTCTCCGCGAGGTGACCGAAGCTCTCCGCGAGGGCGAGGAACTCGCCCAGGCTGTCCCAGCGCAGGTAGTTCTCCTTCACCAGCTGCTGGACGTGCTTGGGCGCCGAGCCTCCGGCACCGGTCTCGAACAGCCCGCCGCCGTTGATGAGGGGCACGACGGAGAGCATCTTCGCCGACGTGCCGAGCTCGAGGATCGGGAACAGGTCGGTGTTGTAGTCGCGCAGGACGTTGCCGGTGACCGAGATCGTGTCCTCGCCCTTGCGGATCCGCTCCAGCGAGACCGCGATCGCCTCGACCGGCGGCAGGATCGAGATGTCGAGCCCCTCCGTGTCGTGGTCGCTGAGGTAGAGACGGACCTTCTCGATCAGGTTGGCGTCGTGGGCCCGGTCGGCGTCGAGCCAGAAGATCGCCGGCGCACCGGTGGCGCGCGCCCGGGTCACCGCGAGCTTGACCCAGTCGCGGATCGGGACGTCCTTGGTCTGGCACATCCGCCAGATGTCGCCGGCGGAGACCACGTGCTCGAGGACTACGTCGCCGGCTTCGTCCACGACCCGCACGGTGCCGGTGGCGGGAACCTCGAAGGTCTTGTCGTGCGAGCCGTACTCCTCGGCCGCCTGCGCCATCAGCCCCACGTTGGGGACCGAGCCCATCGTGGCGGGGTCGAACGCACCGTTGGCGCGGCAGTCGTCGATCACGACCTGGTAGATCCCGGCGTAGGAGGAGTCGGGGATCACCGCGAGCGTGTCGGCCTCCTTGCCGTCGGGACCCCACATGTGGCCCGACGTGCGGATCATGGCCGGCATCGAGGCGTCGACGATCACGTCGGAGGGCACGTGCAGGTTGGTGATCCCGCGGTCGGAGTCGACCATCGCCAGGCGCGGTCCCTCCTCGAGTCCCTTCTCGATCGCGGCCTTGATCTCCTTGCCCTCGTCCAGGCCCTCGATCCCGGCCAGGATGCCGCCGAGCCCGTCGTTCGGGGAGAGACCCGCGGCGGCGAGCGTCTCGCCGTACTCGGCGAAGACCTCGGGGAGGAAGGCGCGCACGACGTGACCGAAGATGATCGGGTCGGAGACCTTCATCATCGTCGCCTTCAGGTGCACCGAGAAGAGCACCTCGTCGGCCTTGGCGCGCGCCACCTGCTCGGTGAGGAACTCGCGTAGCGCGGCGACCCGCATGGCGGTCGCGTCGATCACCTCACCCGCCAGGACCGGCACCGACTCGCGGAGCACGGTGGTCGAGCCGTCGTCGCCCTGCAGCTCGATCCGCAGCGATCCGTCCTTCTCGACGACCGTGGACCGCTCGTTGTTGCGGAAGTCGTCGGCGGTCATGTGGGCGACGTTCGTCCTCGAGTCGGACGACCACTCCCCCATCGAGTGGGGATGCTTGCGGGCGTAGTTCTTCACCGACGCCGGGGCGCGGCGGTCGGAGTTGCCCTCCCGCAGGACCGGGTTGACCGCGCTGCCCTTGACCTTGTCGTAGCGCGCCCGGGCCTCACGCTCCTCGTCGGTCTTCGGCTCGTCGGGATAGTGGGGGAGGTCGTAGCCCTGCTCCTGCAGCTCCTTGATCGCCGCCTTGAGCTGCGGGATGGAGGCGCTGATGTTGGGCAGCTTGATGATGTTGGCCTCGGGTGTCTTGGCCAGCTCGCCCAGCTCCGCGAGGGCGTCGTCGAGCCGCTGCTCGTCGGTCAGCCGGTCGGGGAACTGCGCGATGATCCGGCCGGCCAGCGAGATGTCGCGCGTCTCCACGGCCACACCGGCCTTGGCCGCGTAGGCCGAGATGATCGGCAGGAGGGAGTACGTCGCCAGCAGCGGCGCCTCGTCGGTGCGGGTGTAGATGATCTTCGAGTCGCTCACAGCGAGTGACGCTACCGGAGGTCCCGCCGCACTACGATTGCAGGAGGCGTGGCTCCCGCTGCGGGAGCCCGGGAGGGAGCTCGCGATGCCCGAGTCATCCACCAGCCTGCAGCAGGTCGGCGCCGAGTTCCTCGGCACGTTCGTCCTGGTGTTCTTCGGCTGCGGCACCGCCCTCATGAGCGGTGGCAACTACGTCGCGACCGGGCTGGCCTTCGGCCTCACCGTGCTCGTCATGGCCTATGCCGTCGGCCGCGTGTCCGGCGGCCACTTCAACCCCGCCGTGTCGCTCGGAGCCGCGGTCGGGGGGCGGATCGCGTGGCGGCAGATCCCCGCCTACATCGGCGCCCAGCTCGCCGGCGCGCTGGCCGCGGGCCTGTGCCTGTTCGTGCTCATGCACGGCTTCCCCGGCTTCGACGCCACCGGCAACATGGCCCAGAACTCCTTCGGCGACGCCGGCAGCGGCTACGCCTGGTGGGCCGCCTTCTTGCTGGAGATGCTGATGACGGCCGTGTTCCTCTGGGTGATCCTGGCCGTGACGGACGTGCGCAACGAGCATCCCGCCCTCGCTCCGCTCGCGATCGGGCTGACGCTGACCATGCTCCACTTCGGGTCCATCGCCGCCACCGGCACCTCGGTCAACCCGGCCCGGTCCATCGGGGTCGGGGTCTTCGCCGGCGTGGACGCGATCGCCCAGCTCTGGCTCTTCGTCCTGGCCCCGCTCCTCGGTGCCGCGATCGCCGGCTTCACCTACGCGATGCTGTTCGGGCGCGGAGCCGACGACGTACCGGGATCGGGGCTGAGGTTCGTCCGCGTGGAGACCGCACCCGGGGCAGTCCCCGGCTACGGCGCACCCGACCAGCTGCAGGAGCAGTGGAACAAGGACACCGACGAGGGTCAGCCCCCCTCGTAGGCCACCAGCTCGGCGCGCTCGGAGCCGCCCAGCACCGTCTCCTCGAGCACGAGCCCGACGCCCGGCGCGTAGTACTTCCGCTCGACCAGCCCCGGCTCGAGCGGGGTGGTGTCCTCGGTCTGGAGCACGTCGGTGTACGAGTCGAACGCGACGTTGAGGGACTCGTCCACGGACAGCACCTCGGCCCGGTCCTCGGCGCGGCCCGGGGCCGCCTCCTGCTGGTAGCCGTCGCCCACCCGCGGCTCGGCCGGCATCGCCAGTCCGGCCCGGGCGCCGTCGACGCCGGCCTCCCACGACCCGGAGCGGTCGGGGCGTCCGCGGTCGTCGTACTCGGTGGTGTCCTCGCCGAAGTACCAGACGTTGCCCGCGGCGTCCTGGGCGAACCAGTCGAAGGTCTCCTCGACGACCGCGCCGTCGGAGTCCCGCACGACGTCGCGGACCACGGTCGTCTTCACTCCCTGGACCACCCTCGTGTCGTCGGTGACGGTCACGGTGATCGTCTCCGGGTCGACCCCGCCGGTCTCGTAGACCCACCGGCTGCCCGGCTCGAGCGGGAGGAACGGGTTGTCGATGCCCTCGACGAAGTCGTCCGGGTCGGCGGACGGGGTCGGGATCCGCAGTCCGTCCACGCCGGTGGGCGGGCTCGGCTGCGGCGCCGATCCGCACCCGGTGACGAGCAACGGGAGGGTCGCCGCCAGCGCGAGCAACGGCGACCGGCGAATCATGGCCACAGCATGGCGCACACCCGCGCAGCGACGCCGAACCCTCCTCCCCCGGCGTGGTACGACGCTGCTAGCGTCGTTTCCCGGGTACGCCCACCTCATCGCCCGCCCGTCCAACAGTTCGCCCGCACGTCCCAAGGAGTCGTCGTGAGCTCTCCCCTGAAGGTGGCC
>NZ_DASSXS010000280.1:0-4288 GCF_035703625.1 Nocardioides sp. | reverse complement strand
GGCACCTCCTCGTGCACCAGAACGCCGTCCATGTCCGTGAGCCAGTAGTCGAAGGGCTTTCCTGTGGTCACTGCACCTCCCGGTCGTTCGGAGGACCCCACGCTACGGGCCGGCTCAGCCCGGGTGGTGCAAGGCAGGAGTCCCGACTCCGATCCGACCGGGCCGAAAACCGCCGGCTGACGCGGATGGCGTCCCGGTGCGCGACCTGACTGCGTCGAGCAACATCACACGCCCTGGGCGGTCCCCAGCGCCGGTAGGCCTGCCCGAAACGGGGGACCCGCCGAGGCCTCCGCGGTGCGAGGATCGTTCCAGCCGCACCTCCGACGGAGGAATCGCGATGGGCAACAACAACGCAGGAACCGCTGCTGGCAGTGGCGCGATCTACGGACTCGGCATCTTCGGTGCCTGGGTGTACTACTGGCAGCAGGCGGAGGGCTTCTGGGAGCACATGTACGCCATCTTCCAGGGCCTCTTCTGGCCGGCCTACATGGTCTACGAGGCGTTCTCGAAGCTGGCCGCCTGACACGCTGTCAGCGGTCGCAGCGGTTGCGTGTGCTTTCCGTCTGGGTGGTCCCGTCGTGATACGCGAAACGGACCTTGCTGACCCAGAACCCTCGGCCCGGGCAGCGCTGCGGGGTCGTGACGTAGGCGCGGCGGTGCCCGTGTCGCATCCGCACCAGCTTCGGAAAGTTGCCCCGGACGACGTCGATCGCAGTGCCGTCGGTGCCGGCACCCGGAAGCAAGGGCGCCCCACTGATCACGCGATCGCTGCGGACCCGTGCCCGAATCACGGTTCGCGCTCCGGTCGCCCGGTCGTTCGTGAGGTAGATCAGCTGGTTCGTGTTGTTCAGGAAAGTGACATCTTCCTTCAGGTATCGACCAGGCCCCGGTATGCCCGTGTCGAGCTTGATGAAGCCGTTGCCGACGATGCTCCCTCGTGGACAGGCCGACCGGCCCGCGAGCATGAGCTCGGCATCAGTTGCTCGACACCGGGCGGGGACACCTGTGTCGATGCGCGTCCCGCGCGCGAACAGCTCGACAACCCTCCGCACCGACGGAGGTTTGGCATCGGGGTCATCAGGGTTCGTGTAGTCGATCCGCACCCGATAACCGCTCGCCCGCCCCGGCGCGGTCTCGATGAACCTCAGTGAGGCGGTCTGGTAGTCGCTCGCTTCCTCCGCGACGCTACCCACGGTGGCGAGCCCCGCTGAGCCTGGCAGGGCCAGGACCCCGGCAGTGGCGATGAGGCCTGACACCAGCAGACGAATTGAACCGGTGTGGCGGAAATGCACGGGTCTCCTCCGCAGGTGCGAGCAGTTCCACTCGCTCGGGGTCTCCCTGGGTAGAACGACCGCCGGCAGAACCTGTTACGGCCACCCACGTGGTGGCGCGTCCGGCGGCAGCCCTGGCATGTGACAGGTCGAACAGGGCCCACCGGCACAGCCTCGCGTAGGGTGGAGGGGCCGAGGAACCCGCAGGCGTCGAGTCCACGACGTCGTTTCGCGGCGAACCACGCTCACGCCCGGCTGTACGACGGCCGGCAGGATCGGCTCCTTTGGCTTCCACCTCCGCCCCCACCAACCGCCCCAGCCTGATGACCGTGATCCGTCGCGTGTCGATGAGCCTCCTGATCGCGGTGGTGATCCCCACCGTGGCCTTCTACGGCTTCTTCGTGGTCGCCGGCGTGTGGACCGCCATCGTCGCTGCCCTCGCGTGGTCCTACGGCGCGATCGCCTGGCGGGCGGTGACCGGGCGGCGTACGTCGGGCCTGCTGATCCTGGCCGCGATCCTGCTGACCGGCCGGACCGCACTCTCCGTGCTCGCGGACAGCACCTGGCTGTACTTCCTCCAGCCGATCATCAGCGACGGCGCCGTCGCCGCGTTGTTCCTGCTCTCGCTCGCCAGCGCCCGGCCGATGGTGGCGAGGCTGGCCGGGGACTTCTACCCGATGGACCACGAGCTGGCGATGCGCCCCCGGATCCGGCGGCTGTTCTGGCACCTCACGGCCCTCTGGGCCGTCCTGGGAATCGCGAAGGCGTCGATGACGCTGTGGCTCCTGCAGTCCCAGTCGCTCGAGACGTTCCTGCTGGTGAAGAGCATCTCGATGCTGGCGATCAACGTCTTCGCGGGCTTCGCCACGGTCGGTCTTGCGGCCCTCGTCGCTCGCCGGGAGGGGCTGATGGGTTCGACCCGGCCGGTTCCCGCCGAGGTGCGAGCCTGACCGATTCGGCTCAGGACTCGCGGGGCACCAGGCGGATGACCGGCAGCACCCGGTCGGTCTTCTGCTCGTACTTCGAGAAGCGCGGCACGGCAGCTGTGATCCGCCGCCAGGCCTCCTCGCGCTCGGCTCCGTGGAGCTGCTCCGCGACCACGGCGACCTTCTGGCCGGCGGTCTCGATCCGAACCTTGTCCGGGTTCGCCGCGACGTTGTGGTACCACGCCGGATTCTTTCGTGCCCCGGCCGCCGAGGCCACGATCAGCCAGTTGTCGCCGTCGCGGACGTAGCCGACGGGAGTGGTGCGTTCGAGCCCGCTCCTGCGGCCGATCGTCGTCAGCACGAGGGCGTCGAACCCCAGGCCGGGCATCCTCCCCTTGCGCCGGATCTGCTTGATCGCCTGCCCGGTCAGCCATCGGCCGATCGGTCCCCCGGTGCGGGGCTGCCACCCTCCGCGGGTCCCTGAGTGTGCCTCGAAGCTGCTCATGAAAACCTCCTTGGTCCACAGTGCACACCCAGGTGGGGCGTGATCAACGAGGGGCTGAAGACCAGGGCCCAGGAGTTCCTCCCGCACCGTGATGGTCAGTCCTCGCCGCCCACCACGTCCCTGCGCGGCCCGGTCTGGGCTGTCTCGGGTGGCCCCTCGGTCTCGGCCTCGTCCTCGTCGGTGGCGGACATGATCCGGGTGATCGCCTCGCGATCCCGGGCCGACGGGTAGCCCCAGCCGGGCTCGTAGCCGTAGATCTCGTGGAGGAGCCGGCCCTCGCTGAGCGTGTCCAGCACCTCGACCGACTCAGGACCGATCAAGGTGGGATGTTCGACCCCGCAGGTCTCGGACACCTTGAGCAGGTCCCGGCGCAGGGTCTTCACGTAGTTGGCCATGCGCTCCGCCTTGTCGGCCGGGTCCAGTCCGTGGGCGAGCCACGGGTGCTGGGTCGCGACGCCGGTGGGGCACTCGCCGGTGTGGCACTTCTGGGCCTGGACGCACCCGACGGCGAGCATCGCCTCGCGGGCGACGCTGACCAGGTCCGCTCCGAGGGCGAAGGCGACGATGGCGTTGTCCGGGAGACCGAGCTTGCCGGCGCCGATGAACGTCACGTCCTCGTGGAGGCCGCGGCGGGCGAACTCGGCGTACGCACGCGCGAAGCCGAGCCGGAAGGGCAGGGAGACGGCGTCGCTGAAGATGAGCGGAGACGCACCCGTACCGCCCTCGCCGCCGTCGATGGACACGAAGTCGACGCCGCGGTCCTCCTGCTCCATGGTGGCGGCGAGGTCCTGCCAGAAGGCAAGGTCGCCCACGGCCGACTTGATGCCGACGGGCAGACCGGTCGCGTCGGCCAGGAGCTCCACGAAGTCGAGCAACGAGTCGACGTCGTGGAACTCGGAGTGGCGGGCTGGGCTGAGACAGTCCACGCCCTCGCGGACGCCCCGGGTCTCCGCGATCTCGCGGGAGACCTTCGGGCCCGGGAGCACCCCGCCGAGCCCGGGCTTGGCGCCCTGGCTGATCTTGATCTCGATCGCCCTGACGGGGGCGCTCTGGACGAGCTCCTTCAGCCTGGCCAGGTCGAACCGCCCGTCCTCGTCGCGGCAGCCGAAGTAGGCCGTGCCGATCTGGAAGACGAGGTCTGCTCCGTTGCGGTGGTACGACGAGATCGCGCCCTCGCCGGTGTTGTGCAGGCACCCCGCGGCGGCCGCGCCCCGGTTGATGGCCTCGACCGCGTTGCCGGAGAGGGAGCCGAAGCTCATCCCCGACACGTTGACCACGGACTCCGGGCGGAAGGCATGCCTCCGCCCGCGCGCCGCGCCGAGCACCTTGGCCGACGGGAGCCGCGCATCCTGGCCGACCGACCCGTGGGTGGGGTGGGCCCGGCCGAAGGTGCGGTGGTGGACGATGACGTTGCCGGCGGAGTGCTCGAGGTCGTTGTCCGTCCCGAACCCGAAGTAGTTGTTCTGCAGCTTCGACGAGGCATACACCCACCGCCGCTGGTCGCGGCTGAAGGGCCGCTCCTCGTCGTTGCCGGCCACGATGTACTGACGGAGCTCGGGACCGATGCGTTCCAGCCAGAAGCGCGC
>NZ_DASSXS010000190.1:0-11148 GCF_035703625.1 Nocardioides sp. | reverse complement strand
AGGTAGATGTTGCCCGCGCCATCGGTGCGCTGGACGGTCAGCTCGAAGGGATGGGTCATGCCCGGGATGCCGGCGGTGCCCCAGAAGAGCGCGTAGAGCGACCAGCCGAAGGCCGCGAGGACCCCCATCGAGATCAGGGTGTCCATGGTCGAGGTGCCGTGCCGCAGGTTGAGCCAGGCCGCGCGGTGGAACGGCCAGGCGCCCCACACCACGACCGGCGCCGCGAGCGTGAGCGAGAGCCACTGCCAGTAGGTGAACTGCAGCGCCGGGACCATCGCCATGGCGACCACGGGCACGGTCAGCAGCGCGGAGACGAGCAGCCGGTGGCGCAGCGAGCGGGTCGGGTCGTCAGGCGCCGTCGCCGGCCCCTCCTCGGTACGGCGCGGCAGCGCGGCGTCGTACCCGGCCTGCCGGACGGTGTCGATCAGGTCCTCGGGCGACAACGGCCCGGGGTAGCTGACCTTCGCCTTCTCCGTCGCGTAGTTGACCGTGGCGACGACGCCGTCGAGCTTGTTGAGCTTGCGCTCGATCCGGTTGGCGCAGGACGCGCAGGTCATCCCGGTGATCTCGAGCTCGACGTCGGCGGTCTGGCGGTCAGTGGTGGTGGCCATGGGACTCCTCCTCGGCGCCGCCACCCGAACTCCCGGTACCGCCGGTGGGGAGCGCGAACGCGGCGGTGTGGACGACCCCGTCGTGCCTGAAGTCGAGGAAGAGCCGGTAGTCGCCGCTGCTCGGCACCGCGGCCTCGAACTCGACCTCCGGCCCCGGCTCGGTGGTGCCGTCGCCGGGGGCGCCGTCGGGGTGGACGTGGAGGTAGGCCAGGTCGCCCTCGCGCAGGACGACCAGGTGTCCGTAGGCGCCGAGATACGGTTGCAGGTCGGTGACCGGCCGGCCGTTGCGGGCCACGGCCAGGGTCAGGATGGAGTCGGCGCCCGGCTCGAGGCGGCCGTCCAGGGTGACGGTGTAGCCGTCGACCCGGGCGGTGCGCACCTGCGCGGCCTCGGGCCGGGGCTGGTAGTCGCCCGCGACGGACAGGTCGGCACCCAGGGTGAGGCCGACCCCCCCGGTCGGGTTGAAGTCGGCGAACAGCCTCCACGCGCCCGGCGTCAGGTCGAGCTCGGTGGACCAGGTGCCGTCCTCGGCGAGCGTGGGATGCACGTGCTGGAAGCCGTCGAAGTCGCGCCGGACGGCGACCAGGTGGAGCTGCTTGCCGTGGTCGACGTCGTACGCCGTCACCGGGCGACCGTCGGGACCCTCGATCGTGAAGCTGACCGGGACGCCGCGCCCGGACCCGGCGCGGGCGTCGGTCAGCCGGAAGCTGTAGCCGGCCTCCGAGACCATGAGCCCCCCGGGGATCTCCTCGTCCATCACCGGCGAATCGCCGGCGTCGTGACCGGCGTCCTGGCCGGCGTCCTGGCTGGCGTCGCCGGACTCCACGTGCTCGGACATGTCGTCGGCGACCGGCTCGCCCCCGGAGCCGAAGGCGCTCCCGACGGCGAGCGCCGCCGCGAACACCGCGACGAGCCCGACCACGAAGCCGGCGACTCGGACCGGCCCGGTGATCCTCATGCCAGCTCGTACCCGGCCTCCTCGACGGCGGCACGGATCGCGGCGTCGTCGAGGGGCTCGCTGGTGGTGACGGTGACCGCGCCGGTCTCGAGCGCGACGTCGACGCGCTCGACGCCGGGGATCTCCTGCACCTCCTCGGTGACCGAGGAGACGCAGTGGCCGCAGGTCATGCCCTGGACGGTGTAGGTGCGGGTGTCGCTCATGGTGCCCTCTCTCGTGTGTGTGGTCAGGAGCGGACCAGCCGGGCGATGGCGTCGGAGGCCTCCTTGACCTTCTCGTCCGCCTCCCGGCCGCCCTCACGCGCGGCGTCGACCACGCAGTGGCTCAGGTGCTCGTCGAGCAGGCCCAGCGCCACCGACTGGAGCGCCTTGGTCATCGCGGAGACCTGGGTGAGGATGTCGATGCAGTACTTCTCCTCCTCGACCATCCGCTGCAGCCCGCGGGCCTGCCCCTCGATCCGGCGGAGGCGCTTGAGGTAGGCGTCCTTGCTGCCGATGTAGCCGTGCTGGTGCCCGGCCTCTGCCTGCATCTCTGCGTCCATCTTGTGCGCTCCCGGCCTGTTGAGATCGTGTCGGTGTCACACACTATACCCCCCTATGGTATTTGGGAAGCATGACGAGGACGTCATCAAGCGGGCTGGACAGCTGTTGAGGCGATTTTGCGCCCATTTGACACGTCTCGCGGATCTTCTTGCTCGGCCGCAATTAACGAAGCGCCATCCTGCGGCCGAACTGTCAGGAAGGTTTGTTGGGGGACCCTGACCCTGTCTGCCCTGAGCCGCGCACGCACACGCACGCACAAGCGCCGAAAGGTAGACGCATGAACCTGTCAACAGCACCTGCCCAGAGCCGGTTCCGCCGCGCTCTCGCACAGACCACACTGGTCGGACTTGCCGCCGCCAGCATCGCGATGATCGCCGGCCAGGCGACCCAGGCGGCCGAGCCACCGGCCGCGCCGAACAACATTGTCGTGTTCCCACAGCGTGACTTCGTCACCATCGAGGGCTACCAAGGCAGGGTGGGCCAGCAGGCCGTCGTCACGGTCACCCGCGGCGGCGTCGAGACCAGCCGCGCCGTGGGCAGGATCGGGGCCGGCGACCCGGCCATGGAGATCAACCACCCCGGCGGGGTCTGCTGGCAGGGAGTGACTCCCGACATCAAGCCCGGCGACGTCGTGCGCGTGTCGTTCCCCGGCGGCGCTTCCGACTCGACGAGGACCCAACGGCCCGAGGTAACGGCTCAGGCGGACGGGAACGGATTCAGGAAGGTGGGCGCGTTCGACCTCGTGGTGGAGGGGACGCGCGGCACCGTTCCGCTGTCGCGCATCGAACAGCGCATCGTCAACCCCGACATGAACGACACGGACATCGGGCGACGCGACATCCGCGCTCCGGCGCGCCCGGGTCCGTACACCTCGACGCTCACGGCCCCGACGTCCACCACCTTCCGCGCGACGTACCACTTCGTGACGGACGGCGACACGACGGCGGCCGAGGCCACTGCGATGCGTGACCTGGCCGCGGAGGGCCAGATGCGGGCACTCAGCTGGCAGGTCACGGACGGCGCGGGCAACCGGCAGGGGCTGACCATCTCCGAGTTCGGCGAGCTCGGTGGTCCTGGGTTCGGCGGCTGTCCCCAGGGGCCGTCTGCCGCGGCACCCAACGCACCGACCGGCGTGACCGCGACGGCCGGCAACCAGTCGGCGACGGCGTCGTGGACCCCGGCGACAGCCATCCCCGACGGTTCGCCGATCACCGGCTACAAGGTGACCGCGGTCAACACCACGAGCAACGTGGAGACCAGCGTCAACGTTCCGTCGTGCACCACTGCCTGCACCACAGCTGTCCCCAACCTGACGAACGGAGCGACGTACCGCATCCAGGTGCGTGCACAAAACGAGGCTGGTGGGCTCAGCAGGCCGGGGACAGCCCCGGGCACCCTGTCGCCGGCAGGTGCAGGCGCTGCCAGGCCAGTGGCTCCCACCGGGGTCACCGCGACAGCAGGTGACCCCACCGACCTGACCGTTGACGCCACCGTGGGGTGGAACGCGCCCGTGCAGCCGACTGGGGTCACCGTGGAGGCCTGGCGGATCACCGCGTACGACGCCGCGACCGACGCCCGCATCAAGCGAGTCTTCCTGGACGAGCCCACGGGAGCCGGCGACACCTCCCGTACTCGCACCATCGGGTTCGGATCCGCGAGGTCCGTGGTGTTCCGGGTGCAGGCGGTCGCCGCCGACGATGCCGGCACGATGGGCCTCCTCTCGGACGCGTCGAGTGCGGTGAACGCGCAGTGACGTGACCGGCCACCGATGAGGCAGTGGGGCGGGCGACCTTCGGCCGTCCGCCCCGTTCCGCCCCCGCATGAATCGCTCGTCAGCTCCTCGGCACCGGGAAGGCCACCGGGCTTCGGTGGCCCCCGGTGTCCACGGCCCGGACGCCGAAGAACACGTTGTCCTTGGACAGGTCGACCACCGCCCTGGTCGACCTGCCGGCGTCGATGACGTTGGTCCAGTCGTCCTGGAGGGTGGGCCGCCAGACCACCTCGTAGCGGGCCAGGTCGGCCTCGGTGTTGGCGTCCCAGGTCAGCTCGGTGTCGTTGGTCAGGTTGGAGGTGATGATCGCGACGTTCCTGGGCGTGCCCGGGCCGTTGGCCAGCGACCAGAGGGCGGCCCCGTTGACCCTCGCCACCCGGGCGATGTAGGCGAAGTCGCAGAAGCGGGTGAGGTCGCCGTACTGCTTGCCGTTCTCGACCCGGACGTCCTGGTGCTGATGGGCGTAGTCCTCGTTGGGCTCGGTGAACCTGGCGGCCGGGTAGCCGAGTTCGAGGAACGGGATGTGGTCACCCCCGCGCAGGTAGCGGTCACGCCGGTAGACCACCCGCACGTCCATGCCGGTCTGGTCGTTGTCGGCGACCTCGGTGACGAACCGGGCCAGCTGCCGGGCCGGGGAGTCGTTCTCGCCCCCGACCGAGCGGCGGGTGTTGGCCTCGGCGAGCGTCTCGTCGGTGGGCACGCCCTCGGCGAACAGCCGCACGCTGCGCTCGTCGCGGGTGCCGTCGTCGGCCGTGGACGACCCGACGATGTCGTCGGTGAACATGCCCTGGACGTCGGTTCCGGACTTCTGGAACTGCTGGGCCATGTAGCGCGCCCCGTGGAGCCCCTGCTCCTCGCCGGCCACCGCGGCGAACACGATCGTCGCCCCGGGACGCCGGGTCGCCATCACCCGGGCGAGCTCCATGGCGACCGCCACGCCGGAGGCGTCGTCGTCGGCGCCTGGGGAGTCGCTGGTGAAGTCCATGACGTCGCTGACCCGGGAGTCGTAGTGGCCGGAGACGACGTAGGTGCGCTTCGAACCCTCCGAGCCCTTCAGCGTGGCCAGCACGTTGGTGATCGTGGTCGGGGCCGGGATCCGCGGCGGGGTGGCGGGCTGCACGAAGGTCTGCTTCTCGACCGTCATCCGGCCACCGGAGCGCGCGGCGTACTTCCTGAGCTCGGCGTAGATCCAGTCACGGGCGGCGCCGATCCCGCGCTTGGGGTCGTCCTGGGAGGAGAGGGTGTGGCGGGTGCCGAACGAGACGAGCTTCTCCACGATCGCCCGGATGTTGGCCTCGTCGACCTCGGCCAGGATCGCGCGCAGCTCCGCGTCGGGGGCCTGCAGCGTGTTGGCGACACCGGGCCCGTCGGGCCAGTCCTCCCCCTGGTCGAGCGGTCCGCCTCCGAACGCCGCGCCGGCCGGCGCGGTGAGACCACCGCCGACGGCACCGACCGCGGCCGCCGAGCCGGTGAGGAACACGCGCCGGGTGGGGCCGGACGCGCGGGTGGACAGGTCGTTCTGGTTGTTCTCCGAGATGGGGGCCATCGCCTTTTCCTACCCGCACTTCGCGCGGACTGTCTAGACCACCACGCCGGTTCGGCTCAGTCCTCCCGGAGCTTCTCCAGCCTGGCGCGCAGTGAGGGGACGCGGTGGGAGTTGCCGTGCAGCCCGATGTACTGGTCGCCGTAGGCCGCGAGCAGGGCGTCGTCGAGTCGGCGTACGGCGCCGGGCGGGTAGCGGTAGCCCATCCGCTCGTTGAGGGTCTCGCCGTCGATCGGCCGCAGCACCTCCGTGAGCTCGGCCAGGGAGGTGATGCCGAGCTCGAGGAGCAGGCCGGAGATCCACGCGTAGTGGTCGGTGCGCGACCAGCCGGCGTCGGCGTACTGGCCGGCCAGGTAGGCCGCCAGCTCGCGCGGGCTGATCCGCGGGTCGTCGTCGATCTCCTCGGGACCGGGCTCGGTCATCCCCTGCCGCAACCGGTCGCGGATGGTGGAGAACTCGCGGTCGGCCAGCTCCAGCAGCCCCGCGGCGAGGGTGAACCGGCGGTCGAAGTCGGGCACGTGCTCGTCGGGGATGGTGCCCTTGTAGCGGATGTCGTGCTCGAACTCCGCCCACGCGTGCTGCAGCACGGTGCGGATCTGGACCTGGGCCAGGCGGCCCAGCAGGTTCTCGTAGGCCGCCTGCCCCTCCCGGGCCGCGTCCAGCCCGATCAGCAGGTGGCGGCTGGCGTAGCCGAAGCGTCCCTCGCTCGCGGTCTCGCGGCCCAGGTCGCGGTCGTCGTGGACGACGACCTGGTCGTCGAGGAGGTCGGCCACCGCGTCGACGTCGCTCTGGACGTAGGTGATGACGCGGATCCCGATCTGGTCGGTGATCTCAGTGAGAGGGTCGGCGAACGCCGGCTTGTCGTCGACCGTGCGGGCGGCCTTGGCCGCGAACGACGCCACGGCCTTGGCGCGTCCGGTGACGCTCAGGTAGTTGATGCCGGCGTCGTCGAGGACCGCCGTGACCAGCGCCGCGAACTCCTCCGCGGCCCGGCGCAGCACCGGCTGGCGGGCGGCGTACTCGCGGACGGCGCTGGCGACCGGGTCCTCCACCGGGGGCGGCTGGCGCGGCGGCCGCGGGCTGGGCCGCAGCCCCTCGGGGAGCGCCGGGGTGACGATGTAGCCGTGCTCGAGGTCGCCGTAGGTGGTGGTGTCCTCGGGCCGGCGGTCGGCGAACAGCGCGACATAGGCGCACAGCACCGCGTCGACCTGGTCCTCGACCACCCGCAGGTGGCTCTTGCGCTCGGCGGACCCGACGGCCCCCGCCAGCCGGGCCCAGGCGTCGCCGGTGACGTCGATCGCCGGGTCGGCCGCCGAGAGCCCTTCGACGAGTCCCATCAGCACGGTCAGCTCCGACCTGAGCTCCTCGAGCGTGCGGCCGGGCTTCTGCTTGTACTTCAGCGTGCGGCCGAGCCGGAAGAGCGCGATGGTCGCCGGGTGCGGGTAGACCTCGATCGCCCGCCGCGCGCGGCCGGAGCGGGGGTTGAGGTCCAGCCCGAGCCGGGAGCAGAGCCGGCCGCCGCGGGTGCCGTCGCGGAACTCCGGCTTGCCGGTGTTGGACGGGTGGGCGCCGGCGTCGAAGCGAGCGAAGTCGCGGTTGAGGTCGGCCTCGGCCGGACGGTTGCCGGTCGCGTTCTTGACGATCAGCGGCGCGTCGATCGCGACCAGGCAGTCGCCCTCGACGTACGCCGCCAGCGCCTCGGTGATCTCGTCGTCGCTGCGCACGGCCGACACGTGGCGCAGTCGTCCGGCGTCGTCGAGCACCGCGAGCCCGGTGGGCCTGCGGTCACCCCAGGCCAGGTCGACGCCGACGTAGTGCACGTGGCCAGCCTGCCCTATCGGTCACTACCTCCGGCGCAACAGCACGGCGGTGAACTGCTGGGTGCTCCCCCAGGGCGTCAAGTGGTCCTCCCCGCTGGTGGCGACGAGCTCGTAGCCGGGGAACTCGGCGGCCAGCTCCTCGTGGGAGTAGCGCACCACCGGAAGCCCGCTGCACCGCTCGGGGCCGGCCGGGCCGAACGTGGCCACGACCGCCCAGCCCTGCTCGTCGAGGCTGCGGTCGAGGGACGCCCGGTAGGCGTCGCGGTCGGCGCTGCGGGTCAGGAAGTGGAAGACGGCCCGGTCGTGCCAGAGCGCGTAGCGGCGGCCCTGGTCCAGGTCGAGGACGTCGGCGACCTCGAGGCGGACGTCGCGCCCTCCCAGCCGGTCGCGCACGGCCTGCAGCGCGTTGGCCGAGAGGTCGATCGCCGTGACGTCGAGGTGGCCGCGGTCGAGGAGGTGGTCGATCAGCGTGGACCATCCCGAGCCGACGTCGATGATCGGGTCCTCGGGGCCGAGGCCGGCGGCCTCGATCAGGTCGAGTGACATCCGGGGGACCCGCTGCCACCAGGACACCCCGTGAACCCCGCGGTGGACGTGGACGTCCTCCCAGAAAGCCTGCGCGGGGTTCAAGGGTTGAACGTTCACGTATCCAAGGTAACCGCCCGAACCGCCCGGGCGGAACGGACTAATACCTTTCGCCAAGCCGCTACGTTGTGCGGGTGGGGGTGATCGAGACCGCGGGGCTGACCAAGCGCTACCCGCGCGTGACCGCACTCGACTCCCTGGACGTGTCGGTGGGCGAGGGCGTCACCGGCCTGGTGGGCGCCAACGGCGCCGGCAAGTCGACCCTGATCAAGATCCTGCTCGGCCTGGTCCCGGCGACCGAGGGCACCGCCCGGGTCCTCGACCTCGACGTCGCCACCGACGGGGGCCGGATCCGCTCGCTGGTGGGTTACATGCCCGAGCACGACTGCCTCCCGGCCGACGTCTCCGCCTCCGACCTGGTGGTCCATCTCGGTCAGATGTCGGGGCTCCCGTACGCCGCCTCCCGCGAGCGCGCCGCCGACGTGCTGCGCCACGTCGGGCTGGCCGAGGAGCGCTACCGGCCGATCGGCGGCTACTCCACGGGAATGAAGCAGCGGGTCAAGCTCGCCCAGGCGCTGGTCCACCACCCGCACCTGGTGTTCCTCGACGAGCCGACCAACGGCCTCGACCCCGCCGCCCGCGACGACATGCTGAGCCTGGTCCGCAAGATCGGCAGCGAGTTCGGCATCGCCGTGCTGGTCACCTCCCACCTGCTCGGCGAGCTGGAGCGGATCAGCGACCACGTGGTGGTCCTCGACTCCGGTCGGCTGCTGCAGTCCTCGGCCACCACCGACTTCATGCACGCCACCGGCACGCTCGTGGTCGAGGTCGACGGGCGGCACGACGCCGACCGGCTGCTCGGCCAGGCGCTGGTCGCCGCCGGCCTGCGGGCCAGCCCCAACGGCCGGCTGGTGGAGGTCGAGGTCGCCGACGAGACGACGTACGACGTGGTGCGCGACCTGACCGCCGACCTCGGGCTCGGGCTGGTCCGGATGCAGGAGCGGCACCACCGGATCGAGGACGTCTTCCGCGAGGGGGGTGCCGGCAGTGTCCAGCCCGTCTGAATCCACCTCCGGGTCCACCTCGGGGTCCCGCACCGGCGTCATCCACGACATCGGCTACCGACCGTACTCCGGCGAGCGGCTGGGCGAGGGCAGGGTCGCGTGGGCGCTGTTCGTCACCGGGCTGCGCAACTGCTTCGGCCTCGGCCGCTCCGCCCGGTCGAAGGCGCTGCCGATGATCCTGCTCGGGCTGATGCTGCTGCCCGCCCTGATCCTCGTGGGGGTGCTGGTGCAGGCAAAGGACCTCTTGGGGATCAACGACCAGATCGTCGCCTACTCCACCTATCCGCTCACGGTTCAACTGCTGATCTCGGTCTTCGTCGCGTCTCAGGCGCCGGTCCTGGTCTCGCGCGACCTGCGGTTCCGCTCGCTGACGCTGTACCTCGCCCGGCCGCTGCGCCGGACGACGTACGTCCTGGTCAGGCTGGCGTCGCTGATCGTCGCCACCTTCATCCTGATCGGCGCCCCGTTGCTGCTGATGTACGTCGGCGGCCTGCTCGCCGACCTGCCGGTCGGCCGGGAGAGCGAGCGGATCGTGGAGGCGCTGGTGGGTGCGCTGCTGCTCGCCGGCTGTCTGGCCGGGCCGGCCGCGGTGGTCGCGGCGCTGACCACCCGGCGCGGGCTGGCCGTGGCGGCGATCATCGTGGTCCTGCTGGTGAGCTTCGTCGTGGTGTCGTCGATCCAGGGGATCGGGATGGATGAGGGCCACGAGACGGTGGCGGAGGTGGCCGGGTTGTTCTCGCCGTACACCTTGGTCAACGAGGTGCAGGTGTTCCTGTTCGACTCGCCGGCCGGCACGCAGGCGCCCCCGACCGGCACCGGCATCGGGCTGCTGCACCTGGCCATGGTCGCCGTGGTCCTGCTCGGGTCGGTCGGCGCGATGCTCTGGCGCTACCGGAAGGTCGAGGCATGACGACCATCCACCTCGACCGGGTCTCCCGCTGGTACCGCAACGTGGTCGCCGTCAACGACGTCTCGATGACCATCGGCCCCGGCGTGACCGGGCTGCTGGGTCCCAACGGCGCCGGCAAGTCCACGCTCATCGCGCTGATGTCGGGATTCCTGGCGCCGTCGACCGGCACGGTCACCCTCGACGGCGAGCCGCTGTGGCGCAACGAGCAGGTCTACCGCCAGATCGGGCTGGTGCCGGAGCGGGAGGCGCTGTTCGACTACCTGACCGGACGGCAGTTCGTGCTCGCCAACGCCGAGCTGCACGGGCTGCCCGATCCCGGTGCGGCTGCCCAGGCGGCGATCGCGCTGGTGGAGATGACGGACGCCCAGGACCGCACGATCTCGACGTACTCCAAGGGGATGCGGCAGCGCATCAAGATGGCCTCCTCGCTGGTGCACGAGCCGTCGGTGCTGCTGCTCGACGAACCGTTCAACGGCATGGACCCGCGTCAGCGGATGCACCTGATGGACCTGTTGCGCCGGATGGGCGCGGAGGGGCGGACCGTGCTGTTCAGCTCCCACATCCTCGAGGAGGTCGAGCAGGTCGCCCGCCAGATCGAGGTGGTCGTCGCCGGCCGGCACGCCGCGTCGGGCGACTTCGGCGCGATCCGGCGACTGATGACCGACCGGCCCAACCGGTTCGTGCTGCGCACCGGCGACGACCGCAAGATGGCGTCGGTGCTGGTCGCCGACCCGTCCGTGCGCGGGGTGCTGCTGCGCACCGAGGGCGGGATCGAGGTCGAGGCCGGCGACTTCGGCCGGTTCAGCGAGGCGCTGCCGCGGCTCGCGCGCTCCCATGGTGTCCGGCTGCTCGAGGTCACCCCCACCGACGAGTCGCTCGAGTCCGTCTTCGCCTACCTGGTGTCGTCATGACCGCCGTCACCCTCTCCCCCACCATCGTCCGGCTCGGGACCCGCAGCGTCTTCGGCCACAAGCGCGGTGTGCTGCTGTTCCTGCTGCCACTGGTGCTGATCGGGCTGGCCACGCTGGTCCGCGTCCTGGCCGGCGAGGACCCGTTCGTCGCGATCGAGGTCCTGCGCAACCTCGGCCTCACCGTCGTCGTACCGCTCGTCGCGCTGCTCGCCACGACCGGGCTCCTCGCGCCCGAGATCGACGACGGCTCGATCTCCTATCTGCTCGCGAAGCCGATCTCCCGGCACACGATCGTGCTCAGCAAGCTGCTGGTCGCCCTCGGCTGCGTGGTCCTCTTTGCGGTGGTCCCGATGACCATCGCAGCACTCGTCCTGCTCACCGACGAATCCGGCCTCGTCCTCGGCTTCACGGTCGGCTCCCTGGCCGGCGGGGC
>NZ_DASSXS010000043.1:0-43323 GCF_035703625.1 Nocardioides sp. | reverse complement strand
CGCGCGCGCGGGGCTGGACACGCTGCTCGTCGACGCGGCCGTGTTCCCGCGCGACAAGACCTGCGGCGACGGGCTGACCCCGCGGGCCATCCACGAGCTGCAGCTGCTCGGGCTGGAGGACTGGCTGCGGGCCCACACCGTCAACCAGGGACTGCGCGCCCACGGGTTCGGCCAGACGCTGCTCCTGCCCTGGCCGGGCGGCTCGCTACCCGCCTGGGGCTCGGCCGTCGCCCGCACCGAGCTCGACGACCACCTGCGCACCACCGCCATCAAGGCGGGGGCCGACGCGGTCGACGGCGCCCGTGCGGTCGACGTACGCCTGGACGGCGGACGGGTCGCCGCGGTGACCTTCCGCCGTGACGGCGAGGTGTTCGAGGTCTCCTGCCGCCGGCTCGTGGTCGCCGACGGAGTGCGCAGCCCGCTGGGCAAGCTCCTCGGGCGGGAGTGGCACAAGGACACGGTGTACGCCGTCGCGGGCCGCTCCTACCTCGCCTCCACGGAGTCGGACGACCCGTGGATCAGCAGTCACCTCGAGCTGCGCGGTGACGAGGGCGAGCTGCTGTCGGGCTACGGCTGGATCTTCCCGCTCGGGAGCGGTGAGGTGAACCTCGGCGTCGGCACCCTCGCCACGCAAGAGCGCCCCGCCAACATCGCGATCCGGCCGCTCATGCAGCGCTACGCCGACGAGCGCCGGGCCGACTTCGGGCTCAGCGGCGACCTCCGGGCACCGACCTCGGCCCTGCTGCCGATGGGCGGGGCGGTCTCGCAGGTCGCCGGGCCCAACTGGGCGCTGATCGGCGACGCCGCGGCATGTGTCAACCCGCTCAACGGCGAGGGCATCGACTACGGCCTGGAGACCGGTCGACTCGTCGTCGACGTGATGAGCGAGCACCACGACCTGTCGGCGGTGTGGCCCGGCCTGCTCCGCGCGAACTACGGCGAGGCCTTCTCGATCGCCCGGCGGCTGGCCGGCCTGGTCACCTTGCCCGGGGTGCTGCGCACCCTCGGGCCCGCCGGCATGCGGTCGGACTGGCTGATGACCCTGGCCCTGCGCTGGATGGGCAACCTGGTGACCGACGACGACCGCGACCGGGCGGCGCGGGTGTGGCGCTGGGCCGGACGACGCTCGCTGGCACGGGACGCACGGCCGCCCTTCTCGTGAGCGACCTGACCTACCGCGCGGTCATCGCCGCAGGACGCGTCGCGTTGCGCGCGCTCGACGTCGGGGTCAGGGCCGGGGGCGTCGAACACGTGCCCGAGGACGGACCGGCGCTGCTGGTCGCCAACCACGTGTCCTTCCCCGACTTCCTCTTCATCGGGCGGGCGCTGCTGGACCGTCGGCCGTTCGTGCGCTTCATGTGCCGACACGACATCTGGGACGTCAAGGGGGTCGGCCGGGCGATGACGGCGATGCGGCACATCCCGGTCGACCGCACCGCTCCCGCGGCGGCGTACCTCACCGCACGCCGGCTCCTCGCCGACGGAGAAGCGGTCTGCGTGTTCCCCGAGGCCGGCATCTCCGCGGCCTACGTCGTCCGTGCGCTGATGCCCGGCGCCGCCGCGCTCGCCCGTGAGACCGGGGCCCCGCTGGTCCCGGTGACCATCTGGGGCAGCCAGCGGATCTGGGCGCAGAAGCGTGACGCGGCCGACGTCCTCCCGCGTCCCGACCTCACCCGGGGCCGGCTCGTCGACGTCCGCTTCGGCGAGCCGGCGACCGTGGGCGACGCGGACCCGGTCGCCTGGACCCGGGAGCACGGACACCGGATGCAGCGCGAGCTCGAGGCGCTGCAGGCGCTGCCGGAGCACCGGCCCCGCCCGGGCGAGCTCGCGCCGTGGTACCCCGCCCACCTGGGCGGACACGCCCTCGACCGGGCCGCGTCCTTCACGCTCGACGGGTCGCCGCGCTCGGCCGTCGCGCCCGAGTGGGGTCCACTAGGTTGAGGGCGTGGGCAGCCTTCCGAAGCGCCAACGGGTCGCGGCGTACGCCGTGATCCTGCGGGTCGCGTCGTCGGGCCCCGACGCCGAGCAGGAGATCCTGCTGAGCCGGCTGGCGGAGCGGATCACGAGCGACGAGCTCTGGACCCTCCCCGGTGGCGGCCTCGACCACGGCGAGGACCCGCGCGACGCGGTGCTGCGCGAGGTCAAGGAGGAGACCGGGCTCGACGCCGAGGTCGGGGAGACCGCCCGCGTCTACTCCGCCCACCTGCCGGGCGTCTGGAGGGACGGCCGTCGGGTCGACGCGCACGCGCTGCGCATCGTCTACGACGGCTGGGTCGCTCCGGATGCCCCCGAGCCCCGTGTGGTCGAGGTGGACGGCTCGACGGCGGAGGCCGCGTGGCACCGGGTCACCGACGTCGTCGACGGGACCCTGCCGGTGGCACCGCTGGTGCTGGAGGCGCTGGCAGACCACCAGCCGTTCCGTCGGCAGCGGGT
This sequence comes from Nocardioides sp., assembly GCF_035703625.1. GTDB lineage: Bacteria > Actinomycetota > Actinomycetes > Propionibacteriales > Nocardioidaceae > Nocardioides. Next base: position 40,890 of record NZ_DASSXS010000043.1, on the reverse strand, counting down.
CGGTGCCTACGCCCTGGTCCGGCGCGAGTCGAGAGCCGCGGACGGTGAGGGCGACGTGCTGCTCGTGCAGTTCTCGCAGCGGGGCTTCCACACCGGCTCCTGGAGCCTTCCGGGCGGCGGGCTGGGGCACGGCGAGTCGCCCCGTCCCGCGCTGGAGCGCGAGGTGCGGGAGGAGTGCGGGCTGGAGTGTGCGGTCGGCGAGCTGATCGCCGTGCACGACGAGGCGTTCAGCGGCACCGCGCCCTCGGGCCGCTTCGAGGACTTCCACGCCGTGCTGCTGGTCTTCGCCGCGACGGTCGATCCCACGGCCGAGCCCTGGGTGGCCGAGGTGGGCGGCACCACCGAGGCCGTGGCCTGGGTCCCGGTGGCCGACGTGCGGGCCCGGAAGCTGCCGGTGCTCGACGTCGTGCACCACGCCCTGGAGGCAGCAGGCAGGATGGGCACCGACCCGGCGTGAGGAGCCAACCATGAGCGACACCGCACGAGCCGAGAGAGCACGGGCCGAGAGAGCACGGGCCGAGACAACGAGGGCCGAGACCGTCTTCACCTACGGAGCGCCGGCGCTGAAGTTCGGGCCGGGCGCGTCCGCGGAGATCGGCTACGACCTGCTCCAGACGGGAGCCAGACGGGTCCTGCTGGTCACCGACCCCGGTGTGGCCGCCACCGGGCACCCCGCCCGGATCGGCCAGCAGATGGAGCACCGAGGCCTCGAGGTGACGACGTACGACGGCGTCCACGTGGAGCCGACCGACGAGTCGATGGGGGCCGCGGTCGACTTCGCCCGGGAGTCCGGCCCGTTCGACGCGATCGTCGCCGTGGGCGGCGGCTCCGCGATCGACACGGCCAAGGCGGTCAACCTCCTGGTCACCAACCCGGGCGAGCTGATGGACTACATCAACGCACCGGTCGGCGCGGCATCGGCCCCGGTCAACCCGCTGCTGCCCCTGGTCGCGTGCCCGACGACGACCGGCACCGGCAGCGAGAGCACCACGATCTGCGTCCTCGACGTCCTCTCCCTCCAGGTGAAGACCGGGATCAGCCACCCCCGGCTGCGCCCCACCCTCGCCGTCGTCGACCCGACCCTGACCCTGACCCAGCCGGAGATGGTGACCGCCGCGGCGGGCATGGACATCCTCTGCCACGCCCTCGAGAGCTACACCGCGCGCTGGTACGCCGGCTTCGACGCCAAGCAGCCCGAGGAGCGGGTGCCGTACTGCGGAGCCAACCCGATCGCGGACATGTGGTCCGAGCGCGCGATGTCACTTCTCGCCGGGGCGTTCCGGGCCGCGGTGAAGGACGGCTCGGACCCGGCCGCGCGGGAGCAGATGGCCCTCGCCGCGACCTTCGCCGGCCTGGGCTTCGGCAACGCCGGGGTCCACATCCCGCACGCCAACGCCTACCCCATCGCCGGAAGGGTCCGGGACTACCGCCCGCCGGGTTACCCGGAGGGCGAGGCGATCGTCCCGCACGGGATGGCGGTCGCGCTGACCGCTCCCGAGGCGTTCCGGTTCACCTTCGACGCCGCCCCCGAGCGGCACCTGCATGCCGCGCGACTCCTCGACCCCTCCTGTGCCGCGGACGGCCCGGACGCCCTGCCCGGCGTGCTGCTGGACCTGATGCGCGACGTCGGGCTCCCGAGCGGTCTCGCCGAGGTGGGGTACGCCGACTCCGACGTCGACGACCTGGTCGACGGATCCCTCAAGCAGCAGAGGCTGCTCGCCACCGCTCCACGCGAGGTGACGCCCGACGACCTCGCGGGCGTGTTCCGGGGCTCCCTGGAGCTCTGGTGACGGGCCCCGCATGAGGGGCCCGTGGTGACGGCGGACCTGGTCTCGGAGCTCCGTCGCCGAGGGGTGACCGACGTCGACGACTCCGCCCTCTCCCGCGCCCTCTACTCCTCCGACGCCTCGCTCTACCGGGTCGTGCCGCAGGTGGTGGCCCGGCCGCGCCACCCCGACGAGATCGTCGCCGTCCTGGATGCGGCGCGAGCCCTCGGCGTGCCGCTGACCATGCGTGGCGCCGGCACCTCGATCGCGGGAAACGCGGTCGGCCCCGGCATCGTCGTCGACACCGCCCGCCACCTCGACCGGATCGTCTCGCTCGACCCCGAGTCGCGGACGGCCGTCGTCTGGCCCGGTGTCGTCCACGCGTCGCTGACCCGGCAGGCGCTGGCCCACGGCCTGCGGTTCGGGCCCGACCCGTCGACCCACACCCGGTGCACGATCGGCGGGATGATCGGCAACAACGCCTGCGGGTCCCGGGCTTTGGGCTACGGGCGGACCGCCGACAACGTCGCGGCGATGAAGGTGGTCTTCGGGACCGGGGAGGTGGCTGAGACCGGCGGCCCGGTTCCGGCGTTTCCAGGCTCGGGCCCTGGCGGCCCTCGCACCTCAACCACCGGGCTGGCCTCGCTCGTGGACGACGAGCTGGCGCACGTGCGGACGTCGTTCGGGCGGTTCTCCCGGCAGGTCAGTGGCTACTCGTTCGAGCACCTCCTGCCCGAGAACGGCCGCCGGGCGGACCGGTTCCTGGTCGGCTCGGAGGGGACGCTCGGACTCGTCCTCGAGGCGACGGTCGAGCTCGTGCCCGACGACCGGGACCGACGGCTGCTGGTGCTGGGGTACCCGTCGATGGCCGAGGCGGCCGACGCGGTGCCGGGCGTGCTGTCGGCGGCCACCGGCCAGGACGCGCGGGTGATCGCCTGCGAGGGGCTGGACTCGCGCATCGTCGACCTGGTGCGGACCCGCGGTCGAGGTGTGCCGCCGCTGCCCCGTGGCTCCGGATGGCTCTTCGTCGAGGTGGCCGGGGCCGAGGCTCCCGCCGCGGTCGAGTCGATCGTCCGCGATGCCGGTGCGCTGGATCGTCGTCTGGTGGACGACCCGGCCGAGTCGGCGGCGCTGTGGCGGATCCGGGAGGACGGTGCCGGGCTCGCGGCGCGCAGCCTGGACCGGCCGGCGTACTCCGGATGGGAGGACGCGGCCGTTCCACCGGACCGCCTGGGCGCCTGGCTCCGCGAGTTCGACGACCTGCTCGGCCGACACGGCCTCGACGGGGTCCCCTACGGCCACTTCGGCGACGGGTGCGTCCACGTGCGGATCGACTTCGAGTTCGACGACGGCGGACGGCGGTTCCGTGACTTCCTGACCGCGGGAGCCCATGCCCTGAAGCAGTACGGCGGCTCGCTGTCGGGGGAGCACGGCGACGGGCGCGCGCGGTCGGAGCTGCTGCCGCTCATGTACGACGAGCGGTCACTGAGGATGTTCGCGGCCGCCAAGGCGATCTGCGACCCCGGCAACCTGCTCAACCCCGGCGTCCTCGTCGACCCCGCCCCGCTCGACGCCGACCTCCGCCCGCCGCGTCCCCGCGCTCCGGTGCGGACCGCCCTGCGGCTCAGCGAGGACGGCGGCTCCCTCGCGGACGCGGTGCACCGCTGCACCGGTGTCGGCAAGTGCGTGACGCCTGCTCCGGGCGGCGTCATGTGCCCGTCGTGGGTGGCCACCCGTGAGGAGAAGGACTCCACGCGTGGTCGCGCCCGCGTCCTCCAGGAGGCCCTGGACGGCTCGCTCGTGCACGGACTGGACGATCCGGCCGTGCATCAGGCACTCGACCTGTGCCTGGCCTGCAAGGGCTGCGCGTCGGACTGCCCCACCGGCGTGGACATGGGGGCCTACAAGGCCGAGGTGCTGCACCAGAGCTATGCGGGGAGGCGACGCCCCCGCTCCCACTACACGCTGGGCCGGCTGCCGGACTGGGTGCGCCGATCGGCACCTCTGGCCGGGCTCGCGAACCGGACCATGAAGGGACCCGCGGCCGGGCTGGTCAAGGCGGTCGCGGGGATCGACCCCCGGCGATCGATGCCCGAGCTCGCCCGCGACACCCTCCGCCGATCGGCCGGGCACTCGACCTCGGCGCCCGACGTGTGGATCTGGGCCGACACGTTCACCGACCACTTCCTGCCCCGGACGGCGCACGCGGCGACGACGGTCCTCGAGGCGGCCGGCCTCCGGGTCGGCGTGATCCCGGACGACGCCTGCTGCGGACTCACCCTGATCACCACGGGTCAGCTCGACCGGGCCCGGAAGGTCGTCTCCCGGACGGTCGCCACGTTGGCGCCGTACGTCGCCTCCGGCGTCCCCGTCATCGGCCTCGAACCCTCCTGCCTGGCCGCCCTGCGCACCGACGCCGTCGAGCTGACCGCCGACCCGCGCGCGGCCGACGTGGCGTCGGGTGTGTGCACGCTCGCCGAGGTGCTCGGCACGCTGGAGTGGCAGCTGCCCGACCTGTCCGGGCTCGAGGTGGTCGCACAACCGCACTGCCACCACGCCTCGGTGCTCGGGTGGGAGGCCGACGAGCGCCTGCTGACCGGCGCCGGGGCCACGGTCACCCGGGTCCCCGGGTGCTGCGGCCTGGCGGGGAACTTCGGCATGGAGCGTGGCCACTACGACGTCTCCGTGGCGGTCGCGGAGTCGCACCTGCTGCCGGCGGTGCGGTCGAACCCCGGGGCCGTCGTCCTCGCCGACGGCCTCTCCTGCCGGCACCAGCTCGCCGACCTCGCCGGCGTGCCGGCGCTGCACCTCGCCGAGCTGATCGCCTCGCGGCTCGGCGACGATCGCGGCGGAAACGTGGGTGACTGACCGGCGAGCGTCGTCGAGCGCCGCAACGCGGGCCGGCAGCAGGCGACCGGCTCGGGCCGCCGTTCGGGTGCGGAGGCTGCCCTCGTCCCGGGTCACTACGATCGGGGCATGAATCCCCGTCGGCGCCGCCTGGTCATCCCGATGGCGCTGGCCGGACTGATCCTCGTCGTCGTCATCGCGGCCCTCCTCAGGTGAGCGCCTCGCCATGACCGAGCCGCTCCTCCGCGTCCTGACCCGCATGCGCGGGCACCTGCTCGACCCGGACACGCTGGTCCGGGCCGTGGCCTCGGGCCGGCAGAAGGGCCAGCAGCCCCGCTGGCGGCGGGTCGAGCTCCGCTACGTCGACCTCAAGGCCGGCCGGCACCTGCAGGTCACGGCGTACGACGAGCAGCAGGCCCACACCGCCAACCACCCCGGCGGCCAGCCGGCGCGGGAGGTGGTCGACGAGCTGCTGGACGAACCGTTCGGCAACTGGCACGTGGAGACCACCACCGAGATCCACCAGGTCCGGGTGACCAAGAGACTGGAGGCGGTGGTGCACTCCAGTGCGCGGGAGACGGAGGTCGAGGTCGACCGCGACCACGACCGGGAGAAGGACCGGTTGTTGCCGGAGGACGATCCGGTCCTCGTGGCGCTGGGGCTGTCCGACCGGAGCGGGCGGATCAAGCCGAGCCGGCAGGCGAAGTACCGCCAGGTCGAGGAGTTCCTGCGGATCCTCGACATCGGCCTGGGCGAGGCCATCGAGAAGGGGCACCTGCGCAGGCCCACTGCCGACGACCCGCTCCGCGTGGTCGACCTGGGCTGTGGCAACGCCTACCTGACCTTCGCCGCCCACCGGTTTCTCACGCAGGTGCGCGGGATCCCGGTGCGGATGACCGGCGTCGACCAGAAGGAGCAGTCCCGGGACCACAACGCAGCGCTCGCCGCGGAGCTCTCCATCGACGCCGACTTCGTGGTGGGCTCGATCGGCCAGGCCCGCCTCGACCTCGCGCCCGAGGTGGTGCTCGCACTGCACGCCTGCGACACGGCAACCGACGACGCCCTCGCCCGAGCGGTCGAGTGGCAGGCGCCGCTGGTCCTGGCGGCGCCCTGCTGCCACCACGACATCGCCGCCCAGCTCCGGCGCAGCCCCACACCCGAGCCCTACGCGATGCTCACCCGGCACGGCATCCTCCGCGAGCGGTTCGCCGACACCCTGACCGACGCGCTGCGGGCGTCGCTGATGAGACTCCAGGGCTACCGCGTCGAGGTGATGCAGTTCGTCGAGAGCAAGCACACGCCGCGCAACACGATGCTCCGGGCAGTGCGTACTGGAGCGCCGGTCAAGGGCGGCGGCGTCCGCAAGGAGTACGACGACCTCGTGACGACCTGGTCCGTCCGCCCGCGGCTGGCCGAGCTGCTCGGCCAGCCCGAGGACCGGGCGCAGGGCACGGCCTGATGCGCCAGCTGGTCGCTCTCGCGGCCGTGGCGCTGCCGTTCCTGATCGGGACCGCGGCCGCGGCGCCGCCGGACGGGGACCAGGTGGTGTTCCGGTTCCAGGACCCGGAGATCGTGGAGGCCAGCGGGCTGGTGGTCCAGGACGGGCTCTTCCTCACCACCAACGACTCGGGCGACACCGGCAGGGTGTTCGCGGTCGACCGGGCCGGGCAGACGTCCGGGGTCACCGGCTGGGCGGACGCCCCCCAGGATGTCGAGGCGCTGGCCCCGGCGGGTGGGGGCGAGGTCTGGGTCGGCGACATCGGCGACAACGCGGAGGAGCGGGACACGATCCGGGTGACCCGGGTGCCCGTGGCGGCGGGGGACCGGGACGACCCGGGAACGTCGTACGACCTGGTGCTGCCGGGCCCGCCGCGCGACGCCGAGACCCTGCTCAGCCATCCGGAGACCGGACAGCTGTTCGTGGCGACCAAGGACATCTTCGACGCTGCCCTGTTCGCGGCACCGACGGAGCTCTCGCCCGAGGGCCCCAACCGGTTGCGCCGCGTCGGCCCGACGCTCACCTTCGCGACCGACGGCGCGTTCTTCCCGGACGGCAGGCACCTGGTGGTCCGCAACTACGCCGAGGCTGTCGTCTACACCTTCCCCGGGCTCGAGCGAGTGGCCTCGCTGAGGCTCCCCGACCAGCAGCAGGGTGAGGCGATCGCCGTCTCCGCGGACGACCAGGTGTTCGTTACCTCCGAGGGCCGACACCAGGCCGTGATCGAGGTGAGCCTGCCTCAGGCCGTGGGCGAGCGGATCTCATCGTCGCCCACGGATCCGGCCGAGGCGACGACCAGCCCGACGACCAGGCCGCGCAACGAGCTCCCCGAGGAGGCACCCCGACCCAGCCGGGACCCGTGGCAGTGGGCGCTGGGCGCCGGCCTGTTCGTCGTCGCCGTGGTGGTGCTCCTCCTCGCGGTGCGTCCGAACGTGCGTCACCCGCGCGGCTAGCATCACCGCATGCCACGCCTGCGCCGGACGTCTCCCGACGACCCGGGGTGGACCAGGCGGCGGGCCGGGAAGGGCTTCGTCTATCTCGACGAGTCCGGCAAGCGGCTGTCGGCGACGCGCGCGCAGCGGGCCAGGGACCTGGTGATCCCCCCGGCCTGGGAGGACGTGTGGATCACACCCCACGAGAACGGTCACCTGCAGGCGGTCGGGACCGACGAGGCCGGCCGCCGGCAGTACCTCTACCACCCCGACTGGCGCACCCGCCGCGACGCCGCGAAGCATGACCGCGTGCTCCAGTTCGGGCGGGCGCTGAGCCGGGCCCGGGAGAAGGTGCTCACCGACCTGGGCACCGAGGGGATGTCGCTCGAGCGGGCCTGCGCGGTCGCCGTACGCCTGCTCGACCTGGGCTACTTCCGGATCGGCAACGACGTCTACGCCGACAAGCACGGCAGCTTCGGGCTCACCACCCTCGAACGGCAGCACGTGCGCAAGCAGGGCACGGTGATGGTGTTCTGCTTCGTCGGGAAGTCGGGGGTCGAGCACCGGATCGAGATCGACGACCCCGCGACGGTGGCGGCGCTCGAGACGATGCGACGGCGGCGCGGAGGTGACCCGCGACTGCTGGCGTGGAAGGAGGGCCGCTCGTGGCGGAGCCTGGACTCCGCCCGGGTCAACGACTACGTCCGCGAGTCGACCGGGCTGGACGCGACGGCCAAGGACTTCCGCACCTGGCACGCCACCGTGCTGGCCACGGCCGCCCTGGCGGAGACCGACGAGCCGGGGGAGTCGAAGGCGTCCCGCAAGCGTGCGGTGTCGGGCGCGATGAAGGAGGTCGCGGAGTTCCTCGGCAACACACCGGCCCAGGCCCGGGCGTCGTACGTCGACCCGCGGGTGGTCGACGCCTACGAGGAGGGCCGGACCATCCACGGCGCCACCCGCCGGAGCTACGAGAAGGTCGACGAGCGGCAGGCGGCGCTGGAGCGGGCGGTCCTGCGTCTGCTGAAGTAGTGGCATGCAGATCAACCTGGTCGAGGGCGACATCACCACCCAGGACGTCGACGCGGTGGTCAACGCCGCCAACTCCCGGATGCGTGGCGGCGGCGGGGTCGACGGGGCGATCCATCGCGCCGGTGGCCCGGCCGTCCTCGAGGACTGCCGCAAGCGCTTCCCCGACGGGCTGGCCACCGGGGACGCCGGTTGGACCACGGCCGGCGAGATGCCGGCGCGGTGGGTGATCCACGTCGTGGGGCCCAACTACCGGGCCGGGCAGACCGATCGCTCGCTCCTGACGTCCTGCTACTCGCGCGCGCTCGAGGTCGCCGACGAGCTGGGTGCCCGCACCGTCGCGTTCCCGCTGGTCAGCGCCGGGATCTACGGCTGGCCGCTGGACGATGCCGTCGACGCCGCTGTGACGACGCTGCGGGACGCGCGGACCCAGGTCGAGGAGGCACGGATCGTGGCGTTCGGGCGCGACACCGCCGACGCGATCCGGGCCCGGCTGTCACAGTTTCATCAAGGTATGTAGCCGAAACCGCACTCCCCGTGGCGAATTCGGCGAGGGGAGTGCAGGTCGACCTGCATACCTTGATGAAACCCCACCCAGCCGGCGCGGGTCAGAGGCGGTCGACCACGTAGTCGATGCAGCCGGTGAGCGCCTCCACGTCCGCGGGGTCGATCGCCGGGTACATCGCGATCCGCAGCTGGTTGCGTCCCAGCTTGCGGTAGGGCTCGGTGTCGACGACCCCGTTGGCGCGCAGGGTCGCCGCGATGGCCGCGGCGTCGATCGACTCGTCGAAGTCGATCGTCCCGATCACCAGCGAGCGGTGCTCCGGCTCCGCGACGTACGGCGTCGTGTACGACGTCTTGTCGGCCCACCCGTAGAGCGCGTCCGACGAGGCCGTGGTCCGCTCCACCATGCCGGTCAGGCCGCCGTTGGCGTTCATCCAGTCCAGCTGCTCGGCCATCAGGAACAGCGTCGCGACCGAGGGGGTGTTGTAGGTCTGGTTCTTCGCGGAGTTGTCGATGGCGGTCGGCAGGTCGAAGAAGGCCGGGACGTGCCGGCCGGTCGCGGCGATCTCCTCGACCCTGGCCAGCGCGCGCGGCGACATCAGCGCGACCCAGAGACCCCCGTCGGAGGCGAAGCACTTCTGGGGCGCGAAGTAGTAGGCGTCGACCTGGGTCAGGTCCACCGGCAGACCGCCGGCTCCCGACGTGGCGTCGACCAGCACCAGCGCGTCGTCGGCGGCGCCCTCGGGGCGGCGTACCGGCGCCATCACCGCGGTCGAGGTCTCGTTGTGCGCCCAGGCGTAGGCGTCCACGCCCTGCTCGGCGACCGGGTCGGGCCGGGTGCCGGGGTCGGACGTGATGACCGAGGGCTCGGCCAGCCAGGGCGCGGCCGCGGCGGCCTTGGCGAACTTCGACGAGAACTCGCCGAAGGACAGGTGCTGGCTCTTCTCCCGGATCAGGCCGAAGGTCGCGATGTCCCAGAACGCGGTGGCGCCGCCGTTGCCGAGCACCACCTCGTAGCCCTCGGGCAGCGAGAACAGGTCGGCCAGTCCGGACCGCACCCGACCGACGGTGTTCTTCACCGGCGCCTGGCGGTGGGAGGTCCCGAGCAGCGACGTGCCGGTCGCGGCCAGCGCGTCGACGTGGCCGGTCTGGATCTTCGACGGCCCGGCGCCGAAGCGTCCGTCGGCGGGCAGCAGGTCGTTCGGGATCGTGAGGTCTGGGGCGTCGGCCATGGTGCACCCTTCGGGTTGTTGGGGGCGGTGGTGAGATGCGACGACGCTGTCAGCGCCGCCTATTCTGGCAGCCGCCCGGTGGGCGGAGAAATCGAAAGGGCTGGCATGGACATGGAGGTCGTCCGCGTAGGCTTCGGGCACCCGGACGCCCTGGCCCTGATCGCCGCGGTGCAGGGGGAGTACGTCTCGCGCTACGGCGGCGAGGACGAGACCCCGCTCGATCCCACCATGTTCGACCCGCCCCGGGGAAGCTTCTTCGTCGGCTACCTCGACGGCCGCCCGGTTGCCTCGGGCGCCTGGCGGCGGCGTGACGACGTCGAGGCGCTGGGCAGCACGCGCACGGCCGAGATCAAGCGCATGTACGTCGACCCGGCGGTGCGCGGGCAGGGCCTCGCCCGGTCGATGCTCGCCCACCTCGAGCGCACGGCGGCCGAGGCGGGCGCGGCGGTGAGCATCCTCGAGACCGGGATGCGGCAGCCCGAGGCGATCGAGCTCTACCGGTCGGCGGGCTACGTGGAGGTCCCCAAGTTCGGGTTCTACTGCCATGCCCCGCTGTCCCGGTGCTACGGCAAGCGCCTCACCGGAGGTTGATGAAATCTTGCGAATCCCCGGACGTGCCGCCTGACCGCACGTAACCTCCTCCGCCGTGACCAGAATCCTCAGCACCGGACTGTCCGGTACGGCAGCCCTGGCGATGCTGCTCGCCCTGGCCGCGCCCGCATCGGCCCAGGTCGAGGACTACGCGGACTACCAGCCGCAGGAGCGTTGCCGCCCCGCCGCCAAGGCCGGCACGAAGGCCCTGGCGCGTTGGCTGGTACGCAGCGGCGGCGGCGACGGCCCGATCTCCCGCAGGTGCGGGTCCGGCGGGACCTCGGAGCACAAGGAGGGCCGGGCCTTCGACTGGATCCTGGACGCGTCCAGGGCCCGTGACCGCCAGACCGCCCGCGAGTTCCTCGAGCTGGCCTTCGCCACCGACCCGGCGGACAACGAGCACGCCAGGGCGCGGCGCATGGGGATCATGTACATCATCTGGAACGACCACATGTACTCCGCATGGGATCAGTTCCAGCGGGAGGACTACCTCAGCTCCAGCTGCAAGAACCTGCGGAAGTGCTCGAAGACGCTGCGCCACCGCGACCACATGCACATCTCGCTGAGCCGCCGGGGCGGCATGGGGCTGACGAGCTGGTACGAGGGCCGGGTCAGCGACGACTGACCACGAGGTAGCGCTCGTCGTCGATCTTGCGGCCCCAGTACGCCGGGTCGGGCAGCAGCCGGAGCTCGGCCTGCCGGCCGAGTCCCTCGACCAGCTCGAGCGTCTGCGCCGCGGTGAGGCCGGCGCCGGTGGACCAGCTGCCCTCGACCAGGAGCAGCCGGCCTCCGGGCGCGAGCAGGTCGACCCACCGACGCAGCACCGCAGGCCGGTCGGGCAGCGCCCAGAGGACGTGGCGGCACAGCACGGCGTCGTAGCCGGACCGCTGCAGGGGCGGGTCCGCGGCGTCGCCGGCCACGAACCGGGCCCGGTCGCCGGCCTTGGCCTCGGCCCGCCTGAGCATCTCGGGAGAGAAGTCGACGCCGGTGACGTCGTACCCCTCCCCGGCGAGGAGCAGCGGCAGGGTGCCGGTGCCGCAGCCGAGGTCGGCGACCCTGGCCGGGGCGGGCGGCAGGGCCGAGAGCAGGAGGTCGCGCCAGGCCGCGCGGACCTCCGGGTCGCGCAGGCCGTGGTCGGCGGCGTCGTCGAAGGTCTCCGCCTCGTCGTTCCACAGCTCGACCGGATCGGGGGACGTCATGGGGCCACCAAACCAGTGGCCGCCGACGGGTGACGTCACGGGGTTGTCCACCTAGCGTGGACGGCATGATCAACGCCCTGCACACACTCGTGTACGCCGAGGACCCCGACGCCGCCCGGGCGTTCTTCCGGGACGTCCTCCAGTTCCCCGGCATCGACGCCGGCGGCGGGTGGCTGATCTTCCGCACCGGTCCGAGCGAGACCGGGGTGCACCCGTCGTCGTGGGAGCACGAGGGCACGTCGGGCGGTACCGACCAGCGGTTCGACGTCTCGCTGATGTGCGACGACCTCGCGGCGACCATGGGCGAGCTGCGCGGCCGGGGCGCGTCGTTCGAGGGCGAGGTGGCCGAGGAGCCCTGGGGCTCGACCGTCCAGCTCACGGTCCCCGGCGCCGGCCCGATCACCCTCTACCAGCCGAAGTACCCCTCGCCCGCGGTCGAGGAGGACGCGCAGCCGATGTGGTGAGCTGGGCAGCGGCGCGCGAGGCACGAGCGCGTCGAAACCCAGGGGCCAGAGGCAGGGCGGTGAGCGCCCTGGTCATGCCGACCAGGCGTCGTCCCACCCGTCGACGTCGTGCGCCCCGCGCTCGGCCGGCCCGGTGTAGATGGCCGACGGACGGATCAGGCGACCGGTCCGCTTCTGCTCCAGGATGTGGGCCGACCAGCCGCCGGTGCGCGCGCAGGTGAACATCGAGGTGAACATGTGGGCCGGCACCTCGGCGAAGTCGAGCACGATGGCCGCCCAGAACTCCACGTTGGTCTCGAGCACCCGGTCGGGCCGTCGCTCGCGCAGCTCGGCAAGGGCGGCCTTCTCCAGCGCCTCCGCCACCTCGTAGCGCGGCGCGCCGAGCTCGCGCGCCGTCCGGCGCAGGACCCGCGCGCGCGGGTCCTCGGCCCGGTAGACCCGGTGGCCGAAGCCCATCAGCCGCTCACCCTTGTCGAGCAGTCCCTTGACGTACGACGTCGCGTCGCCGCCCTTCTCGACCTCCTCGATCATGCCGAGGACCCGAGACGGCGCACCCCCGTGGAGGGGTCCGCTCATGGCGCCGATCGCGCCGGAGAAGGCCGCGCCGACGTCTGCGCCGGTGGAGGTGATGACCCGGGCGGTGAACGTGGAGGCGTTCATGCCGTGCTCGGCCGCCGACGACCAGTAGGCGTCGATCGCCTTGACGTGGTCGGGGTCGGCCTCGCCCTTCCAGCGGATCAGGAACTTGTCGGCGAGCGTCCCGCCCTCGTCGACCTCGCGCTGGGGGACCACCGGCAGGTGCAGCCCGCGCGCGGCCTGGGCGGCGTACGAGAGCACCATGACCGCGACCCGGCTGAGGTCCTCGCGGGCCTGCTCGTCGGAGATGTCGTAGGTCTGCCGGAAGCCGAACGCCGGCGCGAGCATCGCGATCGCCGCCTGGACGTCGACCCGGATGTCGCCGGTGTGGACCGGGATGTTGTAGGCCTCGGCCGGGGGAAGGCCGGGCCGGTAGGCCCCGTCGATCAGCAGCCCCCAGACGTTCTCGAACGGGACCCGGCCGACGATCTCCTCGATGTCGACCCCGCGATAGCGGAGTGCGGATCCCTCCTTGTCGGGCTCTGCGATCTCGGACTCGAAGGCGATGACGCCCTCGAGACCGTGGTGCACCTCGGTCATGTGGTCCTCCGTCTCGGGCGACCGCGCTGGTCGAACCCTTGGCATTCTGCCGCGCGTCGCGGTCTAGTGTCGACGCCATGGATCTGGCGGCACTGCGCGCGGAGTATGCCTTGGGCGGGTTGCACGAGTCCGACCTGGCCCTCGACCCGGTGACGATGTTCGGGCAGTGGATGGCCGATGCGGCCTCCTCCGGGATGCACGAGCCGAACGCGATGGTGCTGGCCACGGTGTCCCGCGACGGCCTCCCGTCCTCCCGGATGGTGCTGCTCAAGGGCGTCGACGACGGCGGTTTCCGGTTCTTCACCAACCTCGGCTCGCGCAAGGGCACCGAGCTTTCCGCCAACCATCACTGCTCGCTGCTGTTTCCCTGGTATCCGCTCGAACGCCAGGTGCGCGTCGACGGGGTCGCCGAGGAGCTTCCCCGCGCCGACGTGGCGGCGTACTTCGCAACGCGGCCGCGGGGTGCCCAGCTCGGCGCCTGGGCGTCGCACCAGTCGAGCGAGGTGAGCTCGCGCCAGGAGCTCGACGACGCGTTCGCCGCGATGGAGGGACGCTTCCCCGACGAGGTGCCGCTGCCGGACTGGTGGGGCGGGTACGTCGTCGTTCCCGACACCGTGGAGTTCTGGCAGGGCCGACCGGGCAGGATGCACGACCGGCTGGTGTACCGCCGCCGGGCCGGAGGCGGCTGGGCCACCTTCAGGCTCGCCCCCTGAGGCATCGGGCCCTAATTCTCTTGAGCAGAACCGGGCCGCCCCTTACCGTTGTGTCCACACGGGAAAGGAGGTGGTCCGAAGAATGAATTCTTGTTGGACGCGTGAGGTGGCTGCCCGCTAGCAGCTGAGGCTGTCGGCGAATACCAGGCAGCCACCCGACCCGCAGGTGATCCGGTAACCACGTCCACCGGAGGCGACCCCGAGGACTCGTTCCGACGGGCCACACCTGCGGGTCGCCCTATTTCGGGGATTGGGACCGCTGGCCGCCCGCGGATATGGTTGCCTTTGTCAACCATTCCGCCGTCCCAGGGGAGTCCCGTGACCGAGGCGCCCGTCGCCGCCGAGCAGTCCGGCCAGATGACCCACCGCGAGGTCCTCGAGGCGCTCAGTGGCCTGCTCCTCGCGATGTTCGTGGCGATGCTGTCGAGCACGGTCGTCACCAACGCCCTGCCGCGGATCGTGACCGACCTCGACGGCAGCCAGACCGGTTACTCGTGGGTGGTGGTGGCCACGCTGCTCACGATGACCGCCACCACGCCGGTCTGGGGCAAGCTGGCCGACCTGTTCAGCAAGAAGCTGTTGGTGCAGTCCGCCCTGGTCATCTACTCGGCCGGTTCGCTGATCGCCGGGCTCGCCCCCAGCATGGAGGTCCTCATCGGCGCCCGCGCCATCCAGGGCCTCGGCGTCGGCGGCCTGACCGCACTGGTGCAGGTCGTGATCGCCTCGATGGTCAGCCCCCGCGAGCGTGGCCGGTACTCCGGCTACATCGGCGCGACCTTCGCCCTGGCGACCGTGAGCGGCCCGCTGATCGGCGGGCTGATCGTCGACACCCCCGGACTCGGCTGGAGATGGTGCTTCTTCCTCGGCCTCCCGGTCGCGGCGCTCGCGTTCGTCGTACTCCAGAAGACCTTGCACCTGCCCGTACGGCGGCGCGAGGTCCACGTCGACTACCTGGGCGCCACCCTGCTGGTCGCCGGGGTCTCGATCCTGCTGGTCTGGGTCTCCCTGGCCGGAACGTCCTTCGCGTGGGGCTCGGCCACCAGCGCACTCCTCGTGGCCCTCGGGCTGGTCGTCGTCGGTGCTGCCATCTACGTCGAGGCCCGGGTCGCCGTCGAGCCGGTGGTCCCGTTGCGGCTGTTCCGCGACCGCACCACCGCCCTCGCGACCGTGGCCTCGGTCCTGGTGGGCCTCGCGATGTTCGGCTCGACGGTCTACCTCAGCCAGTACTTCCAGCTCTCCCGTGGCATGACCCCCACCATGGCCGGGCTGATGTCGGTCGCGATGGTCGGCGGGCTGCTGGTCTCGAGCATCGTCAGTGGCCGGCTGATCACGCGGACCGGCCGCTGGAAGCGGTTCCTGCTGGGCGGCATGGTGCTGGTGATCGCCGGCCTGTCGCTGCTCGCGCGGATCGACGACACCACCAGCCTCTGGTACGTCGGTGCGGGCATGGCCGTCCTCGGCCTCGGCCTGGGGGCGGTGATGCAGAACCTCGTGCTGTCGGTGCAGAACAACGTGGCCCAGGCCGACCTCGGCGCCGCCAGCTCGCTGGTCGCGTTCTTCCGCTCGATGGGCGGCTCCATCGGGGTCGCGGCCCTGGGTGCGGTGCTCACCCACCAGGTTGCGGACGGGGTCACCGCCGCGCTGTCGCGGCTCGGGATCCCCGCAGGGGCGCACCGCAACGGCACCATCCCCGACGTCTCCTCGCTCGACGAGCCGTTCCGCTCGATCTTCGAGCACGCCTTCGGTGAGGCCACCGGCCACCTGTTCCTGGTGGCGGTGCCGTTCGCGGTGCTGGCCCTGGTCTGCGTGCTGTTCATCGAGGAGGTCCCGTTGCGGACCACGATCCTGCGCGCGGACGAGATCGGGCCGGAGGCGGACCCCGACGCTGCGGTCGGGCGACGCAAGGGGTGAGGACATGACCCGGGCCGAGACCGTCCGTGCGCTCGAGCACGAGGTGGGCGTGCTGATCCGGCGGGTCCGGCGCGCGATCGGGGAGCGGGCCCGGTCCGTGCACCCCGACCTCCAGCCGATGTCGTACCTGATGCTCGCGCACCTCGCCGAGGCCGGGCCCCAGCGATCCTCGGCGCTGGCGGAGACCTTCGGGGTCGACAAGGCCGCCGTCAGCCGCCAGGTCCAGCACCTGGCCGACCTGTCGTTGCTGGACAAGAGGCCTGATCCCGACGACGGTCGGGCCACGCTGCTCTCGCCGAGCAAGGACGCCTGCCGGCGGCTGTCCGACGTCAGGCAGCAGCGTCGCCGCCGTCTCGACGAGCGTCTCGGCGACTGGTCCGACGCCGATCTCGACGATCTGGTCGCTGCACTGGGCCGCTACAACCGCACCCTGGGCTGACGGCGCATTTTCCGATAGTCCGGAACGATCTGCACCCTCGACAGGGGCGAGAGGGTGCGAATCGTTCCGGACTATCGTCGGATCAGCTCAGCCAGGCGGCGGTGTCGGGCGGCAGGACCTTCCCGTCGATCGGGCCGCTGCTGTGCAGCACCTCTCCGGCCGGAAGCTCGACCGGCGTCTCGCCGCAGTTGAGCACCACCGTCAGGGGGCCGCGCCGGAAGGCGAGCACGTCCTCGCCGAGCTCGAACAGCTCCACGACCTGCCCGGCCGGGGTGGCGTGCCGACGCCGGTGGTCGAGCGCGGCGCGGTAGAACGACAGGGTCGAGGTGGGGTCGTCCTGCTGGGCCTCGACCGTGAGCGACTTCCACGCGTCGGGCTGCGGGATCCACGGCTGGTCGGCGCCCGGCCCGAAGCCGAACGGCGGCTCGGCGCCGGACCAGGGGATCGGCACCCGGCAGCCGTCACGCCCCGGTTCGCGGGTGCGGAACCACGCCGGGTCCTGCCGGTGCTCCGGCGCGACGTCGACCTCCTCGAGGCCGAGCTCCTCGCCCTGGTACAGGTAGACCGAACCGGGCAGTGCCAGCATGGTGAGGGTGGCGGCACGCGCCCGCGCGAGTCCGCGCTCGCCACCGCCGTACCGCGTGGGGTGACGGGTGACGTCGTGGTTGCTGAGCACCCAGGTCGGGGACGCCCCGACCGGCTCGGTGGAGGCGAAGGTGCGGCGGATGACCTCGGCGAACTCGGGGGCCGACCAGTCCGCGAGCAGCCAGGAGAAGTTGAACGCCTGGTCGAGCTCGTCGGGACGTACGTACGCCGCCAGTGAGGCGCTGTCGGGGACCCACGCCTCGGCGACCGCCATCCGGTCCGGGCCGAACTCGTCCAGGATCTCGGCCCAGCGGCGGTACACGTCGTGGACCTCCGGCTGGTCCCACATCGGCTCGTCCTCGCCGTAGGCCGAGTCCAGCATCCTCTCGATGCGGCGGACCGTCGGATCCTGCTGGTTGGGCAGGCTCTCCACCTTGTAGAGGCCGTGGGCGACGTCGATCCGGAACCCGTCGACCCCGCGGGCGAGCCAGAAGCGGAGCACGTCCTCGAACATCGCGTGCACCTCGGGGTTGCGCCAGTCGAGGTCGGGCTGGGTGGAGTCGAAGAGGTGCAGGTACCACTGCCCGTCGGGCGTGCGGGTCCACGCCGGACCGCCGAAGACCGACTGCCAGTTGTTGGGCGGGCTGTCGGTCTCGCTGTCGCGGAAGATGTATCGGGCCCGCTCGGGGCTGCCCGGCCCGGCCGCCAGGGCCTCCTGGAACCACTCGTGCTGGTCGGAGGTGTGGTTGGGGACGAGGTCGACGATGACCCGCAGCCCGAGGGCGTGCGCGCGCTCGAGCAGGTTGTCGGCATCGGCGAGCTGGCCGAAGAGGGGTTCCACGTTGCAGTAGTCGGCGACGTCGTACCCGTGGTCGTTCTGGGGCGAGGGGTAGAACGGGGTGATCCAGAGGGCGTCGACGCCGAGGTCGGCCAGGTAGGGCAGCCGGGAGGTGATCCCGGGGAGGTCGCCGATGCCGTCGCCGTCACTGTCGGCGAAGCTGCGGACGTAGACCTGGTAGCAGGCGGCGTCACGCCACCAGCCCGTGCTTTGATCGTTCAAACCCATGGTTTCCATCTTTCAGTCGCGTCCTGACCCGGTCAAATCGCTGACCTATGGATACCGGTGGTTGAGGAGCGAGCGAAGCGAGCGTCTCGAAACCCGGGCGGGTCAGCGGAAGGTGGCGGCATCGACGGTGATCCAGAGGTGCTCGGCCACGGCAATGGCGCGGCCGTCGGCGGCGTAGAGGGTGGACGCGGTCCAGGTCTTGCGACCTTCCGCGCTGCGCCGCTCGCCCACGACCACGTGCTCCTCGCCGATCAGTGGCAGCGTGTGGATGCGGGCGGTCATCCGGGCCAGCACCATCATCCGGTCGGTGAGGTCGCCGGCCCAGCCGCCGATGCAGTCGAGCGCCGCCCAGGCCACCGGCAGCGAGGCCCGGGGCTGGTCGTCGTGGTAGGCGTGCCAGTCCTCGAAGAGGCTCGGGTGCGGGGTCCAGGTGGCCGCCACCCGGGTGGCCCCGCCAGCGGTCGGGACCGGACCGGGGAAGATGCGCAGCCCGTCTCCCTCCTCGCGCTCGGTGCCGCACCCGAAGCAGGAGGGGAACGGGTGCTGCCGCAGTCCGGGGTACGACGCCATCGCGGCCCGGGCCTCGTCCGCCGGAACCGGGTCCACCGGCTCCGGAGCCTGGTCGACGACCTCTGCCCGGGCGACCTCCTGGCCATCGAGGGTGGCGGCGGTGACGCCCCCGTCCTCCGCGACCTCCAGAGGCGTGTCCAGCGGGGGCGGACGGCGAAGGGAGACCGCGATCGTGGGCCAGCGGGCGGCGTGGTCGGCGGGCACGTGGTCGACCAGGGAGGCCAGCGCGCCGGCGGTCCAGCCGCCGTTGCCCGAGGAACGCGGACCGCAGAAGCGGCTGGGGACGATCAGCTCGCGCATTTTCGGATCCTCTCACTCTGTCGGTTTCCCCGGCCCGCCGGGGAAACCGACAGGTGATGTCGCTCAGGTGCGGATCTGCTCCCACCGCCGCAGCGCCTCGCGTCGCTCCTCCGCGTGGTCGACGATCGGCGCCGGATATCCGACCCGGGTGCGGGACTGCCCGTCCGGGTCGTGCGGGTCCGTGCCGGCATCGAGGTCGGCCAGCTCGGGGACCCACCGGCGGACGTAGACGCCCTCGGGGTCGAACTTCCTGCCCTGCGTGGTCGGGTTGAACACCCGGAAGTACGGCGCCGCATCGGTGCCGCAGCCCGCCACCCACTGCCAGCCGTGCTGGTTGGACGCCAGGTCGCCGTCGACCAGCCACTCCAGGAAGTGCCGGGCCCCGTGCTGCCACTCCACGTGCAGGTCCTTGACCAGAAAGCTGGCGACGATCATCCGCACCCGGTTGTGCATCCACCCGGTCGCGCGGAGCTGGCGCATCCCGGCGTCCACGATCGGGTAGCCGGTCCGCCCGTCGCGCCAGGCGTCGAACGCGCCGTCGGGGGCGTCGTACTCCATGGCGGCGTACTCCGGCCGGAGGTACTCACGCGCGGTGTCGGGCCGGTGGAGGAGCACGTCGGCGTAGAACTCCCGCCAGGCGAGCTCCTTGCGGTAGGTCGCCGCGCCGGCGCTGCGCAACGGGGCCAGGTCGGCGAGCATCGTGCGCGGGTGGATCTCGCCCCACTTCAGGTGGACCGACATCCGGGACGTGCCGTCGACGCCGGGGCGGTCCCGGTCGTCGTCGTAGGCCGCCACCCCGTCGTCGAGGAAGGCCCGCCAGCGCCGGAGGGCCGCGCCCTCACCTGCCTCGGGCAGGTCGATGCCCTCCGGCGTCCGTGGCTCGGGGAGCTCGACGGTGCCGTCGGCCTCCAGCCACGTCACCCCCCGGGGAGCCTCGACGGGAGCCCTCCAGCCGTGCTCGGCCCACGCCTTGGAGAAGGGTGTGAAGACCTTGAACGGCTGCCCGCCCTGGTTGGTGACCCTCCCGGGTGCGACGGCGTACGCCGAACCGGTGCGGACCAGGTCGACCTCGCGCTCGGCCAGTGCCGCCTCGACCTCCTGGTCGCGCTGGCGGCCGTAGGGACCGTGGTCGGCCGCCACGTGCACCCGGGTCGCTCCCACGGCCCGGGCGGCCCGCCCGACCACCGTGGCCGGATCGCCGCGGCGTACGTGGAGACGCGTGTTGCGCTGCCGCAGCGCCGAGTCGAGCGACTGCAGGGACGCCGTCAGGTAGGCCCGGCGTGGCGCCCCCGCCGCACCCCACAACCGGGGGTCGATCACGAACAGGGGGAGGACGGCCTCCTCGGCGCAGGCCTCGAGCAGCGCCGGGTTGTCGGCGAGCCGCAGGTCGCGCCGGAACCACATCACCGAGGTCATCGGGGCCCACGCTATCCGGGGCGAGGGCGGCATCGGGTACGCCGACCACCGGGCCGCGCGGACATGGGACAGAATGACCGGGTGAACACCCCACCGAACCGCTCGCTGCGCTCACGCTTCGCCGGGGACCCCAGATGAGCGACCTCATCGACACCACCGAGATGTACCTGCGGACCATCTACGAGCTGGTCGAGGAAGGGATCATCCCGCTGCGGGCCCGGATCGCCGAGCGGCTGCACCAGAGCGGTCCGACGGTCTCCCAGACGGTCGCCCGGATGGAGCGCGACGGCCTCCTCACCGTCGAGGGTGACCGGCACCTCGAGTTCACCGACGAGGGTCTGCGGCTGGCGACCCGGGTGATGCGCAAGCACCGGCTGGCCGAGCGGCTGCTCACCGACGTCATCGGTCTCGACTGGGAGCTCGTGCACGCCGAGGCGTGCCGGTGGGAGCACGTGATGTCCGAGACCGTCGAGCGGCGCCTGGTCGCGCTGCTCGACCATCCGACCGAGTCGCCCTACGGCAACCCCATCCCGGGTCTCGACGAGCTGGGGGAGTCGGAGCTGGGCGAGGAGTTCATGGAGGGCGTCGAGCCGCTGTCCGCGGTCGTGGGTGGCGGCGAGGCCCGGGTCCACGTGCGCCGGATCTCCGAGGAGATGCAGAAGGACGAGACCCTGATGAGCGCCCTTCGCCGGGCCGGCGCGCTGCCGGACAAGACGGTCACCGTCGCACCGACCGCCGAGGGGATCCTGGTCGGCTCGGGTGGGGAGACCGCCGAGATCGTGCTCGAGGCCGCCGACCACATCTTCGTGCGCAAGCTCTGAGCCCCGCGAAATCTAGACCTCGGCCAACGACGTCAGGAACTCGCTGCAGCCCACATCGAGCTTGTACGTCGCCAGCTCGTCGCCACGCGTCTCGCCCCGGTTGACGATCACCACCGGGGTGCCCGCGCGGGCCGCCCGGCGGACGAACCGGAAGCCGCTCATGACCGTCAGTGACGAACCGGCCACCAGCAGCGCGCCACCGGTGGTGGCGAGGTCGTCGACGGCGGCGTAGCACCGCTCGACGCGCTCGGCCGGGACGTTCTCACCGAAGAAGACCACGTCCGGCTTGAGCACCCCGCCGCAGTCCCGGCACCCCGGCACCCGGAACGTGGAGGTGTCGTCGAGCTCGACGTCGCCGTCGGGCCGGACCTGCGCCCCGGCGTGCTGGTCGGCGAAGCCCGGGTTGAGCTCGGCGAGCCTGGCCTGCAGGGCCGCCCGCGGCGACGTCGTGCGGCACCCGAGGCAGACGACCTGGGAGATCCGGCCGTGCAGCGCCACCAGCCGCCGCGAGCCGGCCTGCTCGTGCAGGCCGTCGACGTTCTGGGTGATCAGCAGCTCCGGATCCAGCGCCGCGAGTGCCCGGTGCCCGGCGTTGGGTGCGGCGCCCCGCATCCGGCCCCAGCCGAGGTGGCTGCGCGCCCAGTAGCGCCGCTGCGCGGCGGGGCCGGAGCGGAACTCCGCGATCGTCATCGGCATCCGCGACGGCGAGCCGGGGCCGCGGTAGTCGGGGATGCCGGAGTCGGTCGACAGGCCGGCCCCGGTGAGGACCACCAGGGGTCGCCCGACGAGCAGGTCGAGGGCCTCCTCGACCGAGACCTCACGACGCTCGACCAGGGGGGTGGTCACGCGCCGTACCGCAGGGCCGCCCTGGCCCGCGCCTTCTCGGCCTCCACCTCGCGGTTCTTCGGCGGGGCGCTGGTGACCAGCTCCGCGAGCAGGTGCTGGGTGACGTGCGCGATCTCGTGGACCGCGCGGTCGAACGCCTCCTGGTTGGCGGCCGACGGCTTCGACGAGCCGCTCACCTTGCGGACGAACTGCAGCGCGGCAGCGTTCACCTCGTCGCTGGTGGCGGGTGGATCGAAGTTGTGGAGCGTACGGATGTTGCGGCACATGCCTCGAAAATACGCCAGATGTCGAAATCCTCACCCTGGCTTCCGCCCGGTCCACGGACGCCCGCGGCTGCTCCCGAGCGGTGGGTGCCACGATGGCGGCATGCCCTCCCATGACCGTGAGTTCGACATCGTGCTGTTCGGGGCGACCGGGTTCACCGGTGCGCTCACCGCCGAGTACCTCGCCCGCAACGCCCCGGCCGGTCTCCGCTGGGCGCTCGCCGGCCGCAGCGCCGCCAGGCTGGAGAACGTCCGCGCCGGGCTGGCCGAGATCGATCCCGAGCTCAAGCAGCTCGAGCTGCTGCACGCCGACGTCACCGATCCCGCCTCGCTCGCCGACGTCGCTCGTCGGGCCCGGGTCGTGATCACCACCGTCGGCCCCTACCTCGCCTACGGCGAGCCGCTGGTCGCCGCCTGCGCGGAGGCCGGCACCGACTACGTCGACCTCACCGGCGAGCCGGAGTTCGTCGACCGGATGTACGTCGCCCACCACGCGACCGCCGAGAAGAACGGCGCCCGGATCGTGCACGCGTGCGGCTTCGACTCGGTGCCCCACGACCTGGGTGCGTACTTCACGGTCAAGCAGCTCCCGGCCGACCGCCCGATCACCCTCCGCGGGGTGGTCCGGGCCAGCGGGATGTTCTCCGGCGGTACCTTCCACTCGGCCGTGACGGCGCTCTCCCGCGTCCGGCAGATGAAGGAGGCCGCCGCCGCCCGGCGCCGCGCCGAGCCGCGTCCGGAGGGCCGCTCGTCCCGTGCCGTCGGCGCGAAGCCGCGCCGCGACGAGGTGCTCGGCTACTGGCTGCTGCCGCTGCCCACCATCGACCCGATGGTGGTGGCCAGGAGCGGTGCGGCCCTGCCGTCGTACGGTCCGGACTTCCGCTACTCCCACTTCGCGGGCACCAAGACCCGCCGCTACGCCGCCGGCGGTGCCGTGGCCGTCGCGACGATCGGCGCGGTGGCCCAGGTGAAGCCGCTGCGCAGCCTGCTGCTGGGGCGGGTCAAGCAGGGCGAGGGCCCCGACGAGGCCCGCCGGGACAAGTCGTGGTTCCGGGTCGACTTCGTCGGAACGGCCGGCGGCCAGACCGTGCACACGCGGGTCTCGGGTGGGGACCCGGGCTACGGCGAGACGGCGAAGATGCTGGCCGAGTCCGCCCTCTGCCTCGCCCTCGACGACAACCCACCCACGGCCGGGCAGGTGACGACCGCGCAGGCGATGGGGGAGAACCTCCTGGCGCGGCTCCAGCTGGCCGGGATCCGGTTCGAGGTCGTCGACTGACCGGAGAGGTCACGCACACGCGGGACCGGCCGGCGCCCGTGGTGCCAGTGCACCCGGACGCCGGCCGGCGGACCCCCGTCTCGGGGAGAGCGGTCAGGGGGTGACCGCCTCCAGCGCGTCGATCATGCCCTCGCCTGCGTAGCTGTTGTCCCCGACGGGACCGACGCAGGCCGGGTTGGGCCGGTTCAGCGGGTCGGGCTGCGGCGCCTCGCAGGCCTTGTCGTCGGCCTGCCGCTCGAGAGCCGCTGACAGCTGCGCCGGCGACCACCCGGGGTGCTGGCCGTCGAGCAGGGCCAGCACGCCGGCCACGTGCGGCGTGGCCATCGACGTCCCGTTCTTGAGGCCGTACCCGTTGTCCTTCACGATCGTGGACAGGATCGAGGAGCCGGGAGCGCCGACGTCGATGATGCCCAGGCCACGGTTGGAGAAGTTCGACAGCCAGGTGTCGAGGGTGGTCGAGCTCTTGCGGGCGAACGACGAGACGGTGACGACGCCCGGGAGCTCGGTGGGGATGTCGAAGCAGCCCTCGTTGATGTCGCGCCGGATCGGCGTGCTGTCGTCGGGGCTGGTGGTGTCGACGGTGTTGTTGGTCAGGTCGGTGCGGGCGTTCCCGGCCGCGGCGGCGTGGACGACGCCCTTGCCGGTCGACCACTGCACGGCTCGGTCGACGGCCTCCATGGCGGCGGCCTGGTCGGCCTGGTCGGAGCAGTAGTACATGAACGGGTCGATGTAGTAGCTGTTGTTGGTCACGTCCATGCCCTGCAGGCCCGCCCACATGAAGCCGCAGATGGCGTACTCGGGGTAGATGAAGCCATCGTCGTTGACGACCTTCACCGAGGCCATCCGGGCGTTGGGGGCCACTCCCACGATGCCGGTGCCGTTGCGGGCTGCGGCGATGGTGCCGGCGACGTGGGTGCCGTGATCACTGGTCGTCGGGTGCCACCCGGTCTCGGAACGGTCGACCCGGCCGGCGTCGGTGCAGTTCACGGAGGTGGCCGTGTCGATGTTGGCCGCGAGGTCGGGGTGGTCGGGGTCGATGCCGCTGTCGAGCACGCCGACGAGGACGTCGCGTGAGCCGTCGGTGACCTGGTGGGCCCGGTCGGCCTTGATCACGCGCATGTCCCACTGCTCGCCCTCACGAGGGTCGGCGACGACATCTTCTGTGTCGGTGTTCGCGAACTCGCCCTGGGCGCCGCCGCGGGCGAGTGCCGCGTCGGAGAGACCCGTCGTGGTGCCCGGGGTGCCTTCCTTGACCGCGACCGTGCGGGTCGCGCCGACGGACTCGATCGCTCTGCCGGCCGGGCCGGCGACCACGTCGGTGCGGAAGTCGCTGCTGGTCGAGTGGACGATGATCACGCGGATCTGCGGCCAGTCCTGGACCACGGTGCCCTGGGCGGCGTCGACGGCGCGGTGGGCCTGCCCCCAGTCCGTCCGGCCGTCGCCGACGTTGACGATGTAGGCGCTGATCTGCCCGTCGGGCGTCGCGATCGGCACCGGGGTCGAGTCGCCCTCGGTCGTGAGGGCGGTGGCGCCCGGCGCGAAGCCGGCCACGAGGGCGATGGTGGTGGACAGCCCGATCAGGGCCGTGCGGACATGGGGCATGGGTGTGCTCCTTCTGGTGGTTCATCCCGAGCTGAACGGCCAGGCACCCGGTCGGGCGCGCACGGAGTGACCGCAGCAGGGTCGACCCCATCAGGTGATCCGCGTCACGTCAATGGTCGCGGGTCCGGGTCTAGCACGCGTCGGCGTAGGTCCCCTGGGTGGGCAGCTCGCCGCGCACCGCCTTGTTGCTGGGCGTCCCCAGCGTGAAGTAGCGGACCGTGTCGACCTGCAGCCGGCTCCGGTTCATGGCCTCGCCGGGAACGGCCTGGAGCTGGAGCCGCAGGGTCAGCGGGATGCCCGAGAGTGCCTCGGGCCGGTTCTCGACCGCGCGGGCGGCACCGTCGACGAACCACGCGATGCGCTCGGCGGTGACCTGCACGGCGTAGGTGTGCCAGTAGCCGTTGGTCAGGTTCATCCGGCGCTTGACGCTCGTGAACTCGTGGTCGGGCAGGGATCGGATGTGGAAGCGGGCGGTGTGGTCCACCACGGGACGGAAGCCGGCGAACCCGATGTTCTGGGCGCCACAGTGCTGCTCCGCGCTGTCGGCGGGGACCAGCTCCGCGGCGACGGTGTAGTCGGACCTGCCGGTCTCGAACCGGGTCCCGCGCAACCGGATCTCCCACCGCCCTCGAGCCCGGTCGTGGCCGCGCAGGGTCACGCCGAGGCTGCCTCTCCGGGTGGAGTCGAGCGTGAGCATGCCGTGCTGGGTGAGCGCCGCGCCGTTGCCCTCCACCTCCCACTGGCTGCTGAGCGGCTCGATGAAGTGGTCGACGAAGTCGATGGGGTACCACCAGTACTCGTACGCCGCGAACGTCTTGCCGGGCACCGTCGCCGGGTCGGTCTGCGCCTCGGTGGCGTTCAGCGGCAGCACCAGAAGGGCAGCTGCGGCCACGGCCGCGAGAAAGCGGCAGGTCAGGCGTCTGTTGGACATGGGCACCCCGAGAAGTTCGCGCGTCACTGGTTGAGCACCTCAAGGGTGCAGCAACCTCGGCGTCGCCACCGGAGAATCCGGAAACGGTGGGTGCCCCAGGCAGGAGTCGAACCTGCGACCTTTCGCTTAGGAGGCGGCTGCTCTATCCGCTGAGCTACTGGGGCGTGGCGCGGTACCGGCAGGAGTTTAGGCGAGTCCGGCCGCGGGATACGTTGGCCTCCCACGGCCGAGGCCCGTGGACTCGGGTCGACCAAGGGCAGCCAAGGAACGCGAGGGTGGACATGACGACTTCGTCCGGCTCCTCCGGTACGCCGGACACGGCGCTGCGCAAGGACATCCGGCTGGTCACCACGATCCTCGGCGAGACGCTGTCGCGGACCGAGGGCCAGGAGCTCCTGGACCTGGTGGAGCAGGTGCGCGCCCACTCCAAGGGCGACCGCCTGGAGGACCTGCCCGAGTTCGACCTGGAGACCACCATCAGGTTGGTCCGGGCGTTCACGGCCTACTTCCATCTCGCCAACGTCACCGAGCAGGTGCACCGGGGGCGGACACTCCTGAGGCGGTCCGAGGCCGAGGGCGGCTGGGTGGAGCAGGCCCTCGGCCGCATCGAGAAGGCCGGGGTCGAGGTCGACGACGTCGCGGAGGGGCTGCGACACCTCGCGGTCCGGCCGGTGTTCACCGCGCACCCCACCGAGGTGGCCCGACGGTCGACGATCGACAAGCTGCGCCGGGTCGCCGCCCTGCTCGAGGAGCCGGAGGGACGTCGACGCACCAGGGGCCTGGAGGAGGCCGTCGAGCTGCTCTGGCACACCGACGAGATCCGCGTCGAGCCGCCGGAGCCGATCGACGAGGCGCGCAACATCGTCTACTACCTCGAGGGGCTCTCGGCCGCGGCCGTGCCCGACGTCCTCGACGAGCTGCGGGACCAGCTGGCCGACCGGGGGGTCGAGCTGCCTCCTGACGCTCGCCCCCTGTCCTTCGGCAGCTGGGTGGGCGGTGACCGCGACGGCAACCCCAACGTGACGCCGGAGACCACGCGGGAGGTGCTCCGGCTCCAGGCCACGCACGGGATCCGCATGCTCCAGCGTCAGGTCGACGCGCTGCGTCGCGACCTGTCCATCAGCGAGCAGGTGTCCCGGGTCGATCCCGAGGTCCACGCCCGCGTCGACGAGCTGCTCCCCGGCCTCCCCGAGGTGGAGCCGCGCTACCGGAGACTCAACGCGCAGGAGCCGTACCGGCTCCTCCTCACCTGCGTGCACGTGCGGCTCGCGATCACCGAGCGCCGCATCGCCGCAGGTGAGCCGCACCGGCCGGGTCGTGACTACCGCGACGACACCGAGCTGCTCGACGACCTCCGCCTGCTGCACGGCTCGGTGCTCGCCCACCAGGGCTCCCTGCTGGCCGGTGGCGGCCTCGAACGGCTCATCCGCACCGTGGCCGCCACCGGGCTGGGCCTGGCCACCCTCGACGTGCGCGAGCACGCCCAGAAGCACCATGCCGCGGTGGGGCAGCTGCTCGACCGCCTGGGTGAGCTGCCCGTGCCCTACGCCGAGCTCGACCGGCCGGGGCGGCTGAGGGCCCTGGCCGAGGAGCTGGCCGGACGCCGCCCGCTCGCGTCGCGCCCGCTGCCTCTCGACGAGGAGGCTCGCGTCACCGCGGAGACCTTCGACGTGATCGGCTGGGCCCTGGACACGTTGGGACCTCGCGCCATCGAGAGCTACATCGTGTCGATGACCCGCGACGCCGACGACGTCCTGGCCGCCGTGCTGCTCGCACGCGAGGCCGGTCTCGTGGACCTGGCCGACGACACCGCGCGGATCGGCTTCGTGCCGCTGCTCGAGACGGTGGAGGAGCTCGAACGCACCGAGGAGATCCTCGACGCGCTGTTCCGGGAGCCGACGTACCGCCGGCTGCTGAGCCTGCGCGGGGACGTGCAGGAGGTGATGCTCGGCTACTCCGACTCCAACAAGTCCGGGGGGATCGCCACCTCGCAGTGGCAGATCCAGAAGGCGCAGCGCAGGGCCCGGGACGTGGCTCGCCGCCACGGTGTCCGGCTGCGCTTCTTCCACGGCCGGGGCGGATCGGTGGGCCGCGGTGGCGGACCGACGTACGACGCGATCCTGGCGCTGCCCTCCGGCACCGTCGACGGCGAGGTCAAGGTCACCGAGCAGGGCGAGGTGATCAGCGACAAGTACGCCCTCCCGGTCCTGGCGAGGCAGAACCTCGAGCTGACCCTCGCCGCCACCATCGAGGCGTCGTTGCTGCACCGCATCGACCGCCGTCCGGCCGACCGGGCCCGGAGCTGGGACGAGACGATGGACGAGATCTCCCGGCATGCCCACGACCGCTACTGCGGGCTGGTGGAGCACGAGGGGCTCGCCGACTACTTCTTCGCCGCGACGCCCGTCGACCTGCTGGGGGCCCTCCACATCGGGTCGCGCCCGGCCCACCGGCCGGGTTCCGGCGGCGGTGTCGAGGACCTGCGCGCCATCCCCTGGGTCTTCGGCTGGACCCAGTCCCGCCAGATCGTCCCCGGCTGGTTCGGGGTCGGCAGCGGCCTCGCCGCTGTCGCCGGCTCCTCGGAGGAGCTCGCCGGCATGTACCGCGACTGGGCGTTCTTCCGCACGTTCATCGACAACGTGTCGATGATGCTGGCCAAGACCGACCTCGACATCGCCGAGCGGTACGTCGCCCTGGCGCCCCCGCCGCTGCGTCCTCTCCTGGACGACATCAGGACGGAGTTCCGCCTCACCGTCGATCAGGTGCTCGGGGTCACCGGCGACACCTCGCTGCTCGACCGGGAGCCGACGCTGCGCACCACCCTGGAGATCCGGGAGAACTACCTGGAGCCGCTGCACCACCTGCAGAGCCAGCTGCTGGCGCGTCAGCGGCGGGGCGAGGACGGCCCCCTGCTCGAGCGGGCCCTGCTGCTGACAATCAACGGCATCGCGGCCGGCATGCGCAACACCGGCTGACAGCGGGCGAGGCCCCTGTGAGGCCGTGAGCACAAGTTGACCTCGGTGAGACGACGACCTGTCCTGCCGGACACATCGGCTCCCGAGGATCTCCGGCATGACGCTGACGACCACCTCGACACGAGCCACCGCCCCACGCCGCCGGACCGGGCGGTGGATCGACGACTGGCGTCCCGAGGACCCCGAGCAGTGGGCGAGCAGCGGCCGTCGGATCGCCCGCAGGAACCTGGTCTGGTCGATCTTTGCCGAGCACCTCGGCTTCTCCGTGTGGCTGATCTGGAGCGTCTCGTCGGCGTTCCTGCTCGCCGAGGGGTTCACGTTCACCCCGCAGCAGCTGTTCCTGCTCGTCGCGCTGCCCAACCTGGTCGGTGCGCTGCTCCGGCTGCCCTACACGTTCGCAGTCCCCAGGTTCGGCGGCCGCAACTGGACGATGGCGAGCGCCGCGCTCCTGCTCGTCCCGACGCTGCTGTTCGCGATCGCCGTCCAGGACCCGTCCACGCCGTACTGGGTGTTCTGCCTCATCGCCGCGACCGCGGGCTTCGGCGGCGGCAACTTCGCCAGCTCGATGGCCAACATCAACTTCTTCTACCCGGCCCACCGGAAGGGGACGGCGCTCGGCCTCAACGCGGCCGGCGGAAACCTCGGAGTCTCGCTGGTCCAGCTCCTGCTGCCGGTGGTCGTCGGCGGCGCCGGCATCTTCGGCCTCGTCGAGGCGGCCGACGACGGCATCCACCTCGAACGCGCGGCCTACGTGTACGCCGGCCTGGCGGTCGTCGCGACCCTCGCGGCGTACTTGTTCATGGACAACCTCGCCACGGCGGTCTCGAGGCCGCGCGTTCAGCTGCAGGTGCTCCGGAACCGGCAGACGTGGGTGATGTCGTTCCTCTACATCGGGACCTTCGGCTCCTTCATCGGCTACTCGGCGGCGATGCCGCTGCTGATCAAGCTCAACTTCTGGGTCCCGGAGCCGGCGCCGCTCGGCACGGGGATCTTCTTCGCCTACTACGCGTTCCTGGGCGCCGCCATCGGCTCGGCGACACGTCCTGTCGGCGGCTGGCTGGCCGATCGCCTCGGCGGGGCGCGGGTCACGGTCGGCGCGTTCGCGACGATGATCGTGTTCACGCTCGCGGTGCTCTGGACACTCACCCAGCTGGTCCCGAACCCCACCGCGGACCCGGCCATCGCGATCGCCAACCAGGCGTGGTTCCCGTGGTTCCTCGGGTTCTTCCTGTGCATCTTCGCCGCGACCGGGGTGGGCAACGGGTCGACGTACCGGATGATCCCGGCGATCTGGCGCACCGAGGCCGAGCGGGCGACGACCCCGAACACACCGGGGCGGGAGGCCGCGCTGGGCAGGGCGACCCAGCAGTCCTCCGCCGCGCTGGGCGTCATCGGCGCGGTCGGCGCGATCGGCGGCTTCCTGATCCCCCTGGCCTTCGCGTCGCCGTGGGTCGCTGACCCGCTGACCGCGACCAAGGCCGCGTTCGCGGCATTCGCCGGCTACTACGTCGTCTGCGCGCTGGTGACGTACGCCGTCTTCCTCCGCAGGCCGGCCCGGGCGACCAGCCTCGCCCGAGCCGGCATCTGAGCAGACCCATGACCCGTACCCACTGCCCCTACTGCTCACTGCAGTGCGGCATGACCCTCGAGACCCCGCACCGGGGCGCGCTCGAGGTCGCGCCGTGGCCGGAGTTCCCCGTCAACCGGGGCGCCCTGTGCCGGAAGGGCTGGACGGCGACCGGCCTGCGGGGCAGCCGGGAGCGACTCACGACCCCACTGGTCCGCGACCGCGCCACCGGCGAGCTCAGGGCAGTCGACTGGGACGAGGCCCTCGACCTCGTGGCCGGCCGGCTGGTGGCGCTGCGGCGCGACCACGGCCCGGACTCGGTGGCGGTGTTCGGGGGCGGGGGCCTGACCAACGAGAAGGCCTACGCGCTGGGCAAGTTCGCCCGCGCCGTCCTCGGCACCAGCCAGGTCGACTACAACGGCCGCTGGTGCATGTCGTCGGCGGCGTCGGCATCCCACCGGGCGTTCGGGATCGACCGTGGCCTGCCCTTCCCCCTGGCCGATGTCGAGGACACGGAGGTCCTCGTGCTGGTCGGCTCCAACCTCGCCGAGACCATGCCGCCGGCCGCACGTCACCTCGACCGGCTCCGCGAGCGCGGCGGCCGGGTCGTCGTGATCGACCCCCGGCGCACCCCGACCGCCGATCGGGCCGACGTGGTCGTCCAGCCACTGCCGGGCACCGACCTCGCCGTGGCGCTCGGTCTGCTCCACCTCCTCGCTGCCGCCGGCGCGGTCGACGAGCACTACGTCGCCACCCGCACCACCGGCTTCGAGGACGTACGCCGGTCCCTGGCGGCCTGGTGGCCGGAGCGGGTGGAGCGGGTCAGCGGAGTCTCGGCCGGAGAGCTGCGCGATCTCGCCGGGCTGCTGGCCGGGGCCGAGCGGGTGATGGTCCTGACCGCCCGCGGCGCCGAGCAGCACAGCTCGGGCACCGACACCGTGTCGGCCTGGATCAACCTCACGCTCGCCCTCGGCATGTGCGGCAAGTCCGGAGCCGGCTACGGCTGCCTGACTGGCCAGGGCAACGGTCAGGGAGGCCGCGAGCACGGGCAGAAGGCCGACCAGCTGCCCGGCTACCGGCTGATCGACGACCCGGTGGCCCGAGACCACGTCGCTCGGGTCTGGGGCGTCGAGGCCGGGTCGCTGCCCGGCCGGGGCCGCTCGGCGTACGAGCTGCTCGACGCGCTCGGGACGCGCGAGGGACCTCGCGCCCTGCTCGTGCACGGGAGCAACATCGTCGTCTCCGCCCCGAACGCCGGCCACGTCGCCGAGCGGCTCGCCGCCCTGGACCTGCTCGTGGTGGCCGACCTGGTGATGTCGGAGACCGCCGCCGTGGCCGACGTCGTCCTGCCGGTGACCCAGTGGGCCGAGGAGACCGGCACGATGACCAACCTCGAGGGCAGGGTGATCCTGCGCGAGCGCGCGGTGGTCCCGCCACCTGGGGTCCGCACCGACCTCGAGGTGCTGGCAGGGCTGGCGGAGCGCCTCGGTCGCCCGGGCACGATCGGGACTGACCCGGAGGCCGTGTTCGCCGAGCTCGGCCGGGCCTCGGCCGGCGGATCCGCGGACTACGCCGGCATCGACTACCACCGCATCCGCGACGAGTACGGCGTCTTCTGGCCCTGCCCGTCCGCGGACCACCCGGGCACACCGCGGCTGTTCGCCGACCGCTTCCCCACGCCCGACGGACGGGCCCGCTGCGTCGTGGTCGAGCACCACGGTCCCGCGGAGGTCGTCAGCGACGACTACCCCCTCCACCTCACGACCGGCCGGGTGCTGGCGCAGTACCAGTCCGGGGCCCAGACCCGCCGGGTCCGGGACCTGCCCGACAGCGGCCCCTTCGTCGAGCTGCATCCACAGCTCGCCGACCGGATCGGGGCGAGAGACGGCGAACCGGTCGTGGTCGTCACCCGGCGGGGCGAGCTCGAGGCCCCGGCCAGTGTCGTCGACACGATCCGCCCGGACACGGTGTTCGTGCCGTTCCACTGGGTCGGCGCCAACCGGTTGACCAACGATGCCCTCGACCCGACCAGCCGGATGCCGGAGTTCAAGGCCTGCGCGGCGAGGATCAGCACGGCCCGCGACCGGGTCGCGACCCCCGGAACCCGGCTGGTGGGGGCGGCGCGATGAGCACCCCCCGCCGTGTGGTGGTCGTCGGCGCCGGCATGGCCGCCGTACGCCTCGCCGACGGCCTGGCCGGCCGCGCGCAGGTCACGCTGCTCGGCGAGGAGCCCCACCCGCCGTACAACCGCATCCTGCTCTCCGCGGTGCTCGAGGGCACGCACGCCGTCGACGACATCTCGCTGCGCGTGCCCGACCATGTCGACGTCCGCCTCGGGGCCCGCGCCGCGCAGATCCACCGCGCGGAGCGCGAGGTCGAGCTCGTCGACGGCCGCCGCGTCCCCTACGACACGCTCGTCCTCGCCACCGGGTCGATCCCCACCCTTCCGCCGATCCGGGGGCTGGTCCGCGTGGACGGCCGGCTGGACGAGAGGGTGCACGCGTTCCGCAGTCTCGACGACTGCCTCCGCCTCGACGCCGCTGTGCCCGGCGCCCGCGCAGCGGTGGTGGTCGGCGGAGGTCTGCTGGGGCTCCAGGTGGCTCGGGCCCTCAGCGTCCGCGGGCTCGACACCGAAGTCGTGGAGGGCGGCGAACACCTGCTCCGCAGCCAGGTCGACGGGAAGGCGGGCCGGATCCTCGCCCGGGACCTCAGACGTCTCGGCACGACCGTGTACACCGGTGCCCGGGCGGTGCGTCTCACCGACGAGGGGCTGGTCCTCGACAACGGGTTCACGCTCGACACCGACCTCGTGGTGCTCACCTCGGGCGGCCGTCCCTCCACCGCGCTGGCCCGCCGTGCCGGGCTCACCGTCCGGCGCGGAGTCGTCGTCGACGACGGCCTTGCCTCGGTCGACGACCCCGTCGTCCACGCGATCGGCGACTGCGCCGAGCACGGCGGCCGGACCACCGGCTTCGTCCCGCCCGCGTGGGAGCAGGCAGGCATCCTGGCCGATCGTCTCGCCGGCAGCCGGGCGACGTACGCCGGCAGCCGCACGGTGGCCCGCCTCAGGGCGAGCGGGCTCGACGTGGCGGTGCTCGGCGACCCGGAGCACATCGGCGGTGACGTGGTCGAGGTCACCAACCCCGTCCTCGGCTCGCATCGCAAGCTCGTCGTCCGCGACGGGGTGATCGTGGGGGCCACGCTCGTCGGCGACCTCTCGCAGATCGGGCTGATCACCCAGTACTACGACCGCGGCACCGTGCTGGCCCAGACCGAGCCCGGAGCGCTGCTCATGGCCGAGCGGCCCAGTCGACCGTCGACACTGCCCGACGACGCCGAGGTCTGCGCCTGCGCGGGCGTCACCGCGGGCCGGGTCCGGGCCTGCACCTCCCTCGAGGACGTCCGCGCCTCGACGCACGCCACCACGGGCTGCGGCGGCTGCGCCGACTCGGTCCGCTCCCTGCTCGCCTCCCGCACCCTGGAAGGAATCACACCATGAGTCCCCACCTCCGCAGGCAGCTCGTCGTCGTCGGTCACGGCATGGTCGGACACCGCTTCGTGCAGGCCGCCGTCGAGCGCGGACTCACCGAGACCCACGACATCGTGGTGGTCGGCGAGGAGCCGCGACCGGCGTACGACCGGGTCGCGCTCACGTCCTACTTCGAGGTCGGTGCCGACGCCCTCTCACTGCTCCCGAACGGTTCGTACGACGACCCCCGGGTCCGCCTCGTGCTGGGCACCGCGGTCACGAGCTTCGACACCGCCGGGCAGACCGTCCTGCTCGCGGACGGGGAGGTGCTGGCCTACGACGAGCTGGTGCTCGCGACCGGCGCCACGCCGTTCGTGCCACCGGTGCCCGGCCACGATCTTCCCGGGTGCTTCGTCTACCGCACCATCGAGGACCTCGAGGCGATCCGCGACGCGGCGTCCACGGCGACGACCGGTGCGGTCGTCGGCGGTGGCCTGCTCGGCCTCGAGGCCGCGAACGCGCTGCACCAGCTCGGTCTCGACACGCAGGTCGTGGAGATGGCACCCCGCCTGATGCCGGTGCAGGTCGACGACGCCGGAGGTGCCACCCTGGCCCGGCACGTCGAGGCGCTCGGCCTCACCGTGCACACGGGAGCGGCGACCGAGCGAGTGCTCGGCCGGGACCGCGCGGCCGGCCTGGCGCTGCGCGACGCCGACCCGGTGGACGCCGAGGTCGTCGTCTTCTCCGCCGGCATCCGCCCCCGCGACGCGCTGGCCCGCACCGCCGGGCTCGCCCTGGCCGAGCGCGGCGGTGTGCTCGTCGACGAACGGTGCCGCACCTCCTGCGCCAACGTCTGGGCGATCGGGGAGTGCGCGGCACCGGCCGGCCGGATGTACGGCCTGGTCGCTCCGGGATACGCCATGGCCGAGGTCGCCGTCGATGCGCTGCTCGGCGGACCTGGCACCTTCACGGACGCCGACACGTCCACGAAGCTCAAGCTGCTCGGGGTCGACGTCGCGTCCTTCGGCGACGCCCACGCGGCGACGGAGGGCTCGCTGGAGCTGGTCTTCGCCGACGCCGTCGCCGGGGTGTACAAGAAGCTGGTCATCTCCGAGGACGGCCGGCGCCTGCTCGGCGGCGTCCTGGTCGGCGACGCCACGGCGTACGGCGTCCTCCGCCCGATGGTCGCCAGCGGCATCGAGCTGCCGGACAATCCCGAGCAGCTGATCCTCCCGCCGAGCGGCGGCGCCGACCTCGGGCTCCCGGACGACGCCGTCGTCTGCTCGTGCAACAACGTCTCCAAGGCAGACATCGTCGAGGCTGCCGGCCAGGAAACCGACACCCGTGCCGGCAGCACCTGCGGCTCCTGCAAGCCGGTCGTGAAGAAGATCGTCGAGGATTACTTCGCCGCCCAGGGGCGGGCCGTCGACCGCAGTCTCTGCGAGCACTTCCCGTGGACCCGGCAGGAGCTGTTCGACCTGGTGGCCGTGCATGGCTACACGAGCTTCGACCAGGTCGTCGAGGCCCACGGCACCGGCCGGGGCTGCGACGTCTGCAAGCCGACGCTGGCCTCGATCCTCGCCAGCCTGATCGGGGGACAGGTGCTGGACGGCGCAACCCGTGCACTGCAGGACACCAACGACGCCTACCTGGCCAACCTCCAGCGCAACGGGACCTACTCGGTCGTCCCGAGGATCCCGGGCGGCGAGATCACGCCCGACAAGCTGATCGTCATCGGCGAGGTGGCCCGCGACTTCGGGCTCTACACCAAGATCACCGGTGGCCAGCGCATCGACCTGTTCGGGGCCCGGATGGAGGAGCTGCCGGAGATCTGGCGACGACTGGTCGATGCGGGCTTCGAGTCCGGCCACGCCTCCGGCAAGGCGCTGCGCACGGTGAAGTCCTGCGTCGGCTCGACCTGGTGCCGGTACGGCGTGCAGGACTCCGTCGGCCTCGCCATCGACCTGGAGCTCCGCTATCGCGGCCTCCGCTCGCCGCACAAGCTCAAGGGCGGCGTCAGTGGCTGCGCCCGTGAGTGTGCCGAGGCGCGGGGCAAGGACTTCGGCGTGATCGCGACCGAGCAGGGCTGGAACCTCTACGTCGGCGGCAACGGCGGCGCGACACCGGCGCACGCGCGGCTGCTGGCCGGCGACCTCGACACCGGGACGCTGGTCCGCTACCTCGACCGGTT
The DNA here is from genome assembly GCF_035703625.1 of Nocardioides sp. Classification (GTDB taxonomy): domain Bacteria; phylum Actinomycetota; class Actinomycetes; order Propionibacteriales; family Nocardioidaceae; genus Nocardioides. The sequence continues at coordinate 4,711 of NZ_DASSXS010000043.1, read as the reverse complement.
CCTCATGTACTACATCCGCACCGCCGACCGGCTCCAGCGGACCGCGCCGTGGATCGACTCCCTCGACGGCGGTCTCGACCGCGTGCGTGAGGTGGTGGTCGAGGACGCGCTGGGGCTCGGCTCGGAGCTCGAGGCGGCGATGGCTCGTCACGTCGAGCACTACCGCGACGAGTGGGCCGACACCCTGCGCGACCCGGAGAAGCTGGCGCGCTTCGTCTCGTTCGTCAACGCGCCCGACACGCCCGACCCGCACATCTCGTTCCGGGCCGAGCGTGACCAGTCGGTCCCCGCCGAACCCGGTGGCCCGGTGGCCCTGGGAGCGAGCATCCCCGTGGGAGCACCCCGGTGACCCCGACCGTGACTGTCGTCTGCCGGCTCGCCGACCTCGAGGTCGAGGTGGGTGTCGCGGCCCTGGTGGAGGGGGAGGCGATCGCAATCTTCAGGACCCACGACGGCAACATCCACGCAATCTCCAACTACGACCCTTGTGCGCAGGCGTCGGTGCTGTCCCGCGGGATCGTCGGTACACGGGGCGAGATCCCGTTCGTGGCATCGCCGATGCACAAGCAGGCGTTCGACCTGCGGACGGGACAGTGCCTCGACGACGCGGCGATCCGGATCCCGACGTACGACGTCGCGGTCACCGACGGCCTGGTCATGGTCGGTGGCCGCCAGGAGGGCTAGATGGACGACCGGCCGCTCGCTGGCTACCGGATCGGCGTGACGGCCGCTCGCAAGGTCGAGGAACAGGTGGCCCTGCTCGAGCGCCGTGGCGCCCGCGTGGAACGTGCGCCGGCGCTCTCGCTCAACCCGAACCACGTCGACGACGAGGCCCTCCGCGCCGCGACCGAGTGCGTCGTGTCGCGGCCGGTGGACCTGTTCCTTGCGACCACCGGCATCGGGATGAAGACGTGGTTCGCTGCCTGCGAGCGGTGGGGAGTGCTCGACGACCTGGTGGCGTCGATCGGATCGGCGGAGATCCTCGCGCGCGGCCCGAAGAGCGTCGGCGCACTTCGCAGCCGCGGGCTGCGGGAGGTCTGGGCACCGCCGTCGGAGTGCTTCGAGGACGTCCTCGAGCACCTGCGCGGGCGGGACCTCGCCGGCCTGCGGATCGTGGTCCAGGAGCACGGCCAGTCGCTGTCGATGGTCGCCCACGCGCTGCGACGCCGGGGGGCCGACGTCACGACGGTGACGGTCTACCGGGTGGCGAGCGCCGAGGACCCGGAACCGGTGTTCAGGCTGGTCGACCTGATCGCCGACCGGGCCCTGGACGCGGTGACCTTCACCTCCGCTCCGGCGGTGGCCGCGCTGATGGAGGCGGCCGGGGTGACAGGTCGGCGGGACGAGGTGGTCAGCGCCTTCCAGTCCGATGCGGTGGCGGCGTGCGTCGGCCCGGTGACGGCGGCCGCGTTCGAGCCCTGGGGAGTGCCGACGATCTTCCCGGAGCGGTCTCGGCTGGTGGCAATGGTCAAGCAGCTGGGCACCGAGCTGCCCTCGCGCCGCGAGGGAGTGGCGATCGAGCTCGTGGATGGCCGTCAGCTGCTGCTGCACGGCGACGAGGTCCTGCTCGACGGGATCGCGGTGAAGCTCTCACCCGCGCCCGCGGCCGTCCTCTCGGCGCTCGTGGCCAACCCCGGCAGCGTCGTCGCGCGTCGAGCGCTGCTCGCCATGCTTCCGAGCGGCCAGGCCGGGTCCGAGCACGCGGTGGAGATGGCCGTCGCACGCCTGCGGGCGGCCGTCGGCACGCGGACCGTCCAGACGGTGGTCAAACGGGGTTATCGGCTGCACGTCCAGTTGCGCCCGGAGGCGCGGCATTTGGACGAAATTGGGTACGAAGCGTGATACTGGAGGCTTCGGGGGTGGTGTTTCCACCCCCTCTGCATGTTTCCGATCCCCGAGGTGCCCATGCCCGAACACGCCGCGCGCACGCAGTCGCAGGAGCCTCCTGCGCCGAAGCGGCGCGGCAAGGCGCCCCGCAAGAACACCATCGGACGCGTGCTCCTGGCGAGCGCGGTGGTGCTCGCCCTCGCGACCGGTCTCGGCGTGGTCTACCTCTACCGCCATCTCAGCGGCAACCTCAACGTCGTCGACGTCACCTCCCAGCTGGGCTCCGACCGCCCCGAGAAGCAGGAGGCCGCTGGACCCCAGGAGCCGCTCAACATCCTGGTGATGGGCTCCGACGACCGCGACGCGGCCGGAAACAACATCGACAACCAGGAGCTCGGCAGCACCGACCGCTCCGACACCACCATCCTCATGCACCTGTCGGCGGACCGGAAGCGCGCCTACGGCGTCAGCATCCCCCGCGACTCGCTCGTGACCAGGCCCACCTGCAAGACCGAGGACGGGGAGTCCATCCCCGGCGGCACCGATGTCATGTGGAACGAGGCGTTCGCCCTCGGCGGACCGGCGTGCACGATCCGGCAGTTCGAGAAGACGACCGGTGTCTTCGTCGACCACTACGTCGTCATCGACTTCGCCGGCTTCGAGGGCATGGTCAACGCCATCGACGGCGTCCCCGTCTGCATCCCCGAGGACATCGTGGACCCCGCGCACGGCATCAACATCCCGTCCGGCACCCGCGAGGTCGAGGGACGGGAGGCCCTGAACTACGTCCGGGCGCGCTACACCCTCGGCGACGGATCCGACATCAGCCGGATTGCGCGCCAGCAGGCGTTCATCGCATCCATGGCCAACAAGGTGATCTCGGCCGGCACCCTCGCCCGCGTCGACCGGCTGGTCGGCTTCCTCGACGCCGCGACCAAGTCGCTGCAGGTCGACCCTGGCCTCGACAACGTCATCAAGATCGCCAAGATGGGCGTCGGCTTCCAGGGCATCGGCCTGGAGAACATCCAGTTCGTCACGGTGCCCTTCGAGTACGACCAGCGGCCCGAGTACAGCGGCCGGGTCTCCTGGCTGCCCCAGCAGTCCCAGGATCTGTGGTCCAAGATTGCCGCCGACGAGCCGCTGACCAAGCGCCTGACCAGTGACGCGATCAGCGCGGCCAAGCCCACCGGGTCGGAGTCGAAGAAGAAGAACGGGTCGTCCTCGAAGCCGTCCCCGGCGGTGTCGCCTGAGGAGGCAGCGGAGGCCGAGGCGAACGGGCTGTGCGCATGACGTCCGCCGGCCCCCGGCCGGACGAGTCACCCGACGAGCGACGTCGCAGGATCGCAGCCGTGTTCGGCGAGGTGCTGCCGGACACGACCGCGGACGAACGGGACCCCGAGGCACCCGACGACCGGGACGGCGACAGCTGGCTGCGCGCCCAGGTGCCGCCGCACCACGGCTGAGCGGTCGTCAGACTCCGGCGCCCGGACCGCTCGACGTACCGCCCCGCTGGCCGGCGAGCAGGTCGCGGATCTGGGTCAGCAGCTCCACGTCGGCAGGCGTGCCGGGCTCGTCGGCCGGGAAGTACCGCTCCTTCGCCTTCGTGTACGGCATCACGATGAAGAAGTAGACGACTGCGGCCATGATCAGGAACGAGATCACTGCGGTGATCCAGGCGCCGACCGAGACGCCCCCGGGCGCGTAGCTGGAAAAGTCCGGTTGGCCTCCGACCTTGCCGATGATGTCCATGATCAGGGCGACGGTCGCCGTGACCACCGCGGCGAAGGCGAGGCCCATGATGAACGCCACGGCGAGCTCGATCAGGTTGCCCTTGAGGATGAAGTTCTTGAATCCAGTCATGGGTGAACGCTAGTGGGCGAACGCGTAGGTCAGGAAGAGTCGCACGCTGGCGTCGGCCAGCCTGGTCACGTCGGCAGGATCGGCTCCCACCACCACCAGCTCGCCCGGCTGGGCGGAGCCGGCGGAGTCCGCGGACGGACGAGGGAGGGCCAGGACCGGGACGCCGGTGGCCACCACGGACGCGCCGGAGCCCTGAGGATCGGTACCGATCAGGTCGATCCGGTCACCGACCTCGAGCAACGCCACCATCCCGGCGTCGGGCAGGCGGACGGGTACGGCGGTGAGCCCGGGATCGCCGGCGGTCAGCGCCGGTCCCACCAGCCGCACGTCGGTGACCGGCTCGCCCCGGCCGACGGGTGCGGCCAGGGTGCGGCCGACGACGTCGCGGGCGGCGCCGCTCGGGACCGAGCCCGGCGCGAAGTCGACCTCCACCAGGTCGTCGCCGTCGAGCACCTCGCCGGCCGGCAGGTCGCGGGCGGCGGTGAGCACCCCCACCGCGGGCTGCGGCGGTGCGGTGGCCGACTCCACGACGGCCGCCACGGCGACGCCGGCCAGCAGGGCGGCGAGCAGCCGACGCCTGGCCAGCACGACGCGGCGTAGCCGACGCCAGGCGCTGGCGAGGCGGGTCGGACGGGAGAGCGGGACCATGGCCCGACGCTAGGAGAGATCGGCACCCGCTGCCGGCGTCATCCACAGGTCCCGCCCACGTGACGTCGAGTCGGCGCTACTGCTGAGGCCTGGGACGTCGAGTCGGCGCAAACGCTGAGGCCTGGGACGTCGAGTCGGCGCAAACGCTGAGGCCCGGGACGCCGAGTCGGCGCCAGCGCCTCCCCCGCTCGCTCCGCCGGCACTGACGCCGACTCGGCTGTCAGTTGCTCGCGGTTTCCTTGGGCTTGCTCGCCGCTGAGGTCTCCGACTTCGTGGAGCTGTCTCCCGACTCCTTCTTAGAGCCCGACTCAGTCTTCTGGGGCGAGCGCGAGTCGGTGCGGTAGAAGCCGGAGCCCTTGAACACCACGCCCACGGC
>NZ_DASSXS010000097.1:0-8677 GCF_035703625.1 Nocardioides sp. | reverse complement strand
GCCCGGGCTCCCGCGGCCCGGGGCAGCAGGGACTCGTCGGTGTGGAGCAGCGCCGTGTTGTCGGAGTAGGGAATGGCGGCGAGCACCTCGCGCTGCTCCGGTGTCGGCTCGGCCAGCATCGCCAGCGCCGGCCCGGGGTGGGTGGCGATCACGACGGCGTCCACGGTGGTGATGTCGCCGTTGCCGTCGGTCACCTCGACACCGGAGCCGGTGTCCCGCACCGAGGTGACCTTGGTGCTCACGCGCACGTCGTCGAGGCCGGCGGCGACCCGGGCGACGTACTCGCGGGAGCCGCCGACGACCGTGCGCCAGGTGGGCGAGCCGAAGACCTGCAGCATCCGGTGGTGGTGCAGGAACTCGAAGAGGTAGCGGGCGGGGTAGTCGAGCGCGACCTCGGGGTCGCACGACCACACCGCGGCGACGAGGGGCTCCATGAAGTGCCGCTCGAAGTAGGCGGAGAACCGGCCGGCGCGCAGGAAGTCCCGCAGCGTCGTGTCGACCCGCCCGAAAGTCCTGGATTGAGGAGGTCGCTCAGCGACCGTCTCGAAATCTTCGGGCGGGTCAGCGAGCAGGGCCCGCGCGCGGCGGTGGAACCGCGGGATCTCGGTGACCAGGCGCAGGTACGCCGGGTTGGACAGGTTGGCGCCGCCCGGGAACAGTCCGCGCGGGCCGAGCGCGCCGGCGTACTCGAGGCCGGTCTCGTCGTCGCGCACCGACAGCGACATCTCCGACTCCTGGGTCTCGACGCCGAGCTCGGCGAAGAGGCGGAGCAGGGTCGGGTAGGTGTGCCGGTTGTGGACGATGAAGCCGGTGTCGATGGCCAGGGTGCGTCCGTGCTCCCGCACCAGGTGGGTGTCGGCGTGACCGCCGAGGCGGTCGTCGGCCTCGAAGAGCGTGACCCGCGCCGAGCGTGCGGCGACATGGGCGGCCATCAGCCCGGCGACACCGGAGCCGATGACGGCCACGCGTCGTGGAGTGCTCACCGGGTCAGGCCTGTTCGAACGCGAAGAGCGTCACCGGTGGCAGGGTCGGTTCCTCGGAGCCGCCGGCAGGCTCGACCGTGATGCCCGCGCCGGTGGCGGTGGCGGGGTCGCCCTCGAGCAGGATCATCTGCTCACCGCCCTGGGCCATCAGGCCGGCGGGCACCATGCCGATGCCCTCGTGGTCGAGCCAGAGCTCGTAGACCTTGCCCTCCGGGGGTGGCGCCATGTTCTTGGTGACCAGCACCGCCTTGTTGAGCGAGCGGGAGCGGACCATCGTGGCCTCGGAGCCGTCGATGGCCTTCGTGTACCTCTCGGCGTCGTCGGCCTGCAGCACCTGGTCGACGGCGCTGAGCTGGGTCTGGCTGGTGTCGTCGGCCCAGGGCTGGGTCACCACGACACCGGTCCCGACGGCCGCGACCAGGGCGGCCGCGGCGGCCAGGGGAGCCAGCCGAAACCGGCGGCGGGTCGCCGCTCCCGTCGCGACGGCCGGGGGCAGGGGGCGCACGGTGGCGATGTCGGCCAGGACGCGCTCGCGCAGGCTCTCGGGCGGCGCGGTCGCGGTGGTCTCGGCCAGCAGGGCGGCCGTGGAGCGGAGGCCGGCGACCTCGGCGCGGCACTCCGCGCACTCGGCGAGGTGACGCTCGAACTGGGCACGCTCGATGTCGTCGAGCGCATCGACGGCGTAGGCGCCGGAGAGGGCATGGATCTCGATCATGACGCACCCACTCCCATCTCGTCGCGCAGCCGGATCAGCCCGTCCCGGATCCGGGTCTTCGCGGTGCCGACCGGTAGGTCCAGCATGCTCGCCACCTCCGTGTGCGTGTAGCCGCCGAAGTACGCCAGCTCGATCGCCTGGCGCTGTGCGTCGGTGAGCGACGCCAGCGCGCCACGGACCCGGCGTGCTTCGAGTGAGGCCTGGGCGGCCTCGGCGGTCGCGTCGTGCGCGACCGGTTGGTTCCTGTCGTGGTACGTCGTGTCCCGCCGGCTCGAGGCCTCGGCCGAGCGGACCCGGTCGACCGCCCGGCGGTGCACGATGGTGAGCAGCCAGGCGACGGCGCTGCCGCGGTCCGGGTCGAACCGGCCGGAGGTCCGCCAGATCTCCAGGAACGACTCCTGGACGACCTCCTCGGCCTGGGCCCGGTCGCGGACGACGCGGACGGCGAGGCCGAAGACCCGCGCTGCCATCGCGTCGTACAGCCGGGCGAAGGCGGACTCGTCGCCGCGCCCGGACAGCTTCAGCAGCTGCCCGAGGTCGGGCGCCTCCGGCGCCCCCGCTTCGGGAGCGGGAGCGCCGGAGGGTGTCGGCCGGATCGGTTCCACAGTGATGATCCTTGCGTGTCGTCTCGCTGATCGGGAAGAGCGAATCAGGAAGGCATCAGCACCGTGTCGATGACGTAGACGGTGGCGTTGGCCGTGGGGACGTTGCCGCAGAGGACCTGCGCCTTCTCGTCTCCGATGGTGGCCTGCTCGCCGGTGCCGTTGATCTTCAGCATGTCGCCGTTGAGCGTCTCGAACTCACCGGACAGCTCGTCCGGGGAGATCTGCTCGCCGACCACGTGGTGCTTGAGGATCGAGCCCAGCATCTGCGTGTCCGCCATGACGGCCTTCAAGTCCTTCGGCGGGATCGCCTCGAAGGCCGGGTCGGCCGGCGCGAACACGGTCAGCTGGGGAGCCGAGTTGAGCGGCTCGACCAGTCCGGCCTCGGTCACTGCGGCGACCAGCGTCTTGAGGAGCGGGTTGGCGCTCGCGGCGGAGGCGACCGGGGCGGTGGCCATGCCGTCGAACGAGCCGGCGCCACTGGTGGGCACCTGCGCGCAGCCCGCACCGTAGGTCTCGGCGCTCGCCTCCTCCATGGGCTCGGACTGCTCCTGGGTGGGCTCCTCGGACTGGGTGGTGTCGTCGGCGCTGCTGGTCGACTCCTCGCCGCCACAGGCGGCCAGTCCGAGCGAGAGGGTGACCGCGGCAACGGCGAGACCGCCGGTGCGACGGATGGTGTTCAGCTTCATGGGTCGAGCCTTTCGTTGGCGGTCGGTCGTGCGTGCTGATGTCAGTGGTTCGGCGCCGGTCGCGAGGCGGATTGGTCTCAGCCGACCGTGACGATGATTCGTTGCCGGCCGCTCGACCCGTTCGGGAACGGGGCTGCCTTGGCGTCGGTCTGCACTGCGCCGTCGAGGTCGGTGGCGCGCACCGAGAGGTCGTGCTCGCCCGCCTCGGCCGTCCACGGGAAGTACCACTGGCGCCAGTAGTCCACCCCCACGTCGGGGCCCAGCTCGGCCTCCTGCCAGGCGCCGCCGTCGACCTGCACCTCGACCTTCCCGATGCCGCGGGTCTGGGCCCACGCGACCCCGCCGATGAACGTGTCACCGGCGTCGATCGTGGAGAAGGACTGCGGGGTGTCGATCCGGCTGGCGGTCTTGATCGGGGCGTCGGTCGCCCACTTGCGGTCGGTCCAGTAGGCCGTCTTCTCGGCGTACGTCGTCAGCGTCATCCGCGAGATCCACTTGGTGGCACTGATGAAGCCGTAGAGGCCCGGGATCACCATCCGCGCCGGGAAGCCGTGCTCCTCGGGGAGGGCCTCGCCGTTCATCCCGACCGCGACCATCGCGTCCTCCTGCGCCAGCGCCATCTCGAGCGGGGTGCTGAGGGTCATCCCGTCCACGTCGGTGGAGAAGATCTGGTCCGCGCCGCCGCCGACCCCGGCCTGGTCGAGCAGGTCGGAGAGGCGGACGCCCAGCCACCGGGCCGCCCCGACGTAGGGACCCCCGACGTCGTTGGAGACACAGGTCAGGGTGATGTCCCGCTCGATCATCGGCATCGCCAGCAGGTCGGCGTAGGTGAAGGTGAGCTCGTTCTCGACGTCGCCGTCGATGGTCAGCGTCCAGTCGTCGAGGTCGACGATGGGGAGCGTGAGTCGGGTGTCGACCCGGTAGAACGAGCTGGTCGGCGTCTGCAGCCGGCTGATGCCCGGGACCGTGCCGCGCAGGTCGGTGGGCAGGCCGGGAGCCGGGTCGGCAGGCTGCGGCAGGGACACGCCGGCAGGCGTCGTACGCCGTCCGGTGACCCACTGCCCCGCGCCGGCGAGCACCGCGGCGGCCACGCCGAGGGCGCCCGCCGCCAACAGGACTCCGCGGCGGCTGGGAGCGGTCGCGTCGTCGGCGGCCGTCGTCGGCCGGACCCCGTTCTCGCGCGCGAGCCTGGCCAGCAGCCACAGGGCCGCGACCCCCACGATCCCGGCGACGACCGCGGGCAGGACGTCGAGGGCGGCGGCACCGGGGCGCAGCAGCGACATCACGGCGGCGGAGGCGACCAGGAGCACGAGCACTCCGGCGCCCAGCAGGAACCGGCGGCGCGCCAGCAGGCCGGCGACCGCGGCGAGGACGAGGGCGCCCAGCATCACCGAGCCGACCAGGACCGCCTTGTCGTCGTCACCGAACGTCCGGATCGCCCACTCCTTCATCGGCGTGGGGGTCAGGTCGATCACGGTCGACCCCACGGTGAGCACCGGGGAGGCGGCCGGGTCGGTGAACGCCGCGACCAGGTGGCCCGCGGCCATCCCCACGAGGGTGGCGAGGATGCCGAAGCCGGCCCAGATCAGTCGTCGCGTCATGGAGGGGGTTCGGAGCCGCGACCGCGCCGGATCCCGTGCTGCGGCAGGATGCGGCCATGGACTCCCTCGTGCGGTACGACGTCGCCGACGCGCTGGCGACGATCACCCTGGACTCGCAGCACAACCGGAACGCCCTCTCGCGGCAGCTGGTGACCGAGCTGTTCGGCCACCTCGAGGCGGCCGAGGCAGACGAGGCCGTCCGGGTGGTGCTCATCCGGGCCGAGGGCAAGGTGTTCTGCTCCGGCGCCGACCTGTCCGAGGCGACCAGCGACGGCATGGAGGAGGGCGCCCGCCGGATCGTCGAGCTGCAGCGGCTGATCGCCACCATGGGCAAGCCGGTGGTGACCCGGCTGCACGGCGCCGTCCGCGCCGGTGGCATCGGCATCGTGGCCGCCTCCGACATCGCCGTCGCCACCGAGGACGCCACCTTCGCCCTCACCGAGGTCAAGCTCGGCCTGGCCGCCGCGATCATCTCCCTCACCGTCCACCACCGGATGAACCCGCGCGCGGCCGCGCTGACCACCCTCGGTGGTGAGGTGTTCAGCGGTGTCCAGGCCGCGTCGTACGGCCTGGTCACGGCGGCCGTGCCGGCCGACCGGCTCGACGCCGAGGTGGAGCGGGTGTGCGGCTCGCTCGCCACGGGCGCGCCCCAGGGACTGCGCGAGTCCAAACGGATCCTCAACCGCGACCTGCTCGCCCGGATCGACGCCGGCGGCGAGGAGATGGCGGCCCTCTCTGCCCGCCTCTTCGCTTCCGACGACGCCCGCGAGGCGATGACGGCGTTCCTGAACCGCCGGAAGACCTAGCGGGTCGTGCGCCCGAGGACGACCGGTGGGCGTTCGCAGGCACACGACCCGACCGCCGGGTAGGCTTGAGGACTTGCCAGATTTCCCGGGACCAGAGAGAACGACCGTTGACCGAAGAGCTTGCCGGGCGTGAGATCGCTCGCGAGCAGGAGTTCGTGGACCGCGTCTACCTCCAGCTCGAGAAGTCGTCACGGGCTGCCCAGGAGATCGCCCGTGAGGGGCACGGCCGGGGACGGCTGGGCCACGAGGGCGGGCTGGTCGAGCGCGACGCCATGGTCTTCCAGGCCGCCCGCCGCATCGCCCAGCTCGACGCCGCCCACGAGGGGCTGGTGTTCGGGCGCCTCGACCTGCGCGACGAGGTCGACCCCGAGCCCCGCTACATCGGCCGGATCGGCCTCAGGGACGAGCAGCGCGACTCGATGCTGATCGACTGGCGCGCGCCCGCGGCTGCCGTGTTCTACCAGGCCACCGCGGCCGCGCCCCACGACGTCGTACGTCGGCGCGTGCTGCGCTGCACCGGGCCCCGGGTCGTCGGGGTCGAGGACGAGCTGCTCGACGCCGGCGCGCAGACGGGGGCCGACACCGACCTGCCGATCGTCGGCGAGGGTGCGCTGATGGCCCAGCTGTCGCGCGCCCGCGACCGGTCGATGCACTCGATCGTCGCCACCATCCAGGCCGAGCAGGACCAGGCGATCCGTGCCCCCTCCCGGGGCGTGGTCTCGATCTCCGGTGGTCCGGGCACCGGCAAGACGGTCGTCGCCCTGCACCGGGCGGCGTACCTGCTCTACACCGACCGTCGCCGCTACGAGGGCGGTGGCGTGCTGATCGTCGGACCGAGCGGCGTGTTCATGCGTTACATCGAGCGGGTGCTGCCGTCCCTCGGTGAGACCGCGGTCGCGCTGCGCTCGCTCGGCGAGGTCGTCGACGGGGTCCGGGCGGTGCGTCACGACGAGCCGGCGGTCGCCGACGTCAAGGGGTCGGCGCGGATGGCCGAGCTGATGCGGCGTACGGCGCGGCAGCAGGCGCCGGGCAGCCCCACCGAGTTCCGGATCTTCTGGCGTGACGACTCCATCGTGCTGGACCGTGGACTGCTGGGCCGGCTGCGCCGTCAGCTGATGTCCCACGGTCGCCGCAACCGCCAGCTGCCCCGGGTGGCCGCGACCCTGCTCGACGCCATGTGGCGACAGGTGACCGGCGAGCGCGGCCGGGACCGTGGTCGCGAGGCGTTCGACGACGAGATGCTGTCCACCCAGGCGTTCGTCGACTTCGCGATCGAGTGGTGGCCGCCGCTGGACGCGCCGACCGTGCTCTCGTGGCTGCGCGACCCCGACTTCCTGGCCCGGGTGGCCGACGGCGTGCTCAGTGGGGAGGACCAGCGCCTGCTGGCCAAGTCCTGGGGTTCGTCGGTCGGCCACGGCGAGCTCCCCGACGTCTCGGTGGAGGACGTGCCGCTGCTCGACGAGCTGCGCTACGCCCTCGGCGACGTGCCCGCCCGGCACGAGGAGGACCACCAGCTCGACGACACTCTGTCGACCCGGGAGGGCGGCGTCGACCTGGCCGAGCTCACCACCGCCGCCGACCGCGAGTACGCCCCCACCGGTCGCGCCTGGGCGCCGCCGACGCACCGGATCGAGGACGACGGGTTCGCCCACGTCCTCGTCGACGAGGCCCAGGACCTCTCGCCCATGCAGTGGCGAATGGTCGGACGACGTGGCCGGGCCGCCTCGTGGACCATCGTCGGCGACCCGGCCCAGTCGTCGTGGCCGGTGCCCGAGGAGTCCGCCGCGGCTCGGGCCGCCGCGCTGGAGGGCAAGGCGCTGCACGAGTTCCACCTGTCCACGAACTACCGCAACTCCTCCGAGATCTACGCCCACGCCGCGGCGTACGCCGAGCGCGTCGGGCTGGACGCCGACCTGCCGACCGCGGTCCGCTCCACGGGCGTGCCGCCCCGGGAATTCTCCGATGTCGCAGACCTGGAGTCCGCGACCCGGCAGGTGGTCACCGAGATGGCCGGGCAGGTGTCGGGCACCGTCGCCATCGTCGTCCCCGTCGCCCGGCGCTCCGAGGTGAACGCCTGGCTGGCCTCGTGGCCCGAGCTCGCCGCCGACGCCCCGGCCGCGCGCGCAGCCGTGGGCTCCACCGCGACGCCGTCCGGTGACGACCGGGTCGTGGTGCTGACCGGCCTCGACACCAAGGGCCTGGAGTTCGACGGGATCGTCGTCGTGCGGCCGCAGGAGATCGAGGCCGAGTCCGCCACCGGCCGCGCCACCCTGTACGTCGTGCTGACCCGCGCCACCCAGCTCCTCACGACCATCTCCTAGACCGCGAGTCGGCGCGTCTGCAACGCTCCTGAGGCCCGAGTCGGCGCGCTTGCAGCGCTGATGAGGCGTGAGTCGGCGCGTTTGCACACTCTGCCTTCGCATTTGCGCCGTCTCGGCCACCCAGAGCGTTGCAGATGCGCCGACTCGCCGGAACTAGGGTTTGCGCATGACGCCCACGACTGCCCGCGCCGCGATCGAGCAGGTCCAGGGGCACGAGGCGTGGGCGATCATCCGGCGCTCCACCCGGGCCGGGGACCGGGACACGGTCGGGATCGTGGGTGGCCGCCGCCAGGTGGTCGAGTCGATCCTCGACGTACCCCTCGAGGAGGGCGTACCCGAGGACGGCCACATCGCCGACCGCCTGCTGGCGATCCCGTTCCGCCAGGTGGCCGAGCGGGGGTTCGAGGCGCACGACGACGGCACGCCGCTGGTGGTGGTCGAGGTCGAGAGCGAGCTGGAGTTCTCGGTCGCCGAGGTGCTCGACGCGATCGACGACACCGGGGTGGACTTCGCCGACCGGGGCGGCTTCGAGACCGACGACCAGGAGTACGCGCGCCTCGTCGAGGCGATCATCCGGGACGAGATCGGGCAGGGGGAGGGCGCCAACCTGGTGATCGGCCGCCACTTCCGGGCGCAGGTGGCCGACTGGGGCGCGGCGACGGCCCTGACCGTGTTCCGCCGCCTGCTCGAGCGTGAGCGGGGCGCCTACTGGACCTACGTGTTCTTCACCGGCGACCGCTACCTCATCGGCGCCAGCCCGGAGCGGCACGTGACCATCCACGGCGGTGACGTCCGGATGAACCCGATCAGCGGCACCTTCCGGATCCCGAGCGAGGGCGCCGTGACGCCTCGTCTCCTCGACTTCCTGAGGGACGAGAAGGAGATCTACGAGCTCTTCATGGTGGTCGACGAGGAGCTGAAGATGATGTGCGACCTCTGCACCGAGGGCGGGCAGGTGCT
>NZ_DASSXS010000129.1:0-2204 GCF_035703625.1 Nocardioides sp. | reverse complement strand
GCTGCGTCCGCCTCCCTTGGTCCGGCGAGAAGGGGACCAAGGACCCATCCGGCTGGTGCCTCCGCGCATGCAGCATGGAGACCTGCGAAGGAGGTCGCCATGAAAGAGCCGGTAGAGCTGACCGTCAACGAGTGCCTGGACCTGCTGGAGGGGGGTGTTGTCGGCCGGATCGCCGTGGCGACCCCGCTCGGTCCCCGGATCGTGCCGGTCAACTATGCGATGTACGACGGCGCGGTCGTCTTCCGGACGACGCCGTACAGCGAGATCGGGACCCATGGCCCGCGGAACGAGGCGGCCTTCGAGGTCGACCACCTGGACTACGAGCACCAGCAGGGCTGGAGCGTCGTCGCGCTGGGCCGGCTCGAGGAGCTGGGTCCGGAGGAGCTCGACGACCTCCGGAAGGTCTGGCAGCCGCGGCCGTGGGCCGCGGGGCACCGCAATCTCTTCCTCAAGCTGGTGTGGCGGGAGCTCTCGGGTCGCCGGATCGGCAGCGACTGGTCACGGTCGTCGATGATGCCCGTGCGCCGGGTGATGTGAGGCTCGCGGTGGTGGACGGGCGGGTCTGGACCCGCCCCTCGCGTCCTCGTTCCTCGGTCCCGGGGCTTGCTCGACCTTCGCTCGCGACGTTCTGAGCTCGTTCCTCGCTCACAGCTGCTGGCTCGCTAGCCTCTGGTCCATGAGCGAACCTCCCGCCGATCTCGGCCTCCCCGGCGACTCCCGGGCCCTGCTCGAGGCGGTCGTGGCGATCAGCTCCGACCTGGACCTGCACTCCGTCCTGAACCGGATCGTGGAGTCGGCCTGCCGGATCACGCAGGCACGGTACGGCGCGCTGGGAGTGCTCGACACGTTCGGCCGCAGCCTGTCCGACTTCGTGACGTTCGGCCTCACCGAGGAGGAGCACCGCGCGATCGGTGAGCTGCCGCGGGGCCGGGGCATCCTGGGCCTCCTGATCCGGCGTCCAGAGGCGGTGCGGCTGGAACATCTCGCCGAGCACCCGGACTCGTTCGGATTCCCGCCGCACCACCCGCCGATGGAGAGCTTCCTCGGAGTGCCGGTCCGGATCCGCGGGACCGTGTTCGGCAACCTCTACCTCACCGAGAAGCAGGGTCCGGGCGGTTTCACCGAGCAGGACGAGGTGCTGGTCGGGGTGCTCGCCACCGCCGCCGGCTTCGTCATCGAGAACGCCCGTGCCTACGCGCAGAGTGAACGGCGCCGCCAGTGGCTCGAGGCGTCGGTGCAGATCACCGAGGCCCTGCAGCCGCCCATCGAGATGGACGAGGCGCTGCGGCAGATCACCGTCGGCGCCCGCAGGGTGGTCCGCGCGTGCGCGGTGGCGCTGCTGCTCCGGAAGGACGTCGAGCCCGAGGTCGTGGTCGCCGACGGCGCGGAGGTCGCCCAGATCCCGGCAGTCATCGCGGACCTGGCTGCGCGGATCGCCGACGCCGAGCAGGCGCAGGAAGTGGCCGTCGTACCGCACGCGGAGCACGGCACGGTGGTGCTGGTGCCGTTGCGGGCACAGATCGCGCCGGGTGGTGTGCTGCTCGTGGTCCTCGAGAGCGGACGGCCCGGCCCGGAGGTCGAGGAGGTGGAGCTGCTCGCCTCGCTCGCGGACCAGGCGTCCCTGGCCCTGGACCGGGCCGAGGCGATCGCGGACCGAGAGGAGCTCGCGTTGGTGGCCGACCGCGACCGGATCGCGCGGGACCTGCACGACCTCGTGATCCAGCGCCTCTTCGCCACCGGCCTGCAGCTCCAGGGTGCCCGCAGGACCGCGACGAGCGACGAGCTGCGGGAGCGCCTCGACACCGCGGTCCTCGACCTCGACACCACGATCCGTGACATCCGGTCGACGATCTTCGAGCTGCAGCGGGTCGGAGAGCGCTCCCTGCGGGCGGACATCCGGGACCTGGCGAAGGAGTACGTGCCGGTGCTGGGGTTCACCCCGCTCGTCCGCACCACCGGTCCGGTCGACACGGCGGTGGGCGGAGAGCTGGGGGAGCAGCTCCTGGCGGTGTTGCGGGAGGCGCTCTCGAACACGGCCCGCCATGCCGAGGCGTCGGCTGCGGTGGTCGAGGTCCAGGTGAACGGAGACCGGGTCCTGCTCAGCGTCACTGACAACGGCAAGGGGATCCCGGGGGAACGCCACGAGAGCGGCCTTCGCAACGTACGCCGCCGCGCGGCCGACCGCGGCGGAACCGTGCGGCTCC
>NZ_DASSXS010000108.1:0-2526 GCF_035703625.1 Nocardioides sp. | reverse complement strand
GATGGGCCTGACCGCCCTCAACGCGATCTACCAGGCCCGGTTCAACCGCTACCTCCACAACCGCGGGATCAAGCAGACCGCCGACCAGCACGTGTGGGCCTTCCTCGGCGACGGCGAGATGGGCGAGCCCGAGTCGCTCGGGGCGATCGGCCTGGCCGCGCGCGAGGAGCTCGACAACCTCACCTTCGTCGTCAACTGCAACCTCCAGCAGCTCGACGGCCCGGTGCGCGGCAACGGCAAGATCATCCAGGAGCTCGAGTCGTTCTTCCGCGGCGCCGGCTGGAACGTCATCAAGGTCGTCTGGGGCCGCGAGTGGGACGAGCTGCTGGCCCGCGACGTCGACGGCGTGCTGGTGAACCGGATGAACAGCACCCCCGACGGCCAGTTCCAGACCTACTCCACCGAGACCGGCGACTACATCCGTGAGCACTTCTTCGGCGGCGACCCGCGGCTGCGGAAGATGGTCGAGCACATGACCGACCAGCAGATCGTGAAGCTCCCGCGCGGCGGTCACGACTACCGCAAGGTGTACGCCGCGTTCGACGCGGCGACCCGGCACGTCGGCCAGCCCACCGTGATCCTGGCCAAGACCATCAAGGGCTGGACGATCGACGCGCTGGAGGGCAAGAACGCCACCCACCAGATGAAGAAGCTGACGCCGGCCGACCTCAAGAAGTTCCGCGACCGCCTCTACCTGCCGATCTCGGACCGCGACCTCGAGCAGTCCTACGAGGCGACCGGCGCGGCGCCGTTCTTCCACCCCGGCAAGGACGCCCCCGAGATCGAGTACATGATGGAGCGCCGCAAGGCGCTCGGTGGCTCACTGCCCAAGCGTGTGGTCCGGGCGGCCCCGCTGAAGCTGCCCGGCAACGAGATGTACGACGAGCTCAAGCAGGGGTCCGGCAAGAACGCCATCGCCACCACCATGGCTCTCGTCCGGCTGCTGAAGGACTGGATGAAGGACCCGGAGATCGGCAAGCGGATCGTGCCGATCGCCCCCGACGAGTACCGCACGTTCGGCATGGACTCGATGTTCCCGAGCGCCAAGGTCTACAACCCCGGAGGCCAGCAGTACGAAGCGGTCGACCGCAAGTTGTTGTTGTCCTACAAGGAGTCCACACAGGGCCAGATGCTGCACGAGGGCATCTCGGAGGCCGGGGCGATGGCGTCGGCGACGGCCGCCGGGTCGGCGTACTCCACCCACGGGGAGCACATGATCCCCTTCTACATCTTCTACTCGATGTTCGGCTTCCAGCGCACCGGCGACTCGATCTGGGCGATGGCCGACCAGCTCGCGCGCGGCTTCCTGATCGGTGCCACCGCCGGCCGGACCACGCTCACCGGCGAGGGGCTCCAGCACGCCGACGGCCACTCGCCGCTGCTCGCCACCACCAACCCGGCCGTCGTGCACTACGACCCGGCCTACGCCTACGAGATCAGCCACATCATGAAGTCCGGCCTCGAGCGGATGTACGGCGGCGACACCGACTCCTCCGGCGAGGACGTCATCTTCTACATCACCGTCTACAACGAGCCGATCGTGCAGCCCAAGGAACCCGAGGACGTCGACGCCGAGGGCATCCTGCGCGGCATCTACTCCGTGTCGAAGGGCGAGGGCGACGGCCCCCGCGTGCAGCTGCTCGGGTCCGGGGTCGGTTTCCCGTGGGCCGCCGACGCCGCCCGGATCCTGCGTGAGGACTGGGGGGTCGCGGCCGACACCTGGTCGGTCACCTCCTGGAACGAGCTGGCCCGCGACGCCATCTCGGCCGAGGAGTGGAACCTGCTCAACCCGAGCGAGACCCCCCGGACGGCGTACGTCTCCGACAAGCTGGCCGACGCCAGCGGCCCGGTGGTCGCGGTGTCCGACTACATGTGCGCCGTACCCCTCCAGATCGCGCGCTGGGTGCCCGGCGACTACCGCGTGCTCGGCACCGACGGCTTCGGGTTCGCCGACACCCGCCCGGCCGCGCGGCGGTTCTTCCACGTGGACGCCCAGTCGGTGGTCGTCCAGGCCCTCCAGGCCCTGGCCGACGCCGGTGAGATCGACCGGTCGAAGGTCCAGGAGGCCTTCGACAAGTACCGCATCGACGACCCCACCGCCGTCGCCGATGTGAAACAAGAAGGCGGGGATGCGTAACTCGCCCTCCGGCGTTGAGGTGCGAGCCTCGGCGAACTTGGTCCGGTGGTTGAGCAGCGAGCGCAGCGAGCGTCGTCGAAACCCCGTGACTGTGGGCAGGGCTTGACCCGTTGGTCACCGACCGGAGGTTGAGGTGCGAAGGCACCCCGTCACCGACCGGAGGTTGAGGTGCGAAGGCGCCCGTCGCCGACCGGTGGTTGAGGTGCGAAGGCGCCCCGGCGCCTGAGCCTCGAAACCCCCGAAGCGACGCAGGGCGGCGACCGCGGTGGTCACCGACCGGAGATTGAGGCACGAAGGCACCCGTCACCGAGCGGAGGTTGAGGTGCGAAGGCGCCCCGGCGCCTGAGCCTCGAAACCCCCGAAGCGACGCAGGGCGGCGACCGCGGTGG
>NZ_DASSXS010000067.1:0-14171 GCF_035703625.1 Nocardioides sp. | reverse complement strand
GCGGCGCTGGCGCTGAGCACCTCGACGTCGTCGGCGATGACCTCGATCTCTCCGCTGGGCAGGTTCGGGTTCGCGTTGCCCTCGGGGCGGAGGGAGACGGTGCCGGTGACCTTGAGGCAGTACTCGCTGCGCAGGCTGTGGGCGACCGCCTCGTCACGGACGACCACCTGCACCACTCCGCTGGCCTCGCGGAGGTCGAGGAAGGCAACGCCGCCGTGGTCGCGCCGGCGGGCGACCCAGCCGGCCAGGGTCACGGACTGGCCGACGTGGTCGGCGCGCAGCTCTCCGGCGTCATGGGTGCGAATCACGGGTGCTCCTTCGTCATGACGCTGGTGCTGATGCGGGGCGTCAGGTCCTCGGGTGGTGGGGCCCAGGTGGCGGGGTCGGCGACCACCTGGTCACCGGTGCGGATGTCCTTGACCTCGTGGGCGTCGCCGCCGTGCCCGTCGACCGGGGGGAACCACACGTAGGGGATCCCGCGGCGCTCGGCATAGCGGATCTGCTTGCCGAACTTCTGCGGGGCCGGCGCGACCTCGCAGGCGATGTCCCGCGCCCGCAGGGCGGTGGCGACGGCGTCGCTCGCCCCGCGCGACTCCTCGTCGACGAGGGCGACGAGGACGGCGCTCGGCACCGACCGGCTGCTGGTCAGCACGCCGTCGGAGATCAGCGGGACCAGGGTGCGGGAGACGCCGAACGAGACGCCCACGCCGGGGTACGTCGTCTTGCCGTCGTCGGCCAGGGCGTCGTAGCGTCCGCCACCGCCGACCGACTTCAGCCGCTCGTAGCCACTCATGAAGATCTCCACGACCGTGCCCGTGTAGTAGTCGAGCCCGCGAGCGATCCGCAGGTTCGCCTCGACCGTGACCCGCTCCCCCGCGCTCGGGGCGCAGCCCTCGACCACCGCCGCCAGCTCCGCCAGACCGGTCTCGAGCAGCTCGTCCTCGACACCGAGCTCCCTGACCCGGTCGACGAAGGAGGTGTCGGGCACCCGGATCGTGGCCAGCTCGAGGCACCGCTGCGCCTGCTCGGGGGTCGCCCCGGCGAGCTCGACCAGCTGGTCGGCCACCACCTCGGGCGGCAGCTTGTCCAGCTTGTCGATCACCCGGATGGCGGTGGTCAGGTCGGGCAGGCCCAGGCCGCGGTAGAAGCCCTGGATCAGCTTGCGGTTGTTGAGCTGGAACGACAGCGGTGGCACCGGCAGCCTGCCGAGCGCCTCCACCATCACCCGCATCACCTCGACGTCGTGGTGGAACGGCAGCTCGCCGTGCCCGACGATGTCGATGTCGGCCTGGGTGAACTGGCGGTAGCGGCCCTCCTGCGGCCGCTCACCTCGCCAGGCCGGCTGGATCTGGTAGCGGCGGAAGGGAAAGTCGAGCTTGCCGGCGTTCTCGAGGACGTAGCGGGCGAACGGCACCGTGAGGTCGAAGTGCAGGCCCAGCTGCGAGGCCTGCCCCGAGTCGTCCTGGTCGTCGGCGGCCTGCAGCCGCCGGAGGACGTAGATCTCCTTGTCGATCTCACCGCCCTTGGCGAGCCGGTCGAGCGGCTCGACGACGCGGGTCTCGATGCCGGCGAAGCCGTGCAGCTCGAAGGTACGCCGCAGCGTGTCCAGCACGTGCGCCTCGATCGCGCGCTGCCCGGGCAGCAGCTCGGGAAACCCGCTGAGCGGGGTCGGTCTGGCCATCTCGTCAGAGTCCCCTGGTGACTCGCCCGGCCTCGTGCCCGCCCTGGAGCTCGAGGAGGAAGGGGTTGGTCGCGCGCTCGCGGCCGATCGACGTCTGCTCACCGTGACCGGGCAGCACGACGATGTCGTCGGCGAGGGGCAGCACCTTCTCGGTCAGGCTGCGCAGCATCGTCGGGTGGTCGCCGCCGGGCAGGTCGGTGCGGCCGATCGACCCCGCGAACAGCAGGTCCCCCGAGAACATCACCTCGGAGACCCCCTGGTCGCCGTACTCGCTGCGGAACGTGACCGAGCCCTCCGTGTGGCCGGGCGTGTGGTCGACCAGGAACGACAGCCCGGCGAGCTCGAGCGTCTGGCCGTCGGCCAGCTCGCGCACGTCGTCCGGCTCCGCCCACTCGTAGTTGCCGCCGAGCAGCATCTGGGTCGTCTCGCGGCTCATGCCGGCCATGGGGTCGGTGAGGAGGTGCCGGTCGTCCGGGTGGATCCACGCCGTGGAGTCGTAGGTGCCGGCCACCGGCGCCACGCACCACATGTGGTCGACGTGGCCGTGGGTCACCAGCACCGAGATCGGCTTGAGCCGGTGCTCGCGGACGACCTGGTCGACACCCTCGGCGGCGTCCTTCCCGGGGTCGATGACGACGCACTCGTTGCCCGCCGCGGTGGCGACGACATAGCAGTTGGTACCCCACGGACCTGCGGGGAAGCCGGCGATGAACACTCCGTAGACCCTACCGAGACTCGCGCCCGCCGACGCAGCCGCCCGGCCACGGGTGACTAGCATGGCCCCGTCCGGGTGGGCAGCGCCCGCGCCGACCAACGCTGCGCCAGTGAAGAGGGAGTCCAGTGACGAGTCATCCGTGGGGTCGCGTCGCCGACGACGGGACGGTCTTCGTCAAGACCGCCTCCGGCGACGAACGCTCGGTGGGCCAGTACCCCGAGGGCACCCCGGACGAGGCCCTGAAGTTCTTCACCGAGAGGTACGACGCGCTCGAGTTCGAGGTCGGCCTGCTGGAGCAGCGGGTCAAGGCGGCCAAGCTCTCCCCCGACGAGGCGGCCACCTCGATCAGGACCGTGCGCGAGCAGGTGGTGGACGCCAACGCGGTCGGCGACCTCGGGTCGCTCGTGACCCGGTTGGACGCGCTCGGCCCGGTGGTGGACCAGCAGCGCGAGGCCCGCAAGGCCGAACGCGCCCAGCGGGCCGCCGAGTCCAAGGTCGCGAAGGAAGCGCTGGTGGCCGAGGCGGAGGAGATCGCCCAGGGCAATGACTGGCGGGCCGGCGCCAACCGGCTCCGCGAGCTCCTCGACCAGTGGAAGGCGTTGCCCCGGATCGACCGGGCCTCCGACGACGCCCTCTGGCGCAGGTTCTCGACCGCGCGCACCTCCTACACCCGCCGGCGCAAGTCGCACTTCGCCGAGCAGCACGAGAAGCGTGACGCGTCCCGCGTGGTCAAGGAGAGGCTGGCCAAGGAGGCCGAGGCGCTCGCCGACTCCCGCGACTGGGGGCCGACGGCCGGCCGGTTCCGCGACCTCATGAAGCAGTGGAAGGCCGCTGGGCCGGCGCCCCGCGACGTCGAGGAGGCGTTGTGGAAGCGGTTCCGCGGAGCCCAGGACACCTTCTTCGGCGCGCGTGACGCCGCCAACGCCGAGCAGGAGAAGGAGTTCGCCGCGAACGCCGAGGTGAAGGAGAAGCTCCTCGTCGAGGCGGAGGCCCTGGTGCCGGTGACCGACCTGGACGCCGCCAAGGCGGCGATGCGCGACATCGCCGAGCGCTGGGAGGCCGCGGGCAAGGTGCCCCGCGACCGGATGAAGGAGCTCGAGGGCCGGATCCGGAAGGTCGAGCAGGCGATCCGGGGCGTCGAGGAGGAGCAGTGGCGCCGTACCGACCCGGAGAAGTCCGCCCGGGCCGGCGACATGGTCTCCAAGCTCGAAGCGGCCCTCGCCGAGATCCAGGCGGACCTCGACGCCGCCCGCAGGGCGGGTGACGAGAAGCGGGTCCGCGAGCTCGAGGAGAACCTCGCCTCGCGCCAGGCGTTCCTCGACATGGCCAAGCGGGCCGCCGCCGACTTTTCGTAGCTCGTGGGCCGCGAGCTGGCGAGCGGGACACGAACGCGGAGAAGGTTGAGCGAGCCCGCGACCGAGCTTGCGAGGTCGTGGCGGCGGGTCGAAACCCCGGAACGGAGGCAGGGCGGCGAGCGCGGTTGGTCCCGGCCCTGCCTCCGTTCCGGGGTTTCGAGGCTCAGGCGCTCAGCGCGCCTTCGCACCTCAACCTCCGGTTTGCCTCACTGCGTGACGCGGTAGGCGTCGAAGACGCCGGGCACCGAGCGAACCGCGCGCAGCACGTTGTCGAGGTGCTTGGCCTCGGCCATCTCGAAGGTGAACCGGCTCTTGGCCACCCGGTCGCGTGTGGTCTGCAGGTGCGCACTGAGGATGTTCACGTGGGCGTCGGAGAGCACCATGGTGATGTCGGACAGCAGCCGGGCCCGGTCGAGCGCCTCCACCTGGATGTTGACGAGGAACGTCGACTGCCCGGTCGGCGCCCACTCCACGTCCAGCAGCCGCTCGGGCTTGCCACGCAGGCTCGACGCGTTGGTGCAGTCGGTCCGGTGCACCGAGACTCCCCCGCCCTTGGTGACGAAGCCGAGGATGTCGTCGGGCGGGACGGGGGTGCAGCACTTGGCGAGCTTGACCCAGACGTCGGGGGTGCCCTTGACGATGACCCCCGCGTCGCCGGCGCCCCCGGCCTTCGAGCGGGTACGGCGCCCGGTGATGGTGACGCCCTCGGAGGCGTCCTCGGCCGCTCCCTCGTCACCGCCGTGCAGGTGGATGACGCGGCGTACGACGGCCTGCGCGCTGAGGTTGCCCTCGCCGACCGCGGCGTACAGCGCCGAGACGTCGGCCAGGTTGAAGTGCACCGCCGCCAGCATCAGCGACTCGTGGGAGAGCAGCCGCTTGAGCGGGAGCCCTTCCTTGCGCATCAGCCGGGCGATCTGCTCCTTGCCCTGCTCGATCGCCTCCTCGCGCCGCTCCTTGGTGAACCACTGGCGGATCTTCGAGCGCGCACGCGGTGACTTCACGAAGGTGAGCCAGTCCCGTGACGGGGCCGCGGTCGGCGCCTTGGACGTGAAGATCTCCACCACGTCGCTGTTGTCGAGGGTGGACTCGAGCGGGACCAGCCGCCCGTTGACCCGCGCGCCGATGGTGCGGTGTCCGACCTCGGTGTGCACGGCGTAGGCGAAGTCGACGGGGGTGGCCCCGGTGGGCAGGGCGATCACGTCGCCGCGCGGGGTGAACACGTAGACCTCGGCCCGGTTGATCTCGAAGCGCAGGGACTCCAGGAACTCCCCCGGGTCCTCGACGTCGCTCTGCCAGTCCAGGAGCTGACGCACCCAGGTCATGTCGTCCATGTCCCCGCGTCGCTCGGTGTCGAGGCCGGCCCGGCCGTCCTCCTTGTACTTCCAGTGGGCCGCGACGCCGTACTCCGCGCGCCGGTGCATGGCGAAGGTCCGGATCTGGATCTCCACCGGCTTGCCCTGCGGGCCCATCACCGTGGTGTGCAGCGACTGGTACATGTTGAACTTCGGCATCGCGACGAAGTCCTTGAACCGCCCCAGCACCGGGTTCCACCGCGAGTGGAGGACGCCGAGGGCGGAGTAGCAGTCGCGGTCCTCCTCGACCAGGATCCGGATGCCGACCAGGTCGTAGATGTCGGTGAAGTCCCGGCCGCCCAGGATCATCTTCTGGTAGATCGAGTAGTAGTGCTTGGGCCGACCGGTGACCGTCGCCTTGACCTTCGCCTCCTTGAGGTCCTGCTCGACCTGCTTGATCACCTCGGCGAGGAACTGCCCGCGCGAGGGTGCACGCTCGGCGACCAGCCGCACGATCTCGTCGTAGATCTTCGGGTGCAAGGTGGCGAAGGCGAGGTCCTCGAGCTCCCACTTGAGCGTGTTCATGCCCAGGCGGTGGGCCAGCGGCGCGTAGATGTCGAGGGTCTCCCGCGCGGTCCGCTCCTGCGAGGCCTGCGACACGTAGCGCAGGGTGCGCATGTTGTGGAGGCGGTCTGCCAGCTTCACCACGAGCACCCGGATGTCGCGCGACATCGCCACGATCATCTTGCGGATGGTCTCGGCCTGCGCGGAGTCGCCGTACTTGACCTTGTCGAGCTTGGTCACCCCGTCGACCAGCCGGGCGACCTCGTCGCCGAAGTCGGCGCGCAGCTCGTCGAGGGTGTACGGCGTGTCCTCGACCGTGTCGTGGAGAAGGGCGGCCACGAGGGTGGGCTCGGTCATCCCGATGTCGGCGAGGATCGTGGTGACCGCGAGCGGGTGGGTGATGTAGGGGTCACCGCTCTTGCGCATCTGGGTGCCGTGCATCTTCTCCGCGGTCAGGTAGGCACGCTCGAGCAGCGCCAGGTCGGCCTTCGGGTGGTTGGCCTTGACGGCACGGAACAGCGGCTCCAGCACGGCGTTGCCGGGCTGGCTGCGGGTGCCCATCCGCGCGAGGCGGGCCCGCATGCCCCGGCCGGAGGTGATCGTCTCGGGGACGCGCTCGCCCTGGGTCTCGGGTGCGGCCTCCTCCGCCGTGGGCCCCTCGGTCACCACTCCAGTCTAGGAGCCGGGCCTGATCGTGGTGAGCGCCTTCACCAGGAGGTCGCCGACGGTCTCCCGCCCGGGCAGGAACGCCAGCTCCATGAGCACCGTCGCCCCGACCACGACACCGCCGCACTTGTCGACCAGCTCCCGGGTCGCCTTGAGGGTGCCACCGGTCGCCAGCACGTCGTCGACCAGCAGGACCCGGTCTCCCGGAGCGATCGCGTCGCGGTGGATCTCGAGCGTCGCCTCGCCGTACTCCAGCGCGTACGAGACGGCGTACGTCGCGCGCGGCAGCTTGCCGGCCTTGCGGACCGGGATGAACCCGGCGCCCAGCTCGAGGGCGACCGGAGCGGCCAGGATGAAGCCTCGCGACTCCATGCCGATCACCTTGTCGACCACCACCTCTCCGGCCTGGTCGCGGCCAGCCGCGGCGAGGGCCTGCACCACCGCGGTCAGCGCGTCGTGGTCATCGAGGAGGGGCGTGATGTCCTTGAAGACGACGCCCGGCTCCGGGAAGTCGGGCACGTCGACGACGAGCCGCTCGAGGGCGGCCTGGGCGGTGGTGGGCACCGCTACTTCCTGCCCCGCTTGGAGCGCGGCCGGCGGCTGGGCTGCTGCCGGCCGGACGCGGCGCTCTTCTGCACCGGACGCTGGGGCGAGGGAGCCACCCGGCCACGGCCGGACGCCTCGGGCGCCCGGGCGGGGGCCGCAGGGGCCGGCCCGCCGGTTGCCGGGTCGCGCCGGTCGGCGTCCACGCCGGGCTCGTCGGCGACAGGCAGGTCATCGCTGAAAGCCGGGACGGAGGCGTAGCGGTCTGCCATCGCGCGACGACGTGCCTTGTCGCGCTTCTCGGCGAGCACCACTTCGCTCTCCCGCGACTTCAGGTGCGCCAGCAACGGGGTCGCGATGAAGACCGAGGAGTACACGCCGGCCGCCATGCCGACGAACAGCGCGAGCGCCAGGTCCTTCAGCGAGCCCGTGCCGAGCTGCACGGCACCCACGTAGAGGATGCAGCCGACGGGGATCAGCGCCACGATCGAGGTGTTGATGGAGCGCACCAACGTCTGGTTCACCGCCAGGTTGGCCGCCGCCGCATAGGTCTGGCGGGTGCCCCGGAGGTCTGCGGTGTTCTCACGGACCTTGTCGAAGACCACGACGGTGTCGTAGAGCGAGAAGCCGAGGATCGTGAGAACACCGGTCACGGTGGCCGGGGTGACCTCGAAGCCGGACAGGGCGTAGACGCCGATGGTGATGATCACGTCGTGCGCCAGGGCCACCAGGGCCGCCACGGACATCTTCCACTGCCGGAAGTAGGCCCAGATGAAGAGCACCACGAGGACCAGGAAGACGCTGAGGCCCAGCAGGGCGCGCTCGGCGACCTCCTGCCCCCACGAGGCGCCGATCTCCGACTGCGACAGGTCCTCGTCGGAGGCGCCGGTCGCGTCGAGGATGACCTGACCGACCTCGGCGCTCTCCTCGTCGCCGAGGGGCTCGGTCTGGATCAGGATCGCCTCGTCACCGCTGGTGGTGACCACGGGCGAGGAGGCATTGTCGATGCCGCTGTCGGCCACGGCCTGCCGGAGCTCGTCGGCGGTGTCCTGGTCCACCTGCGCCGCCGGCAGGGAGATGCGGTACTCGGCGCCGCCGGTGAACTCGATGCCGTAGTTGAGCCCCTTGAAGTACAGCCCGCCGACGGCCACCAGCAAGATGACGGCGGAGATGCCGTACCAGAGCCAGCGCCGACCGACGAAGTCGATCGACTTCTGGCCGGAGTAGAGGTCGTTGCCGAGCCTGGAGAACTTGCCCATCAGGCCTTCGCCCCCATCGGAAGTCGGTCGAGGCCGAGGCTCTCCGCGTCGAGACCGGACAGCTTGTGACCACGGTTGAAGAAGTCGAACCTCGCCAGCCAGGACACCATCGGGTGGGTGAACCAGAAGAACACGGCCAGGTCGATCAAGGTGGAGAGGCCGAGTGCGAACGCGAAGCCCCGCACCACGCCAGTGGCGAAGATGTAGAGGACGACGGCCGCCAACAGCGATACCGCGTCTGCGGCCAGACAGGTGTTCCTGGCGCGCTGCCAGCCACTCTCGCAGGCGACCCGCATCGACTTGCCGTCGCGCATCTCGTCACGGATTCGCTCGAAGTAGACGATGAACGAGTCGGCCGTGATGCCGACGCCGACGATCAGCCCGGCCACGCCGGGCAGCGACAGGGCGAAGCCCGCGCTCTCACTCAGCAGCAGCACCAACGCGTAGGTGAAGGCCGCGGCAACCACGAGTGAGGCCAGCACGACGAGGCCGAGCCCGCGGTAGTAGACCAGGCAGTAGAGCATCACCAGCCCGAGCCCGAGGGCTCCCGCCGCGAGACCGGCCGAGAGCTGGTTGCCGGCGAGGGACGGCCCGACGGTCTGGGTCTCGATGAGGTCGTCGGAGAACTGGATCGGCAGGGCACCGAACTTCAGGCTGGTGGCCAGGCTCGTGGCCTCCGCCTCGGTGAACTCACCGGTGATCTGGGCCTCGCCGTTGGTGATGATCCCGTTCATCGTCGGAGCCGAGATGACCTGGCCGTCCAGAACGATCGCGAACTGCTTCTCCGTGCCGAAGAGGCTGCGGGAGATCTCCGTGAAGTCGTCGGTTCCCGCTCCGTCGAACTTGAGGTCCACCGCCCAGCTGACGCTCTGCTGGGGGATGCCGGCACTGGCCGACGTCAGGTTCGTGCCCTCGATCATCGAGACCGAGAGGAGGTACTTGATACCCGCATCGTCACAGGTGACCAGAGGGAGCCCTGCGTCATCACCTGGCACCAGCTCGCCGGTCTCCAGGTCGACATTGGCCGAGGAGGTGTTCTTCTCGCAGTCGTAGGCGTTGAAGGCCTGGATGGACGCCTGGTCGGGGTTGTCCATCCACGTCAGCGGGTCGTTGACCGGGTCGTCCTCGCTCGGCTCGGCGGGCGCGCTCGGGCTGGTCTCTTCAGGGCTGGGCGACTCCGACTGCTGCCCCTGCGGGCTCTCCGTCTGCTGGCCGCTGAGCTTGCCGAGGAACGGCGGCCGGTTCCTCGGGGTGCTGTTGCCCGACTCGGGCGCCGACGGCACGGTGACACCCGATCCGGGGGCCTGGGGCTGCTGAGGGGCCTGCGGAGTCGCAGCCGCCCCGCCACAGGCCGTCGGGTCGACGCTCGAACACGCCACGACCCGGAAGCGCAGCTGGGCCTGGCGCTTGACGGTCTCCTCCAGCTCGGGCCGCGACTCGCCCGGGATCTCCACGACCACGGTTCGTTCGCCCTGGGTGGTGACCTCGGCCTCGGAGACGCCGGACCCGTTGACCCGGCTGTCGATGATGTTGGCTGCCTCCTGGAGGCTGCCCTCGCTCACGTTCTCGCCGCTCGCGACGAGGCTGATCCGGGTACCACCCTGGAGGTCGAGTCCCAGGCGCGGCGTCCAGGACCCGGCCAGCGCCACCAGCCCGAAGGCGATGGCCAGCCCCACGAAGAACGCCACCACGGTGCGTCCGGGGCGGTAGCGGGTGCGTGCCATGTCAGCCCTCCCCGGGCTCGTCGGCCGCAGGCTCGGTCCGTACGACGTTCGCGATCGCGCCACGCGCCACCTTGAGGGTCACGCCGTCGGCCACCAGCACGTGCACGTTCTCCCCCTCGACCGACGCCAGGGTCCCGAAGATCCCCGACGACAGCATGACGTCGTCACCTACCTCCAACGCACCCTGCATCCGCGAGAGTTCCCGCTGACGCTTCGAGGCAGGCCGGATGATCAGGAACCAGAACAGGAACGCGATCCCGACGATGGGCAACAGGGAGACGAGCTCCGGCACGACTGAACCTCTCGAGCGTGGACTTTGGGGATGGCCGACCGCGACGCGGTGGCGACGCTGAAGTGTAACCGTCGCCACGTCCCCGGGAGAATCAGTCCTCGAAGAACTACTCGTCGAAGAGCGGCGCGTCGCCACCGAACGGGTTGCCCGGCTGGCCGGCGGGCACACCGAGCCCCAGATGCGCCCAGGCCGCGGGCGTCGCCACCCGTCCCCTCGGCGTCCGGGCCAGCAGGCCCATGCGGACGAGGAACGGCTCGGCCACCTCCTCGACCGTCTCCCGCTCCTCACCGACGGCCACCGCGAGGGTGGAGATCCCGACCGGGCCGCCACCGAACCGCCGGCACAGGACGTCGAGGACGCCCAGGTCGAGCCGGTCGAGCCCGGACTCGTCGACCTCGTAGAGCTCCAGCGCCCGGCGGGAGACGTCGATGGTCACGACGCCGTCGGCCCGGACCTGGGCGTAGTCGCGGACCCGCCGCAACAACCGGTTGGCGATGCGGGGGGTGCCGCGGGAGCGGGAGGCGATCTCGGCTGCGCCCTCGCCGGTCACGTCGACGTCGAGCAGCCCTGCCGACCGGTGGACGATCTGGTCGAGCTCGTCGGGAGCGTAGAACTCCAGATGGGCGGTGAACCCGAACCGGTCGCGCAGGGGCCCGGGGAGCAGCCCGGCCCGGGTGGTCGCCCCGACGAGGGTGAACGGCGGGATCTCCAGCGGGATGGCGGTGGCCCCCGGGCCCTTGCCGATCACCACGTCGACCCGGAAGTCCTCCATGGCCATGTAGAGCATCTCCTCGGCGGGCCGCGACATCCGGTGGATCTCGTCGACGAACAGGACGTCGCCGTCGTTCATCCCGGACAGGATCGCGGCCAGGTCGCCGGCATGGGTGATCGCCGGGCCGCTGGTCAGTCGCAGCGGCGCGGACATCTCCGCCGCGATGATCATGGCCAGCGTGGTCTTGCCCAGACCGGGAGGGCCCGAGAGCAGCACGTGGTCGGGCGGTCGCTGACGCTGGCGTGCCGCCTCGAGCACCAGCCCCAGCTGGGCACGCACCCGCTGCTGCCCGACGACCTCGTCGAGGGTCCGTGGCCGCAGGGCCGCCTCGACCGCTCGCTCGTCGCCCTCGGCCTCGGCCGCGGTCAGGTTGCGCAGATGGGCTTCCTCGGCGGCGTCCAGGTGGTCCATCATCAGGCCTTGCTCAGCGTGCGGAGGGCGGCGCGGAGCAACGCCGGCACGTCGGGCTCGTCACCGGCGGCGTGGGAGACCGACTCGATCGCCTGGTCGGCATCCCTGGCAGACCAGCCCAGGCCGACCAGGCCCTGGTGGACCTGCGCCTTCCAGGGGGCGAGCGGCGCAGCGGCCATCCGGCCGGCGACACCGGTCGGGGCACCGAGCCGGTCCTTGAGCTCGAGGATGATCCGCTGGGCGCCCTTCTGCCCGATCCCGGGAACCCGGGTGAGGGTCTTGACGTCGTCGCCCGCGACCGCGGACCGGAGGTCGTCGGGCGAGAGGCAGGCCAGCATCGCCTGGGCCAGCTTGGGGCCGACGCCGGAGGCGGTCTGCACCAGCTCGAACGTGGCCTTCTCGTCCTCGTCGAGGAAGCCGAAGAGGGTGAGGGAGTCCTCGCGCACGACCATGCTGGTCGGCAGCGTGGCCGGCTGGCCGGTGCGGAGCGTGGCGAGCGTGCCGGGCGTGCACATCAGCTCGAGCCCGACCCCCCCGACCTCCAGGACGGCGCTGGTCACCGAGACCGCCGCGACCTCGCCTCGAACGAACGCGATCATGCTCTGCTCCTCTGTCGTGCCAGGGCGGCCTCGATGCGGGCCTGGGCGCCACCGCGCCACACGTGGGTGATCGCGAGGGCCAGGGCGTCGGCGGCGTCGGCCGGCTTGGGTGGGGCGTCGAGCCGCAGGATCCGGGCCACCATCGCTCCGACCTGGGCCTTGTCGGCCCGTCCGCTGCCGGAGACGGCCGCCTTGACCTCGCTGGGCGTGTGGAGGGCGACCGGCAACCCCCGCCGGGCGGCGGCGACCAGGGCGATGCCGCTGGCCTGCGCGGTGCCCATGATGGTGCTGGAGTCGGACCGGGCGAAGACGCGCTCGACCGCCACCGCGTCGGGGGCGTACTCGTCGAGCCAGGCGTCGATCCCCCGCTCGATGGTGACCAACCGGTGGGCGACGGGCTCGCCGGCGCCGGTCCGCAGCACGTTGACGTCGACCAGGGACAGGGGTCGGCCGACCGTTCCCTCCACCACGCCCATGCCGCAGCGTGTGAGCCCCGGGTCGATGCCGAGCACCCGCATGGTCACCCTTCCTGGTCCGAACACCTGTTCGGAGCCCACGCTAACCCGAGGCGTCCCCCATCGACCGGCGCGACGCGCCGGGGACCCGGCGTACGGTCGGGCTCATGGACCCCAGCCGGGTCTCGACAGGCCGGGAACCGCCGCACGGCGACGGCCAGAGTGCAGACCCTCAGCCACCAGGCGCATGAGAATCTGCACCGTTTGGCTGCTCGAACCCGGTGCCCACGACGGAGAGCCGCGGCAGGTGGGCTTTCGCCTCCGTCGGCGTCGCAGCTTCGCCTGCTACGCCTCCAGTTCCGCCATCACGTCGTCGCTGACGTCGAAGTTGGCGTAGACGTTCTGGACGTCGTCGCTGTCCTCGAGCGCCTCGATCAGCCGGAAGAGCTTCGCGGCACCCTCCTTGTCGAGCTCGACCTGCATGTCGGGCACGAACTGGGCCTCGGCGGAGTCGTAGTCGATACCCGCGGCCTGGAGCGCGCTCCTGACCCCGACCAGGTCGGTCGCCTCGGACACCACCTCGAAGGCCTCCCCGAGGTCGTTGACCTCCTCCGCGCCGGCCTCGAGCGCCGCCTCGAGCACGTCGTCCTCGGAGACGGCCTTGCCGTCCTGGTCGACCGGCACGATCACGACACCCTTGCGGTTGAACAGGAACGAGACCGATCCCGGGTCGGCCAGCGAGCCGCCGTTGCGGGTCATCGCCGTCCGCACCTCCATGGCGGCGCGGTTGCGGTTGTCGGTCAGGCACTCGATGAGCATCGCGACACCGGAGGGCCCATAGCCCTCGTACATGATCGTGGAGTAGTCGGCGCCCCCCGCCTCGGCGCCGGAGCCGCGCTTGACGGCGCGGTCGATGTTGTCGTTGGGGACCGAGGACTTCTTGGCCTTCTGGATCGCGTCGTAGAGCGTCGGGTTGCCCGCGGGGTCACCGCCACCCATCCGGGCCGCGACCTCGACGTTCTTGATCAGCTTCGCGAACATCTTGCCGCGCCGGGCGTCGATGACCGCCTTCTTGTGCTTGGTGGTCGCCCATTTGGAGTGGCCGGACATGCGTTCCTTCTCAGTGTCGGTGGTCGAGGACCAGGTCGACGAAGACCCGGTGGATCCGGGCGTCGCCGCCCCACTCCGGATGGAACGACGTCGCCATCAGCGGTCCCTGCCGGACCGCGACGATCCTACCCATCGCCGGCCCCTCGTCCACGCGCGCAAGGACTTCCACCGCCGGACCGTGCTCCTCCACCCAGGGGGCGCGGATGAACACCGCATGCACGGGCTGCTCGATCCCCGCGAACTCGAGGTCACCCTCGAAGGAGTCGACCTGGCGCCCGAACGCGTTGCGCCGGACGGTGACGTCGAGGCCACCGAGGGTCTCCTGGCCGGGAGCCCCGTCCTCGATCCGGTCGGCGAGCATGATCATGCCCGCGCAGGTGCCGAAGGCGGGGAGACCGCCCTTGATCCGCTGCCGGAGCGGCTCGAAGAGGTCGAAGGTGCGGGCCAGCTTGGCCATCGTGGTGGACTCGCCGCCGGGGATGACCAGGCCGTCACACGCGTCCAGCTCCGCCGGGCGCCGTACCGCCGTGGCCCGGACCCCGAGGTCGGTCAGGACCCGCAGGTGCTCTCGGACGTCTCCCTGCAGCGCGAAGACGCCGATGGTCGGCCGTCGGCCCGCTTCGCTCACGGTTCCCTCGGGCGAGCTCGCAGCTCGAGCGCGCAGGCACTCTCCCCGGTCGGGTTCTGGCCGCTGCGCTCTCTCGCTTCGCTCACGGTTCCCTCGGGCGAGCTC
>NZ_DASSXS010000068.1:0-10454 GCF_035703625.1 Nocardioides sp. | reverse complement strand
CTCCGGCCTGCCCCCGGGGCTGGTCTTCTGCGGCACCCGCGACACGCTCATGCCGGGCTGCCGGCTGCTCGCCCGGCTCGGGACCGAGGCCGGCTGGGACCTGACCTACGTCGAGGTGCCCGACCTGATCCACGTCTTCCCCATGCTTCCGTTCATCCCCGAGGCGCGCCGCGCCTGGCGACAGACGATCGACTTCCTCTCGTGATCATCACCGCGGAGTCCTTCGAGTCCCTCGGCCCAGGCGTCGCCTACGGCATGCTGCAACTGCGTCAGGCGGTGTTCGTGGTCGAGCAGGACTGCCGCTACCTCGACCTCGACGGCCGGGACCTGGAGCCGGGGACGCGCCATGTGGTGATGCGCGACGGGGACGCGGTCGTCGGGTGCGCACGCGTTGTCGACGACGTCGACGTGTGGAGGATCGGACGGGTGGCGCTGCGACCCGACTACCGCGGGCGCGGGCTGGCCGAAGCCCTGGTGACCACCGCGCTTCAGGTGTGCTCCGACCGCGACGTGGTGCTTTCGGCGCAGTCGCCGCTTGCGGACTGGTACGCCGGCTTCGGGTTCCGGGTGGACGGGCCGGAGTTCCTCGACGACGGCATCCCCCACCTGCCGATGCGGCTCAGGCCGCGGTGAACATGCACGCCTCAGGCCGCGGTGAACACCACTCCGTCGGGCGTGACCTCGCGGGTGGCCCGACCGCGCGCGACCAGCAGCTCGAGGTGGGCCTTGGTCTCCATGCTGGCCAGGGCCGCGTTGAAGACGTCGAGGTCCGCGAGTGAGTGCTCGTGCCGGGTCCAGGGCAGCTCCCCCGCGACGTCGAAGCCCGTGCCGGGCTGCTGGCGGATCGCGTCGAGACACCGGTCGAGGCGGACTTCATGGTGGGCGAGCAGCTCGTCGATGCGGGCGTACGACGACGGCGCGACCGGACCATGGGCCGGGAGCAGCCGAAGGTCGGGCAGCCCGCGGACCTTGGTGAGTGAGCCGAGGAAGTCGCGCAGTGGCTGGGCGACGGGCACGGGTTCGAAGCCGATCGACGGTGTGATCGTGGGCAGCACGTGGTCTCCGGCGAAGAGCAGCCCGGCCGGGCGGTCGGCGAACACGAAGTGGCCCTGGGTGTGGCCGGGCGTGTGGACCGCGTCGAGGGTCCTGGCACCGACCTCGACAGTCTGGTCGCCGTCGAGCCAGGTGTCGGGGTAGCCCCACATGGTCAGGTCCGGCCGCTTGCCGTCGGAGAACTTCAACCACTCCCGGGCGATCTCCAGCGCCCCGGCCGACCGCAGCACGCCGGCGGTGGGATCCTCGACGACGTCGTCGGTGTTGTGCATGAGGTCCAGCGTCGGCTTGTCGCCGAGACCCAGGCTGACCTTGGCGCCGTACTCCCGGCCGATGACGGCGGCCTGGGTGTAGTGGTCGCGGTGCACGTGGGTGACCAGGAACCGGGTGATGTCGGAGAGGGCGTACCCGAGGTCGCGCAGCGACTTCTCCAGGAGGGTGCGGCTCTCCTCGATCGCCCAACCACCGTCGACCAGCGTCAGGCCGTGCGCGGTCTCGATCGCGTAGACGTTGACTGCCTTGAGCCCGTCCATGGGCAGCGGCAGGGGGATCCGGTGGACACCGTCGGCCACCGGCCACGCACCCGGCTCGGTCCAGTGCTGGCCGGAGTCCGGTGAGATCGAGTGGGCGGTGTCGTTCCGGGTCTCGGCCGACCGTCCATCGTGCGTCATCGCTCGGAGTCACCGTTGGAAGCGGGGGTTTCGGGACGGGCGCTGCGCGTCCTCCTCAACCCACAGCCACGTGAGCGCACGAACGGGGTGATCACGTGCCCGAGCCCAGGTCCGGCAGTCCCAGGTCCAGGTTCGGCTCCTGGATCCCGCCGTCCACCTCCAGCAGCTTGCCGGTGACGTACTGCCCCGCCCGGGAGGAGAGGTAGAGGACCGCGGCCGCGATGTCCTCCGCCTCACCGACCCGGCCCAGCGGCGTCTTCTCCTCCATCTGCCGGCGCATTCCGGGATCGCTGGTGACGAAGTCGAGGGCGCTGGTCGAGACCGACCCCACCGCGATGCCGTTGACCCGGATCCGCGGCGCCAGGTCCCGGGCGGCCAGCCGGGCCCAGTGGGCCAGCGCCGCCTTGGCGGTGCCGTAGGCGAGGTACCCGCGTCCGGAGGCGCGCCCCATCATCGAGCTGATCGTGACGATCGCCTTCTGCGCGTCGTCGGGGCCCTTCAGCATGAACGGGACGGCGGCCCGGCTCAGGGCGTGGGCCGTGCTCACGTTGAAGCGGAACGCCTCCTCGAGGTAGTCGACGTCGGTGTCGAGGAACGCGTTGGGAACGGTGCCACCGACGTTGTTGACCACGGTGTCGACCCGGCCGAACTCGTCCTGGGCCGCCTGGGC
The DNA here is from genome assembly GCF_035703625.1 of Nocardioides sp. Taxonomy (GTDB): domain Bacteria; phylum Actinomycetota; class Actinomycetes; order Propionibacteriales; family Nocardioidaceae; genus Nocardioides. The sequence goes on along the minus strand of NZ_DASSXS010000068.1, from coordinate 8,060 downwards.
CAGCCCCGCGACGGCATCGAGGTCGCTCAGGTCTGCGGGCACGACCAGCGCCCGGCGGCGCGCGTCGCTCACCCGGGCCGCGACGGCCTCGAGCTGGTCGGCGGTCCGCGAGGAGATCACCACGTCCGCCCCCGCCTCGGCGAGGGCGACCGCCGTGGCGGCCCCGATCCCGCGACCGGCGCCGGTGACGATCGCGACGTGGTCGGTCAGCGTGAACCGGTCGAGGATGTTCATGCCGGGCCGCCCGTGGTGACCAGACCGCGACCCGTGACCAGGGGCAGGTCGAGTGCGGTGACCAGCCCGGGTGCGGCGCCGACAACGGCCGGCACGGCGTTGACCAGCCGCTGGGCGGTGACGATCATCCCGGACACGTTGTGGTCACCGTGCTCGCCGCGGTGGGCCAGCTCGAGCTCCATCTCCGGCTCGCCGGTGATGACCACGCGGTAGCAGCCACCGCCTTCGCGGGGTGTGGGCCACTCGGGCACCTGGTCCTCGGCCGTCCGGGTGACGTGCTCCAGCACGACGCGGGGCACGCCGTCGACGGTGCCGATCACCTCGAACCGGACCGCGCCCATGGTCCCCGCCCGGACGTCGACCGACGCGGTCTCGACGTCCCGCTCGGCCGGCCGCCGGTCGACCTTCTCGGACAGCGGCTCGTCGAGGGTGATGCCGAGCCCGGCCGCGATCTGGCGGACCACGCTGCCCCAGGCCATCGACAGGACCCCGGGCTCCCAGAGCATCGGCTTGTCCTCCAGGGGCCGGCCGAAACCGAAGATGTCCCGCATGACGACCGGCTGGAAGTACGTCGAGTAGTCGGCGATCTCCTGCACCCGCACCTCGTCGATGCGCTGCGAGAGCGAGGTGAGCGACAGCGGCAGCACGTCGTTGGCGAAGCCGGGGTCGATGCCGTTGACGTGGAGACTCGCGCCGCCCGCCTCCCCGGCCTTGGCGATCCTCTCGAGCATCTCCGGAGGCAAGATCCCGGAGGGCCACTGCAGGAGCACGGGGCCGCTGGAGACCACGTTCACCCCAGCCTCCAGGAACCCGACCAGGTCCTCGATCGACTCGAACACCCGGTCGTCGGTCATCGCGGTGTGCACGATCGCGTCCGGCCGCAGGGCGAGGAGGGCGTCCCGATCGGTGGTCGCGCTCACCCCCAGGTCGCGTCCGAGCCCGGCGAGCTCGCCGGCGTCCCGGCCGGCCTTGGCGGGATCGGAGACCCACACGCCGACCAGCTCGAGGTCGGGATGGCGGTCGATCCCGGCGATGGCGTGACGGCCGACCGTGCCGGTGGACCAGGCGACCACCCGCAGGGGGTGCCCATGCTCAGCTGGATCTGTGTCGCGGAAACCTGGGGAGACCATCACCCAAACCTAGAACACGTTCTATTTCAAGGGAAGTGTGGGCGGTCACTCTCCTGGGTCCGGCCCCGGGGTCGGGGCTTGGGGCCGGGGCAGGGCTCGGGCATAGTGACCCCGACCAAGCGACCAGCAGCGGCCGACCAGGAGCAGACGTGTCAGCGGAGGAGCCCCCCGTCCTCGCCGATCGCTATCGGCTCGAGGAGATCCTCGGTCGCGGCGGGATGGCCGAGGTGTGGCGCGCGACGGATCCGGTCCTGCACCGCTCGGTCGCGGTGAAGCTGCTGCGCGACACCGCTGACGACGAGACCGACCGGCAGAGGTTCACCGCCGAGGCCCGCACCCTGGCCCGGCTCAGCCACCCCGGCCTGGTCATGCTGCTGGACGCCGGCATCAAGGCCGAGAGGCCCTACCTGGTCCTCGAGCTGGTCGAGGGCCGCACCCTCGAGCAGGAGTGCGGGGGACGTCCCGCCGCTCCGGAGAGGGTCGCCGAGATCGGCCGCGAGCTCGCGGCGGCGCTCGCCTACGCCCACGGGGCGGGGGTGATCCACCGGGACGTGAAGCCGAGCAACGTGCTCCTCGGGCACGACGGCCGGATCAAGCTCGCCGACTTCGGGATCGCCCGACTCATCGGCGAGACCGTCCGACACACGCGGACCGGGCAGGCGATCGGTACGGCGGCGTACCTCTCGCCCGAGCAGGTCCGGGGCGAGGACGTCACCGTGGCCACCGACGTCTACTCGCTCGGCCTGCTCCTGCTCGAGGCCCTCACCGGCGAGCGTGCCTACCCCGGCACCCCGACGGAGGCCGCTCTGGCCCGGCTGAGCCGCCAGCCCGAGATCCCCGACTCGCTCCCGGCCGACTGGGCCGGGCTGCTCGCCCAGATGACATCCCTCGACGACACCGACCGGCCCTCGGCCGACGAGGTGGTCGCCAGGCTGCGCGAGATCGGTCGTGTCGGCACGGTTCCCGAGTCGGGCGAGACCAGGGTGATGACCGCCCCGGTCGCGACGGCCCCCTCCCGCCCGGCCGAGCTGCTCGCGACGGTCCGCGAGCGGGCCGCCGGCACTCCCCCGCACCTGCGCGTGGTGCTCGGGGTGTGCGCGCTCATCGTGCTCTTCGTCATCATCGCCGGCCTCGCCGCCGGTGGGGGTGAGGCTCCCGCGGACAGGGGGATCCCGGCGCAGACCCCGCCCGAGCTGGAGCAACCGCTCCAGGACCTGCACGACGCCGTACTGGAGGGCCAGTGACGACCGGAGCCAACGCTGCCCGCCGGCTGGCGACCCTGGCACTCACCGCGTTGCTCGTCGCGGGGTGCGGTGGAGCGTCGGCTCCCGCCGACAGCGCGCCGGAGCTGGCCGAGCAGCTGGCCCGCGTCGACCGCGCCGTCGCCGCCGGCGACGAGGTGCGGATCCGCGAGCGGGTCGAGGCGCTGGCGTCGGCCACCGAGGCGGCTCGCGACGACGGAACCCTCGACGACGAGCAGGCGGACCGCATCCTGGCTGCTGCCGACGAGCTGCTGGCCCAGCTGCCGGACGAGGCACCCGCGCCCGAGCCCTCACCCACGACGCCGACCTCGTCGCCGACGCCCGAGGAGGACGAGGACGAGGAGGAGGAGCCGACGTCCGAACCCGAGGAGAAGCCCGACAAGCCCGAGAAGCCGGAGGACCACGGCAAGGGCAAGGGCCACGACGACAAGCACGACTGAGGGACGGCGTCGACCCTCAGCCCACCGCCAGAGGACACCGGGTGCCCTCGTAGATCGTCGGCATGCAGAGGTTGCAGTGGATGCACGCGCCGGCATCCTGTCGTCCTGACCGGAGCCGGTCCACGAGGTCCGGCTCCCGGAGGAGCGCGCGGGCCATGGCGACGTACTCGAAGCCGTGGGCCATCGCCCGCTCCATCGTCTCCAGCCGGTTGATACCACCGAGCAGCATCAACGGCATGGTGAGCGCTTCCCGGAACCGGAGCGCCGGCTCGAGGAAGTAGGCCTCCCGGAACGGGTACTCATGGAGGAACCGACTCCCGAACAGGCGCATGCCGAGCCGGACCGGCTGAGGCATCACGGCCGCGAACTCGCGCCGGGGTGCGCCGCCGCGGAACAGGTACATCGGGTTCATCAGCGAGCTGCCGCCACTGAGCTGGAGCGCGTCGAGGGTCCCGTCGGCCTCGAGCAGCCTGGCGAAGTCGAGCGCCTCCTCGCCGCGCAGCCCGCCCCGGAAGCCGTCGTCCAGGCTGACCTTGGCGGTGACCGCGGCGTCCCCGCCGATCTCGTCACGAACGGCACGCGCGACCTGGCGGGCCAGGCGGGCCCGGTTCTCCAGCGGCCCTCCCCAGCGATCGGTGCGCCGGTTGAGCCCGGGAGCGAGGAACGACGACAGCAGGTAGCTGTGCGCCATGTGCAGCTCGAGCACGTCGAACCCGGCGTGGACCAGGGTGCGCGCGGCGCCGACGTACGCGTCGGTGACCCTGGTGAGGTCTGCCTCGGTGGCCGAGGCGACCATCTGCATGGACAGCGGGCTCGGCATCCGGCTGGCGCTGATCGCCCGGGCCCGGTTGGAGCGGCCGTTGGCAACCGGACCCGCATGACCCACCTGGCCGGCGAGCTTGGCACCGGTCTCGTGCACCGCGTCGGCCAGCCGCGCCAACCCGGCGAGGCTGTGCTCGCCGACGACGATCTGCTCGGCGTGGGTGCGACCCTCCGGCGAGACCGCGAGGTAGGCGACGGTGGTCAGCCCGACCCCGCCGCGGGCGACGGCCAGGTGGTACTCGACCAGGTCCTCGGTGGCCTGACCCTCCGGCGTGCGCCCCTCGAACGTCGCCGCCTTGACCACCCGGTTGCGCAGGGCCACCGGGCCCAGCCGGGCCGGGCCGAAGACGTCGGGGGTCACCCCGGAACGATAACGCGTTCTAGTTTCGGCCCGGGCTCCTGGACGAGACCGGGGACGGGGCGACCGCCGGTTGAACGCTTCACATGTTCACATCGTCTAACTCTGCAAGCCGTCTTCCTCGGGAGCGGGATCTTCGAGACAGGAGAGGCATCATGAAAGCAGTCGGTGCATCTGCACTCGGCCACTTGGCGGACCTGGGTCCGCTCTGCATTCGCGTGGGGGTCGGCGCGGCGTTCGCGGTCCACGGGTGGCAGAAGTTCGACCAGATCGGCGTGTCCAACTTCGCCACGTTCCTCGACTCCCTGGGCGTCCCGGCGCCCGAGACGGTGGCCTGGCTGCAGACCATCGCCGAAGGCGTCGGTGGGCTGTTGCTGATCGCCGGGCTGATGACCCGCCTGGTCACCATCCCGCTGATCGGGATCATGGTCGGTGCGGTCCTGCTGGTGAAGGTCGACCTTCCCGGCGTGGGCTTCGTCGTCGACTCGAGTGTCGGCACCGGCTGGGAGCTCGAGACCGCCCTGGCCGCGGGCCTGCTCGGCCTGCTGTTCATCGGCCCCGGTCGGCTCTCGATCGACGGCGCCATGGGCATGGAGACCGCGGTCGCCCCTGTCGGCGCCGCGCGCGCCGCGACCCGAGAGCCAGAAACGACCTGACGTGAGCCTCGGCCACCACTCGGTCAAGGTCTGGCTGGCCGTGTCGGCCGCTGCAGTCCTGTTCGCCCTCGTCGTGCTCGCCGTCGCCCGGTACGGCGGCGGCAGCGCGGGCGGAGGCGGGAACGGTGGCGGCTTCGGCTACTGAACCGTTCGCCGAGGACCTGCTCAGGCCGGGTAGAGGTTCTGCAGCCTCACCTGGCCGCGGGCCACGAGGCGACCCTCGGCGTCTCGCGTCTCGACGACCCACAGCTGCTGGGAACGGCCGCGGTGCAGCGGCGTGGCCGTGGACTCCAGTTCGCCCTCGGCCACGGCCCGGAAGAAGTCGGTGTTGTTGTTGACGCCGACCACCTTGCCCTTGTCGCCGAGCCAGACGGCCGCCGCGACGCTGGCGAGCGTCTCGACCACGCTGCAGTGAGCCCCGCCGTGCAGGATGCCGAAGGGCTGGTGCAGGTGCTCTCCTGCCGTCCATCGCGCCACCACGACGTCGCCCGTCACCTCGGTCAGCTCGACGCCCAGGTGTCGGATGAAGGGGCTGGTCATCTCGTCGGTGACCACCAGGTCACCGGCGTGGTCTTCGCCTCGCGCAGTCATGGCGCCCATCATCCCCGATGGCCCTCGCGGCCGATCCGGACGGTGATCGTCCGCAACCACCCCTAGCCTGTGACTCATGACTGAGATCCTGCTGTTCCACCACGCGCTGGGCCTGACACCGGGCGTCACCGAGTTCGCCGACCGGCTCCGGGAGGCCGGACACACCGTCCACACTCCCGACCTCTACGACGGGCACACGTTCCGGACCGTCGAGGACGGACTCGGCCACGCCCGCGAGGTCGGCTTCGGCACGATCCTCGAGCGCGGGGTCGCCGCGGCCGCCGACCTTCCCGCCGAGCTCACCTACGCGGGCATCTCGCTCGGGGTGATGCCGGCCCAGCAGCTCGCCCAGACCCGCCCCGGCGCTCGTGGCGCGGTGCTGCTCGAGGCCTGCGCCCCTCCGTCCGAGTTCGGGTCGTGGCCGGACGGCCTGCCCGTGCAGATCCACGGCATGGACGCCGACCCGTTCTTCGCCGAGGGGGGCGACCTCGATGCGGCCCGGGCGCTGGTGGCCGAGGTCGACGAGGCCGAGCTGTTCCTCTACTCCGGCGACGTCCACCTGTTCACCGACAGCACCCTGCCGGCGTACGACGCGGAGGCGGCGGCGCTGCTGACGAAGAGGGTGCTCGAGTTCCTCGAGGTCGAATGAGGAGAGCCGGTTCGGGGTACGTCGGGCACCGCTGACGACCAGACAGGGGGCCCCATGTCCATCGATTCCATCGTGCTGCTCACGCCGCCCAGCGCGCTCGAGACCCTCGACGCCGCCACCTGGTGAGCACGCTCGACTCGGCTCCCGACCGGAGCCGGCTGCTGTCGACGGCGTCGTTCGGCGGACTGGCCATCGCCTACGACGAGCGGGTCCTCGCGCCCCGACGGTGGACCACCATGCAGTCCTACTGGGCGGTCGAGCTGCTGCGAGACGCACCACCCGGGCGGGTCCTCGAGCTGTGCTCCGGCGCCGGGCACATCGGCCTGCTGACGGTGGCGCTCGTGCCGCGGGACCTGGTCATGGTCGACGTCGACCCGCACGCCTGCGAGCTCGCCCGGCGCAACGCCACGGCGAACCAGCTGCTCGCCTCCGTCGACGTACGGCAGGGAGACCTCCAGGACGTCATCCGCGCCGACGAGGGCTTCGTCGGCGTGATCGCCGACCCGCCCTGGGTGCCCTCCGCCGGGATCGACCGGTTCCCCGAGGACCCCGAGCTCGCCATCGACGGGGGCGAGGACGGCCTCGCGGTGGCCTGGTCGTGCCTGGAGGTGATGGACCGGCACCTGGCGCCCGGCGGTTGGGGCATCCTCCAGCTGGGCACCGAGGAGCAGGCCGAGCGCGTGGCCGCCCGGTGTGCGGCCCGAGGGCTGGGCCTGGAGCTGCTCGAGACGCGCGTCTACGACCGGGGCGTGCTGGTCCGTCTCGCCGCGACCGGCTGACTCAGTCTCGGCGCACCGACTTGTGCGTGCTGTCGCACCAGGGCATCCGCTGTGAGCGCTGACAGGTGCAGAGCGCGACCACCGGTCGGGTGACCTCGTGCTCGCGCCCATCGTCGGTCACGATCACGTCGGCGTGCCGGACCAGCAGCGGCCCGTCGCCGTACTGCCTGATGCTGACCTGCTCGCCGGACCGGGAGCGGGCCTCGGTCACGACGCCAGCTCCCCGTCGAGGCTGCGGGACCACGAGTCCAGCAGGTCCTGGGCGGCCAGACCGTCGAGGTGCAGGCAGGCGGCGACGCCGAAGAGCACCTCGGCTCGCTGAGCGGGCTCGCTCTCGACGAAGTTGCCGCAGACGTCGCGGAGGACGATGTGCTCGTGGGCCGCATCGGCCTCGACGTGCTCGTGGAAGTACGCCGCCGTCGCCTCGGGCAGTCCCACCCGCTCGATACCCGCAGCGATGCGCCGGCTCGGTACGGAGCTCGTCGACTCGAACGCGCACAGGTGCCCCAGCGCGGCTCCCCGGAGCCGATGGTTGAGTCCCACCAGGGACATCAGGTTGTTGACCGCGAGGGTGCTCGCGGGCACCCGCTCGATGTAGGCGCCGAACTCCTGGTGGAGCCCGGCGGCCTCGTGGGCGACGGCGTACAGGTGGCTGTGAAGGCGCTCGGGGCGGCCCGCGCCGAACTCGTCGTACTGCAGCTCCGCGAGAGCAACCTTCGCCGGCCCACCGACGCGACCCACGACGAAGGAGTGCGGATCCGACTCCTTGAGGTGGTAGACGCTGCGCTGGGCCAGGAAGTCGAGCACCTGCTCCCGCGTGGCCTCGCGGTGGAGGAAGCGCGCCAGCTCGGGCCCTGGCACGTGGGCGAGCACGTGCTCGATCTGGGGTACGACGTCGCCGTGGATCGCAAGGGAGTCGTGGACCACGGGAGCGGTGGCCGTGCGCAGCTGCTCCTCGAAGGGCTGCTCGAGCCTGCGTCGTACGGCCACGGCGCCCGGGTTCCACTCGTGGTCGTAGGCGCCCTCGAAGGAGCGGTAGCTCTGCTCGTAGAGCATCCACAGCGCGAGCTGGAGGTCGTCGTCGCGAAGGATGTGACTGAGGTCGTCGGGGAGCTCGACCCTCGGGAACTCGTCGCCGG
>NZ_DASSXS010000299.1:0-2587 GCF_035703625.1 Nocardioides sp. | reverse complement strand
GCACCGCCGTGGCAGGGCCGGGCCGTTTGCGGCTAGGTTGCCGTGCATGACGGCGCACGATCAGGAAACGGTCACGGCCCGGACGGGCGAGCCGCTCGTCGTGCTCGAGGGTGTCAACAAGTGGTTCGGCGACCTGCACGTCCTCAAGGACATCAACCAGACCATCAATCGCGGCGAGGTCGTGGTGGTCATCGGCCCGTCCGGCGGCGGCAAGTCCACACTGTGCCGGTCGATCAACCGGCTGGAGACCATCGGTGAGGGCACGATCACCCTCGACGGCCAGCCATTGCCCCAGGAGGGCAAGGCGCTCGCGGCGCTGCGGGCCGAGGTCGGCATGGTCTTCCAGAGCTTCAACCTCTTCGCCCACAAGACGATCCTGGAGAACGTCACGCTCGGGCCGATCAAGGTCCGGGGCAAGAAGAAGGACGAGGCGGAGCGGCGGGCCAAGGAGCTCCTCGACCGCGTCGGGGTGGGGCACCAGGCGGCGAAGTACCCCGCCCAGCTCTCCGGCGGCCAGCAGCAGCGGGTGGCCATCGCCCGGGCGTTGGCGATGGACCCGAAGGTGATGCTCTTCGACGAGCCCACCTCGGCGCTGGACCCCGAGATGATCAAGGAGGTCCTCGACGTCATGGTCGACCTGGCGCAGCAGGGGATGACGATGATCGTCGTCACCCACGAGATGGGCTTCGCGCGCACGGCCGCCGACCGGGTGCTGTTCATGTCCGACGGCGCCATCGTCGAGGAGAACACCCCCGAGGAGTTCTTCACCAACCCGCAGACGGACCGGGCCAAGGACTTCCTCGGCAAGATCCTCAAGCACTGACACGCAACGACACCGGAGAAGGGAACAAGAAGATGCGACTCAAGAGGACCAAGGCGGCGCTCGCCGGCATCGGTCTGGCCATGAGCCTGGCCGCCTGCGGCGACGCGGGCAGCGGCGGCGAGGGCTCGGACGTCCAGGCCGCGGAGGACTGCGACGGCAAGTTCGACGACGGTACGCAGATGGCCGAGTGGGCCGAGTCCGGCGAGATCACCGTCGGGACGAAGTTCGACCAGCCCGGGCTCGGGTTCAAGGACGCGGCGGCCGACGCCCCCACCGGGTTCGACGTGGAGATCGCCAAGCTCCTCGTGGCGGATCTGTGCATCGACCCGGAGTCCGACGGCGTGACCTGGGAGGAGACCATCTCCGACAACCGTGAGCCCTACCTCGAGGAGGGCCGGGTCGACCTGGTCCTCGCGACGTACTCCATCACCGAGGAGCGCCGCGCGATCGTGGGCCAGACCGGCCCCTACCTGGTCACCGGCCAACAGATCCTGGTCAAGGAGGACAGCAACGTCACCGGCAAGGAGGACCTCCAGGGTGAGGAGGTCTGCTCGGCCGAGGGCTCGACGTCGATCGAGAACGTGGAGAAGGAGGGCATGGTCCCGGCTTCTGCCCCCGACTACTCCCAGTGCGTCGAGGACGTGCTCAACGGCACGGTCGAGGCGATGTCGACCGACGGCTCGATCCTGCTCGGCTACGCCGCCGAGAACCCCGGTGAGCTGAAGGTGGTCGGTGAGGAGTTCTCGGAGGAGCGGATCGGCGTCGGCTACTACCCCCCCGATGAGACCGCGACCTGCGAGTGGATCAACGGCGTGATCCAGGAGGCCTACGACGACGGCTCGTGGGCCGAGGCCTTCGAGGCCACGCTGGGCGAGGGTGGCGCGGAGACGCCCGAGCCGCCGGCCCTGGACGAGTGCGCCTGATCGACCGACACCGACGGTGGGGTGGCCGGTCCGACCGGCCACCCCACGGTCTCGACAGGATGTTGAACGGAGGCTGACCCGTGCAGGTCGTGCTCGACAACTGGGACCTGGTGGTACGTGCCTTCACCTACACCGTCCTGCTCTTCCTGATCGCCGGGGTCCTCTCGCTGGTCTTCGGCACCCTGCTGGCGGCGATGCGGGTCGGGCCCATCGGGGTTCTCGTCAAGGCCGCCGCCGTCTACGTGACGATCGTCCGCAACACCCCGTTGCTGATCGTGCTGATCTTCTTCCGGATCGCCGGCCCCAAGGTCGGTCTCCAGTTCGGCTTCGTCGACATCGTGATCGGCGAGATCCGGATCAACAAGCTCTTCGCCGCGTGCGTCGTGGCGCTCACGGTCTACACCTCGGCGTTCGTCTGCGAGGCGCTCAGGTCGGGGGTCAACGCCGTTCCGCTCGGGCAGGCCGAGGCGGCCCGCGCGATCGGGCTGCCCTTCGGCGGGGCGATGACCCAGGTGATCCTCCCGCAGGCCTTCCGGGCGTCGGTCCCGCCGCTGGCCAGCGTCCAGATCGCGCTGCTCAAGAACACGACGCTCTGCGGTCTCTTCGGGGTCAGCGAGGCGTTCTACCGGATGAAGCTCTTCACCAACGACGAGCCCGGCCAACGGATCGGCATCTTCCTCTCCTTCGCCCTGATCTTCGTGCTCCTGGTGGAGATCGTCTCCTTCGTCGCCAACCGGCTCGAGCGGCGCTGGAGGGTGGCGGCATGAGCGCGAGCGTCCTCTTCGATGCACCGGGTCCGGCGGCGGCGGCCCGGCACCGCATCTACACCGTCCTCGCGGCG
>NZ_DASSXS010000124.1:0-5157 GCF_035703625.1 Nocardioides sp. | reverse complement strand
CGGAGCGTACGGCGTTGGTCGAGCAGTTCTGCTCGTGGTCGGCGTGCAGGATGAACAGCACGTCGAGGGCCTTGACCAGGCGCTCGTCGGCCTCGAAGTGCTTCTCGCTCATCTTGAAGAGCATCGAGAGGAAGTTCGCGGTGTAGGACAGGTCGTTGTCGGGGTAGACGAACGGCTTGCCCTGGGCGTGACGGAAGGACCAGGCGCCGAGCGTCGGCATCTTGGCGATCATCCGCACGATCTGCATGTGCCGGTTCTCGGCGTCGGCGATGTTGCGCGCGTCCGGGTAGAAGGTCGAGAGCGCGCCCACCGAGGCCATCAGCATGCCCATGGGGTGGGCGTCGTAGCGGAAGCCCTCCATGAAGCTCTTGACGTTCTCGTGGACGAACGTGTGGTAGGTGATCTCGTGCACCCACGACTCGTACTCCGCCTTGGTCGGCAGGCTGCCGTGGATGAGGAGATAGGCGACCTCGAGGAAGTTCGACTTCTCCGCGAGCTGCTCGATCGGGTATCCGCGGTACTCGAGGATGCCCTCCTCGCCGTCGATGTAGGTCACGGCGCTGCGGCAGGAGGCGGTGTTGACGAACCCGGGGTCGTAGACGGCGAGGCCCGGCTGGTCGTCGGCGGCCTTGATGCCGCCGAGGTCCGCAGCCTTGATGGTGCCGTCGGTGATCGGGACGTCGTACTCCTGCCCCGTGCGATTGTCACGGACGGTGAGTGATTCAGTCACCGTCCAAACCTAGCCCCGGTGGCCCCCCGGTGCGAATCCCTCGTTCGAAAGTCGGGACCAGCCCGGCTCGAACGACGTTTTGACCTGCCCCTACGCCCCCCGTAGTCTTGTCGGTCGCGACTCCTGCCGCGTTCCGATCTCCCGCCACGGCGATCGGGATGCAGATCCGGAGCCCACTCCAGGGTGGTCAGCCGGGCCGTGTTCGTCAGAAGCCGCTGCACCACCGACCGGGGCCGACCAGGCCGATCCGGTCGGCACCTACGAACGAAGAAGGAACCAGCCGTGCGTACCTACAGCCCCAAGCCCGCGGACATCCAGCGGGAGTGGCACGTCATCGACGCGACCGACGTCGTCCTCGGGCGCCTCGCCGTCTCCGCCGCGACCCTGCTCCGCGGGAAGCACAAGCCGATCTTCGCCCCCCACGTCGACACCGGTGACTTCGTCATCGTCATCAACGCGGAGAAGGTCGCCCTGTCCGGCGACAAGGCCACCAAGAAGCTCGCCTACCGCCACTCCGGGTACCCCGGCGGCCTCTCGGCCACCCCGGTCGGGGAGCTGCTCGAGAAGGACGCCCGCAAGGTGATCGAGAAGGCTGTCTGGGGCATGCTTCCCAAGAACAAGCTCGGCCGCCAGGTGCTGAAGAAGCTCAAGGTCTACTCGGGCCCCCACCACCCCCACCAGGCCCAGCAGGCCAAGCCGTTCGAGATCTCCCAGGTCTCCCAGTAAGCACGCGACCCAGAACTGATTGAGGAACACCGTGACTGAGAACAGCACTGAGGTCGAGGAGACCTACGAGACCAACGAGCAGGGCGTTGCCTACAGCTCCGAGAGCGCCCCGTCGGCCGACCAGCCGCTGCGCGCGGCGACCATCGCCCCCGCGGCCGCGACCGGCCGTCGCAAGGAGGCCGTGGCGCGGGTGCGCATCGTCCCCGGCACCGGAGTGTGGACCGTCAACGGCCGCACCCTCGACTCCTACTTCCCGAACAAGCTGCACCAGCAGGTCGTCAACGAGCCCTTCGCTGCCCTGCAGCTCGAGGGCCGCTTCGACGTCATCGCCCGCATCCACGGCGGCGGCATCACCGGCCAGGCCGGCGCGCTGCGCCTCGGCGTGGCCCGCTGCCTCAACGCGGTCGACGTCGAGACCAACCGCCCGTCGCTGAAGAAGGCCGGGCTGCTCACCCGCGACGCCCGCGTCATCGAGCGCAAGAAGGCCGGACTCAAGAAGGCCCGCAAGGCGCCTCAGTTCAGCAAGCGCTGACCGTCCGGGTCGGGCATGGCGCGACTCTTCGGCACCGACGGGGTCCGGGGCCAGGCCAACGGTCAGCTGACCGCTGAGCTGGCCCTGGGCCTGTCCGTCGCGGCGGCCCAGGTCCTGGCCGACCGGGGCGAGTTCGAGGGTCACCGTCCGCTGGCCGTCGTCGGCCGCGACACCCGGATCTCCGGTCAGTTCCTGGAGTCGGCCGTGGTGGCCGGCCTCGCGTCGGCCGGGGTGGACGTCCTCCTCCTCGGCGTCCTGCCGACCCCGGGCGTCGCGTTCCTCACCGGCACCCTGGGTGCCGACCTCGGCGTGATGCTGTCCGCCTCCCACAACCCGATGCCCGACAACGGCATCAAGTTCCTCGCCCGCGGGGGCCACAAGCTCGACGACGCGATCGAGATCGCCATCGAGCGGCGCCTCGGCCAGGAGTGGGAGCGGCCGGTCGGCGGCGACGTCGGCCGGGTGACGCCGTACCCCTCGGCGGTGAGCCAGTACGTCGGCCACCTCGTCCGCACCATCGACCACCCCCTGGCGGGGATCCGGGTCGTCCTCGACTGCGCCGAGGGGGCCGCGCACGAGGCGGGCCCCAAGGCGCTGGTCGACGCGGGTGCGGAGGTGACCGCGATCCATGCCCAGCCGGACGGGCTGAACATCAACGACAACTGCGGCTCCACCCATCTCGAACGCCTGCGGGAGGCGGTGCTCCAGGACGAGGCGCACGTGGGCTTCGCCCTCGACGGCGACGCCGACCGCTGCCTGGCGGTCGACCACGAGGGCAACGTCGTCGACGGCGACCAGCTCCTGGCGGTGCTGGCGCACGCGTTCCTCGACAGCGGCCGCCTCGCCAAGGACACCGTCGTCGCCACCGTGATGAGCAACCTGGGGTTCGTCCAGGCGATGCGGGCCGCCGGCATCGGGGTGCGGCAGACCAAGGTGGGCGACCGCTACGTGCTCGAGGCGATGAAGGTGTCGGGCTACTCGCTCGGCGGCGAGCAGTCGGGCCACGTGATCATGTCCGACCACGCGACCACGGGCGACGGCATCCTCACCGCGCTGCACATCCTGGAGCGGATGGCGACCACGGGCCAGAGCCTCAAGTCGCTCGCCTCGGTGATGACGCGGCTGCCGCAGGTCCTGGTCAACGTCGGTGGGGTGGACAAGTCCCGGGCCGACGACGACGCGGTCCTGGCCGCGGCGGTGGCGGAGGAGGAGGCCGTGCTCGGTGACGGTGGCCGGATCCTGCTCCGGCCCTCGGGCACCGAGCCGATCGTCCGGGTCATGGTCGAGGCCGGGACCGCCGACCAGGCGGAGGCGATCGCCGACCGGCTCGCGCGCGTCGTGCGCGCCCAGCTGGCGCTCTGACCGCTCGGCCCGCCCGCGAAATGCGGTCGACATGCCCGGAACCGCCCGTCAGGCTGCGGGACATGACCAGCAGCGACCTGTGGGACGAGGAGACGGCGCGTCGCTACGACGCGACCAGCGCGGCCATGTTCGCGCCCGACGTGCTCGACCCGACCGTCGACTTCCTCCACCGGCTCGCCGGGGGCGGACCGGCCCTCGAGCTCGCCGTCGGCACCGGCCGGGTGGCGGTTCCGCTGCTCGCGCGCGGAGTCCCCGTATCCGGCATCGAGCTGTCGGAGCCCATGGTGGCGCAGCTGCGGCAGAAGGTGGACGAGGCCGCGTTGCCGGTGACCGTCGGCGACATGGCCACGACCCGGGTGCCGGGGGAGTTCTCGCTCGTCTACCTCGTCTTCAACACCCTCGGCAACCTGCGCACCCAGCAGGAGCAGGTCGCCTGCTTCCGCAACGCCGCGCGACACCTGCGCCCGGGAGGGCGGTTTCTGATCGAGCTCGGCGTGCCGCCGATCCGTCGCCTCCCACCGGGTCAGGTGGCGGTGCCGTTCGAGGTGAGCGAGGGGCACCTGGGCTTCGACACCTTCGACCTGTCCACCCAGGCCGGCACGTCGCACCACTACTGGCCCGGCGAGGACGGTCGGGCCCGGTACGGCGTCCACCACTACCGCTTCGTCTGGCCCGCCGAGTGCGACCTGATGGCGCAGCTGGCCGGACTGGAGCTGGAGCAGCGGCTGGCCGACTGGGACGGCAGCCCGTTCACCGCCGACAGCGAGAGCCACGTGTCGGTGTGGCGCAAGCCGTGACTGCTCCGGTGGTTGAGCAGCGAGCGCCAGCGAGCGTCGTCGAAACCCCGGAACCGTTGGTGGGGCGGCAACCACCGTGGGCACCGCCCTGCGTGGGTGCGGGGGTTTCGACGACGCTCGGCGCTGGCGCGCCTCACTGCTCAACCACCGGACGATGCTGCGACTACAGCTTGCGCAACCGGACGTAGCGCACGGAGTGGTCGCGGTCCTTGCGCAGCACCAGGGTGGCCCGCGACCGCGTGGGCAGGATGTTCTCGGTCAGGTTGGGCCCGTTGATGGAGTCCCACAGCCGCTCCGCCTCGGCGACCGCCTCCTCCTCGCTGAGCCCGGCGTACTTCGCGAAGTACGACGCGGGGTCGCGGAAGGCCGTCTCGCGGAGCCGGAGGAAGCGCTCGACGTACCAGGAGCGGATGTGGTCGGTGCCGGCGTCGACGTACACGCTGAAGTCGAAGAAGTCGCTCAGGGTGAGGCCGGTGCGGCCGTCGTCGCGGACGCGTGCCGGCTGGAGCACGTTGAGGCCTTCGATGATCACGATGTCGGGCCGCTTGATCGCGACCTTCTCGTCGGGCACGACGTCGTAGACGAGGTGGGAGTAGAGCGGCGCCTCGACCTCGTCCTCGCCGGACTTGATGTCGACCACGAACCGCAGCAGGGCCTTGCGGTCGTAGGACTCCGGGAACCCCTTGCGGTGCAGGATGCCCCGGCGCTCGAGCTCGGCGTTGGAGTAGAGGAACCCGTCGGTCGTCACCAGGGCGACGTTGGGGTGCTCGGGCCAGTGGGCGAGCATCTGCTGGAGGACGCGGGCGGTCGTGGACTTCCCGACGGCCACCGAGCCGGCGAGGCCGATCACGAACGGCGTCCGCTGCGGCTGCGGCTGGTCCAGGAACTCCTCCTGCTGCCGGTGCAGGCGGCCGGCGCTCTCGACGTACAGGCTGAGCAGGCGCGAGAGCGGGAGGTAGACCTGCTCGACCTCGTCGAGGTCGAGGGCGTCCCCGAGGCCGCGCACCCGG
>NZ_DASSXS010000207.1:0-7450 GCF_035703625.1 Nocardioides sp. | reverse complement strand
GTGCGCTCGATGGTCTACCTGGCCCTGACCTACGACCACCGGCTGGTGGACGGCGCCGACGCCGCCCGCTACCTGTCCGAGGTCAAGCAGCGGCTCGAGGCCGGCCAGTTCGAGGTCTGAGCACCGCCCCCGCGACGTAGTCGCGGGGGCCCAGTGCGATGAGGTTGAGGAGCGTCGGCTCAGGCCGCGCGTGCGCGGACTGAGCGACGCGTCTCGAAACCCCGGAAGTGTCGGCAGGGTGGTGCCCACGCGTCGCCCTGCATCCGTCCAGGGGTTTCGAGGCTCAGGCGCCAGAGCGCCTTCGCACCTCAACCTCCGGTACGCCGGTCGCGGTTTGACCGACGCGCGGGCACGATGGGGTGATGCGCATCCTCATCGCCGGGGCATCTGGCTTCCTCGGTTCACACCTCGTCCAGCGCTTCCGCACCGACGGCCACGACGTGACCCGGCTGGTACGCCGGACGGCGTCCGGGTCGGACGAGTCCGCATGGGACCCCTACGCCGGCGAGCTCGACCAGGACGCGGTCGAGGCCGCCGACGTGGTCGTCAACCTGGCGGGCACGCCGACGGCCGGCAATCCGCACTCGCAGAGGTGGGCCCGGGAGCTCGAGGAGAGCCGGGTGACCACGACCCGGGTGCTGGCGGGCGCGATCGCTCGCGCCGAGGGGAAGCCCGCCTTCCTGGCCGGCAACGGGATCAGCTTCTACGGCGACCACGGCGCCGACCAGGTCACGGAGGAGAGCGACAGTCGCGGCGACGCCCTGCTGACCCGGGTCACGCAGGTGTGGCAGGCGGCGGCCGAGCCCGCCGCGGAGTCCGGCGCCCGGGTGTGTGTCCTGCGGACCGCGCCCGTCATGGACCGTCGGAGCCCACCGCTGAAGCAGATGCGGGTCGCGTTCAGTCTCGGGCTCGGAACCCGGCTCGGCGACGGCCGGCAGTACTTCCCGATGATCTCGCTGCGGGACTGGGTCGGGGCGGTCGCGTTCCTGGCCGGCAACGACTCCGTCTCCGGCCCGTTCAACCTCTGCTGCCCCGAACCCCCGACCAACGGCGAGTTCACCGAGACTCTCGCCTCGGCGCTCGGGCGCAAGGCGTTCCTGTCGGTTCCGAAGGTGGCCCTCAAGGTGGGAGCGGGCCAGATGTCGCCCGAGCTCCTGGGCTCGGTCCGGGCGCGCCCGGCCGCCCTGGAGAAGGCCGGCTACGAGTTCCTCGACCCCGACGTCAGGGCCGTGGTGGCCGCGGCGCTGGCCTGACCTCGGCCACCCGCCACGTCCCCGCCACCCGGCGCAGCGTCACCAGCCGGGTGGACGGGCGGTCCCGCGGCAGGGGGATGCGCAGTCCGCGGCCCACCGCCCGGCCGCCGACCACCCGGTCGGTCACCTCGAGCGTCATCCGTCCGGGGGCCCGGAACCGCAGTGCGGCGCCGAGCACCTGCGTCCGGAGGCCGATCACCCGCAGCCCCCGGCCGGCGTACGCCGCGAGCAAGTCGTGGTCGCGGCGTCCGGTGCGTGAGCCGGGGGCGTAGAGGTCGGCCAGTGCCGCGGGATCGCCCCCGGCCCAGGCACGCGAACGCTGGTGGTCCCACTCACGGAGCAGCGACAGGGCATCTGCCGTGGGTCGGGTGCCGGCGCGGTCGGCATCGGCACGGGTGCACGCGGTCGTCACCAGCAGGACCGCGAGGAGGACGAGACATTGCGGCTTCATCCCCCTCCCCTACCCACGTCCGGACCAGGGGCCGAGGTTCATCCACAGGGGTAGGCTGCGGGCGTGTCTCCCGACTACCGCATCGCCGGCCTCGGCTCCGACGCGGTCGAGTACGTCGCCGCCTGGGATCTCCAGCGCGAGGTGCACGCCGCGGTGGCCGCCGGCGAGTCCCCCGACACCGTGCTGCTGCTCGAGCACCCGCCCGTCTTCACGGCGGGCAAGCGGACCGAGCCGCACGAGCGGCCCGCCGACCCCGGCGGCGCCCCCGTGATCGACGTGGACCGCGGCGGCAAGATCACCTTCCACGGCCCCGGACAGCTGGTCGGCTACCCGATCGTGACCCTGCCCGACCACGTCAAGGTGGTCGACTACGTGCGCCGTGTCGAGGAGGCGCTGATCGGGGTCTGCCGCGAGTTCGGCGTCACCACCGCCCGGATCCCCGGCCGCAGCGGCGTGTGGCTCCGTGCCGACGACCGCGGGCCCGAGCGCAAGGTCGCCGCCATCGGCATCCGGGTCAGCCGCGGGGTGACCATGCACGGCTTCGCGCTCAACTGCGACGTCTCCCTGAGCTGGTACGACCGGTTCGTCCCCTGCGGGATCGCCGACGCCGGCGTCACCTCGCTCAGCTCCGAGCTCGGTCGTCCGGTCACCGTCACCGACGTCCTGCCGAGCGTGGAGCGGCACCTGACGCAGTACCTCTCCTGGGCGCCGTACACGCCCACCCCGGACTACGAGCCTCGCCCGGAGCCCGGACGCACCCCGCGCATCGAGCTGGTGACTCCCTAGCGCCGGCCGGGTGGGTCAGTTGATGGTCAGCTGGCCGATCGGCTGACCGGCACCGCCGCTGACGCTCTCCACGACGATCGACACCGGCGTCTGCTTGACGACGACCTTCACGTCGACCGACTCCCCCGGCGAGGCGTGGACGTTCGGCTCGTTGATCCTGGCCCCGCCGAAGGGCTCGGCGGTCAGCTGGTAGGCATCGGGGAGCCGACCCACGTTGGTGAGGGTCACCGTCACCTCGTCGCCCGCGCCGGCGGTGTCCGGGCCGTCGAGCTTCACGGCGAACGGTGAGGAGCTGTCGGGAGCCTCGGTCGTCTCGGGCGCGGACGGCTCCTCGGTGGGCGAAGCGCAGGCCGCCATCGGGAGGCAGGTGAGGGCGAGGAGCAGGCCGGCCAGGGTGCGTCCGAGCGCGGTCCGGCGAAGCGACGAGACGGTCATGCAGGCAGACCGTACGCGAGTCCGCCGATGCCGGACGGGTTGGCCTCCCGGCGTAGAGTGGGCCGACGTGACGCACGCTCCATCAACCGCACCGAACGCCGACGGCCGCAGGCTGCTGCGCCTCGAGGTCCGCAACGCCGAGACCCCGATCGAGCGCAAGCCGGAGTGGATCAAGACCCGGGCGAAGATGGGCCCGGAGTACAAGCAGCTCCAGGCGCTGGTCAAGGCGGAGGGCCTCCACACGGTCTGCCAGGAGGCCGGCTGCCCCAACATCTTCGAGTGCTGGGAGGACCGCGAGGCGACCTTCCTCATCGGCGGCGACCAGTGCACCCGCCGCTGCGACTTCTGCCAGATCGACACCGGGAAGCCCGAGCCGCTCGACCGCGACGAGCCCCGCCGGGTCGCGGAGTCCGTGCGCACCATGGGGCTGCGGTACGCCACCATCACCGGCGTCGCCCGCGACGACCTGCCCGACGGCGGCGCCTGGCTCTACGCCGAGACGGTCCGCGCCATCCACGAGCTCACCGCTGACATGGAGGGGGGCGCCACCGGCGTCGAGAACCTCATCCCCGACTTCAACGCCAAGCCCGACCTGCTCCGCGAGGTCTTCGAGTCCCGCCCCGAGGTGCTCGCCCACAACGTCGAGACCGTCCCGCGGATCTTCAAGCGGATCCGGCCGGCCTTCCGCTACGACCGCTCGCTCAGCGTGCTGACAGCGGCCCGTGACTTCGGGCTGGTCACCAAGTCCAACCTGATCCTGGGCATGGGCGAGACCCGCGACGAGGTCAGCCAGGCCCTGCGGGACCTCCACGACGCCGGGTGCGAGCTGATCACGATCACCCAGTACCTCCGCCCGTCCGCCCGACACCATCCCGTCGAGCGGTGGGTCAAGCCCGAGGAGTTCGTCGAGCTCAAGGACGAGGCCGACCAGATCGGCTTCTCGGGCGTGATGTCCGGTCCCCTCGTGCGCTCGTCGTACCGCGCCGGACGCCTGTACCGTCAGGCCATGGAGGCCCGGACCGCCTCCACCGCCTGATCCATCACTCGAAGAAAGCCAGGCCGCACCGTCATGCCCAAGGACGTAGACCCGGAGAAGATGAGCCGGCGCCAGCAGTTCGTCGCCACCTACCGGATGGCCAAGCAGAGTGACCGCCACGTGGGCCTGTGGATCCTCGGCGCGTTCGTGCTGGGTGCTGCGCTCGGCTTCGGCGTGTTCTGGTTCCTGCCCGGGAGCGGGGTGATCGGACTCGTCATCGCCGTGGCCGGTGGGCTGATGCTGGGCCTCCTCCTCGCACTGGTGGTGTTCGGGCGCAGGGCGCAGAAGTCGGCGTTCCGGCAGATGGAGGGCCGGCCGGGGGCAGCAGGTCAGGCCCTCGGCATGCTGCGCCGTGGCTGGAAGACGGACCCGATGATCGCCTTCAACAAGCAGCAGGACGTGGTCCACCGCGTGGTCGGCCCGCCAGGCATCGTGCTGGTCGGCGAGGGCAACCCCAACCGGCTCCGAGGGCTCCTGACCAACGAACGTCGCAAGCACGAGCGGGTCGCGTCCGAGATCCCCATCCACGAGGTCGTCTGCGGCAACGGCGAGGGCGAGGTGCCCCTGCCCCGGCTGGTCAAGCACATCACCAAGCTCGGCAAGAACGTCAAGCCCGCCGACCTCACCGACGTGCTCAACCGGCTCAAGGCCCTCGACGCCAGCAGGTCGAACATCCCGCTCCCGAAGGGACCGGTCCCGACCAGCATGAAGGGCCTGCGCGGCCAGATGCGCGGCCGCTGAGGCGGGCCTGCGTCAGCCGGCCAGCTTCGACGGGTCGACCACGTCACCGGCCGGAGGTGCAGCGATGTCGACCGGCTCGTCCCAGTCGCTGAGCTCCATCTCCATCGCCATCTTGCCGGAGCTGCCGACGTCCATGGTCATGTCCAGCTTGCGCATCCGGTTCTCGTCGTCGAGCCACAGGTCGTAGTCGAGGGTCTCGGGCACGTCGGCCTGCGCCTGGCCCGGAAGCTGCTGGAACTGCTCGATCTTCGAGGGATCGACCGCGACCTCGTAGTGGGCGAGCGTCTCACCGTCGACGTCCTCGTCGCCCACGAACACGACCGAGGTCAGGCCCTTGCCGAGGGACTCCGTCGCGGCGAGCGGGTCCATCATCTCCGTGACCTGGTCCATGCCGGGCGGCAGGCTCTGAGGGTCGGAGAGGTCGAACTTGATGAACTTGTCGTTGCTCATCTGCCCCATGTTCACGTACATGACGTTGTCGACGAGCCTGATGTCGATCGGCTGCTCGCCCATCGCCGGAGACTCCATGGTCATGGCCATCTGTGGCGGGTCGGTGGTGTAGTCGATGTCGCCCTCGCCGTGGATCCCCTGGCCGGCCACGTCCATGTGCATGGTCATCTTCGCCGTCGTCGAGGCTTCGAGGCCCGCCTTCAGGTCGTCGACGAAGGCGGCCGTGTCGACCTCGCTCCCCTCCTCGGGCGCCGACGCGTCCTGCGACTCGGAGGCGGAGCTCGACGAGGCAGCGGGTGACGCTTCGTCGTCGGCGCCACAGGCGGCCAGGCCACCCAGCATCAGCGGGAGCGTCAGGGCAGCCAGGCTGCGGCGCAGGGTCAGGGAAGAGCGCATGAGAGGTCTCCGGAATCGAGTCTCGGTGGTCCTGCCCACGATAACCGCGGGCCGAAACCGCCGAGCCGGTTTGCTCAGGTTGACGGCCGGATCGTGACCGTGACCGAGCCCGCCGCGAGGTCGTGCAGGCCGCGCCCGTCCGGACGGAACACCAGCGGCGGGATCACCAGGCAGACCATCACCTGCCGCAACAGTGCTCGCAGCAGGTCGACCGGTCGACCGCTGCCGTCGTTGCGTACGACGCGGAGCCGGGTGGCCAGCTTGCCGAACGACCCACCCGCCACGGCGGTCAGCACACTCGACTCGAGCGCGAACACCACCAGGGTGTAGAAGCCCGAGGCCTGGTTCTCGCTCCAGCCGCCGGGCCCGAGCACGACCACCACGACCAGCATGGAGGCGAGCCAGTCGACGAACAGGGCGATGATGCGACGACCCCAGGACGCGGTCTCGATCGGCGGCGGGGGCACCGCGACAGGCTACCGACGGGGTGGACCGGTCCGGGCCGCAGGACCCTGTTACATCGGCGAAACAAACCGGATACGGTCAAGAAACTGCCCCTGCCTAGGTTGCGGGCAGGTGCGGCGCAAGGCCGCACCCCACTTTTCGAAGCCCGACTTTGCTGGTCGCCCCGGATGCGGCCGAGGAGGACGAATGTTCGCAAACAGCGACGAGTTGCTGAAGTTCATCTCGGACGAAGGTGTCGAGATGGTCGACGTCCGGTTCTGTGACCTGCCCGGGGTGATGCAGCACTTCACGGTGCCGGTCTCCTCGTTCGACCAGGCCGTCTTCGACGACGGGCTGAACTTCGACGGCTCCTCGGTCCGCGGCTTCCAGGCGATCCACGAGTCGGACATGTCGCTGTTCCCCGACCCGACGACGGCGTACCTCGACCCCTTCCGCGAGGCCAAGACCCTCGTCGTCAACTTCTTCATCCACGACCCGCTCACCGGCGAGGCCTACTCCCGCGACCCGCGCAACATCGCGCGCAAGGCGCAGGCCTACCTCGCCAGCACCGGCATCGGTGACACCGCCTTCTTCGCGCCCGAGGCGGAGTTCTACGTCTTCGACTCGGTCCGGTTCGAGACCCGGCAGAACGCCGGTTTCTACCACATCGACTCCGAGGCCGGCGCCTGGAACACCGGCTCCGAGGACAACAACCGCGGCTACAAGGTGAAGTACAAGGGCGGGTACTTCCCCGTCGCGCCGTACGACCACTTCGGCGACCTCCGCGACGAGATCGTCACCGAGATCGAGAAGACCGGCCTCGTCGTCGAGCGCGCCCACCACGAGGTCGGCACCGCCGGCCAGGCGGAGATCAACTTCCGGTTCGACGAGCTGCTCGTGACCGCCGACAACGTCATGAAGTTCAAGTACCTGGTCAAGAACGTCGCCTGGCGTAACGGCAAGACGGCGACCTTCATGCCGAAGCCGATCTTCGGTGACAACGGCTCGGGCATGCACTGCCACCAGTCGATCTGGAACAACGGCGAGCCCCTGTTCTACGACGAGGCGGGCTACGCGGGTCTCTCCGACACCGCTCGCTACTACATCGGCGGCCTGCTCAAGCACGCGCCGTCGCTGCTGGCGTTCACCAACCCGACCGTGAACTCCTACCACCGGCTGGTGCCCGGCTTCGAGGCGCCGGTCAACCTGGTCTACAGCCAGCGCAACCGGTCTGCGTGCATCCGGATCCCGATCACCGGCTCCAACCCGAAGGCCAAGCGGGTCGAGTTCCGCTGCCCGGACCCCTCGGCCAACCCCTACCTCGCGTTCTCCGCGATGCTGCTGGCCGGGATCGACGGCATCAAGAACAAGATCGAGCCGCACGAGCCGGTCGACAAGGACCTGTACGAGCTGCCGCCCGACGAGCACGCCGACATCCCGACCGTGCCCACCTCGCTG
>NZ_DASSXS010000051.1:0-18149 GCF_035703625.1 Nocardioides sp. | reverse complement strand
CACCAGCACGACGGCTGACGGCAGCGTGTAGGGCTCGGGGGCCTCGACGCCGAGGTCGGCCAGCCGCACCCAGGTGGCCGCGGCGAGCAGGAGGCCGCCGGGCCAGGCGAGGACGCGGCGGTCGCGGTGGACCAGGCTGCTCAGGGTCACGAGGGCCCCGGCCACGGTCAGGTGGATGGCCAACGCCGTCGGCAGGTCGGGCGCGACGTCCAGCGCGGCGAGGGCGGCGATCAGCCCGGTCACGGCAGCCGATGCCTCGACCTCGACGCGTGGGACGGCGATCGCCAGCAGCCCGAGCACGACGAGGATCGGCAGCGCCCGAAGGTCCACCGTGATGGCAGCCACCTCGGCGCCGCTCCACACCACGCCCGCCGAGGCGGCGGGCAGGAGCAGCCCGCCCAGCATCGTCGACGGGGTGGCCCGGGACCGCAGGAGCAGGAGGGCGACGGAAACCGCGGCCGCGCATGCGACGAGGGTGAGGACTGCGCTGGGCAAGGCCGCGGCAATGGTCACCGCGATCACGAGGCAGGCGAGCACGGGGCGTCCGAGCCAGGCGACGGCCAGGGCGGCGACCGCCAGGACGCCGACGACAACGGCCAGCGGGACTGAGTACAAGGCGAGCGTGGCCGTGGCCGCGACCACGAGCATCGCGACACCAACGAACCTGTCGCGCTGGAGCGGAGTGGCCGCCCACGCCGCAGCCAGGAGTGCGGCGACGAGCGGGACCAGCAGCAGGGGGCTGGTGTCCGGGGAGAGAGCGGCGAGCCGGACGGCGGCTGTCTCGGTGAACGGGTCACCGACGCTCCCGACCCGGACCGTCGCGTCGAGGAGGTGGGCAGCTGTGAATGCGAGGGCAGGCACCGCAGCCAGGGCAAGCGGACCGTACGCCACTTCGCGCGAGAGTGCTGCGGAGATCGCGGTCCAGACGACCAGTGCGCTGAGGAGGGCCAGTCCGATGGCGGTTGCTCCCTCGTCGAGGGCCGGCACGGCGAGGAGCAGGGTGACGATGGTCGCGGCTCCGGATGCGGCGGCCCAGGCCTCCCGGCCCGGGTGGAGCAAGCCGGCCAGGCCGACCAGGAGGGCGGCCGCACCGAGCAGCGGAAGCGCGTTCGGGGTGGTCCAGAGGCCGGTCAGGCTCGGGTCGCTGAACGCGTCCTCGAGGCCGGCGAGCAGGAGCCAGAGCCACCACGTGCCGGCCGCGAGTGCGGCCGTCACGCGCAGCGTGCGGGCACCGAGCAGGCGGCCGAGCGACGCCGCCGTGGCGAGTGCGAGCACCGCGACGAATGCGACGATGCGGCCGTGGCCAGTGCTGACCGCGACCCCGACGAAGGCGAGGACGAGGCCGACCACCACCCCAAGCTGGGGTACAACGAGACGGGACCTCACGAGCATCGCGCAGGAAAGGGCTGCGACCCCCGCGCCGACCAGGGCGGTCGACTCGGCTGGGTCGGGATCCCCGAGCCACCCAGCCGTGATGGCGCCCACCACGTCGAGTGCCACCAGCCCGAGCGACACTGTGGTCAGGGACTCGGCAGCGATCCGGAGTCCGCGCCGTCCGAGCAAGACACCTGCGCCAGCGGCCGCGGCGGTCAAGGTCACCAGAACCCCGGTCCGACCCCCGACACCCATCCACGACCAGGCGACCGCGAGGAAGGTGACCGCAGCGACCAAGAGGCAGAGCGCGCCGAGACTGAGCAGGATCACGGGGACCGAAGCGGTGCGCAGGCCCAAGCGGCGGGCGGTCGAGGGTACGCGGCCCTCGGGCACGGCAGGTGATGGCGTCGACTCCTCGGCGGCGGCCTTGGCGCGGAGCTGAGCGAGCAGGACGTCGGCGTGCTGGAAGGTCTGGTACAGCTCCGCGGTCAGTGGGTCCCGCAGCGGAAGGTGGCAGGAGGGGCAGGACTGGGGGTTTGCGGGGAGCGCTGTCCGGCAGCTGGGGCACAGGCGCAGATCGGCGTAACGCATCATGCCTTCATTTCACCGCTGCGGCGGCCTGGTACGACAGAGTCGAAGGACCGCATCGCACTGGGTGCTGCTACTCAGTCATCGAGTCAGTCATCGAGTCAGTCAGCCGCGGCGGCCAGCTCGGCAAGCCGGGCGAGCGCCGTGGGAAACACCTCGGCCGGGGGAGTGACCAGCCCGGCGCCGACCTGCCCGACGCCGGCCACCCGGCCCGCCATGCCGGTGTTGATCTGGGGCAGGACGCCGGTCCGGCAGACGCGGGTGACGTCGATCCCTGTCGGGACGCCCTGGAACTCCAGCACCGGCACCGACCAGCGGGGATTCTCGGCGAGGGTGATCTCGTGCATCCGGCGCGTGGTGGCCAGCGCGTCGGGCACGCTGCCCCCGACCAGGCGGACGATGGCCGGCGCGGTCGCCATCGCGAAGCCCCCGATCCCCGCGGTCTCGGTGATGGCCGAGTCGCCGATGTCGGGGTTGGCGTCGTCTGGCCCGTAGTCGCCGAGGAACAGCCCGTCGGCCAGCTGGGCCGGTCCGGTGAACCACTCGTCGCCGGTGCCGGAGACCTGGATCCCGAAATCGGTGCCGTTGCGGGCCATCGCCACGACCATCGTCGAACCGGGGATGTCCCGCGCGGCGTCGAGGGCCAGCTTGCAGGCGGGCATCGCGAGGTTGAGGAAGAAGTGGTCGTTGCCGCCGACGAAGCGCAGCGCATCCGCGACGTCGTCGGTGGTGAACCCGGCGTCGGCTGCCGCGCTCACCAGGGCCGGCGCCAGGTCGCGCATCAGCATCAGGGTGCCGGCCCGGTTGCGGTTGTGGGCCTCGTCGCCCATCTGCAGCATCTGGGTCAGGATCCCGGTCACGTCGACCGGCCCGCTCGACCGGACGGCCGCCTGCAGCAACGGGCCCAGGACTCCGGCCATCCAGCGCAACCGGTCCAGGACCTCGGGTGCGTAGGCGCCGTACCGCAGCACCTTGCCGAGCCCCTCGTTGAGGGTGCAGTGGGTCCGGGCGCCGGTGTCGGGGTCCTCGAGCACGAACATCCACATCGAGGGAGTGACCACGCCCGCCATCGGCCCGACCGCCCCTCGGTGGTGGCAGGGCTCCAGGGAGACGTGCTGGCCCCTCTCGAACAGCGGGCCGGCGTCCTCCGGGTCGTCGACCAGGCCCTCGAGGGCGGCCGCCCCCATGAGCGCACCCCGCAGCGGACCCGAGGCGCGGTCCCACGTGATCGGCGGGCCGGCGTGCAGGAAGTGGCCGGGCTCGAGCCCGAGGATCGCCGAGGCGGGGCCGACGTCGACGAGCATCGCCTGGACCCGCAGCATCCGGGCCACGGCCTCCTCGTTGGCCGCCCGCCGCCGCGGATCGGCGGCCACCGTCGCGAGACCGGCCTCGGTGCCGGGCATGGGGGGTCGCCAGTCGACCCGGGTGACGTCGACGGCCTGGGCCTCGATGGCGTCGGCGAGGAGGTCGACCCCGACGCCGACGACGTGGTCAGGTGCGGTCATCGCCCGCCTCCGAGGAGCTCGACGGCCCGGCGGGTCGCCGTGGCGTTGGACAGGTGGACCTCGGCGCCGGCCTCGGCCAGGATCCGGACCTGGCGGTCGAGGTCCTGCGGGTCGTGGGCGGTGCCGACCACCGACACCACGACGGGCCTCTCGGCGGCGGTCACGGCGGGGGCCAGCAGCGCGCTGGGGTCGGGCTCGGCGCCGTGACCGAGGACGACGTCGAGCAGGACCACGCCGGTGCGTACGTCGGCGGCCGCCCGCGACAGCTGCTCGAGCCGCAGGGTGGGGTCGATCATGGGATGGGCGCGGCCGCCGGTCAGCTCGTCGGCACCGAAGTCGACCAGGTCGACGCGGTCGGCGCCCAGCAGCTCGCCGGCGATCAGGCGCGACTCCTCGCAGAGGGTGCCGCCCACGAACAGTCCCCGCAGGATGGACCCGTCGGGAAGCAGCGGCGCGTCAGCGCTGCCCGTGACCGGCCAGGCGGGGACGTCGCGGTCGAGCCGGCGCAGGACCGATTCCGCTGCGGCGGTCAGGTCCGGCTGGCCGGGCCCCAGCAGGGCCAGCTCGACCGGTGTGGCCAGCGAGTCGGCGTACTCCTCGATCTCGGCGGCGACGTCGCTCGCCGGGGGCTTGGACACGAGCACGATCAGCTCCACGCCGGGGTCGGCGTCCAGCCGGGTGAGGGCGGTGCGGGTGGACAGGCCGCGGACCTCGGCAGACAGGTCGCGGCCGCCGACGCCGAGCGCGGAGGACACGCCCACGCCGGCGTGGTCGAGCAGGGCGAGCAGCTGCTGGCACCCGGTGCCGGAGGCGGCCACGATGCCCACCGGGCCGGGTGAGGTGACGTTGGCGAAGCCGAGGCCGAGACCGCCGACGACGGCGGTGCCGCAGTCCGGGCCCATGACGAGGAGGTGGCGTTCGGAGGCCATGCGCTTGAGGGCGACCTCCTGCGCCAGCGGGACGTTGTCGCTGAAGACCATCACGTCGCTGCCGGCGTCGAGGGCGTCCACCGCCTCGACGAGCGCGTGCGCGCCCGGCACCGAGACCAGGACCAGCGCCTGGGGGGCCAGCCGCAACGCGGTGGCGGTCGTACGCGGTGGCGCGTGCTCCGTCGTGCCTCCCGACGGGGCGGTCGACCGCGACAGCGCCGCATCGACGGCCGCGAGCACGGAGTCGAGCTCCGCGCTCTCGTCGAGGCGCAGCGCCACGACCAGGTCGTCGGGTGCCGCGGCCGGGACGGTGAAACCCATCCCGGCCAGGACCTCGAGGTTCAGCGGGGTCGCCATGGCGACCTGCGCGGCCACCACGCCGGCCTCGTCCTGCACGGTGCGGCTGACCTGGAGGAGCGTGACCGAGTCGGCATAGGCGCCGTGCCGCAGCTCGACGTGCTCCGTCATGGGGGTGCTCATGCGGCACCCACCCGCGACCGGGAGCCGTCGCCCGCCAGGGCGTCGAGCGCGAGCCGGGCTCCCTGCAGGAGTGCAGCCCCGGAGCTGCCGCCGACCGCCTCCAGCTCGGCGGCGCGGTGAGCCTCGTCTGCGGTGCCGACCGCCCGCAGGAACCGGCCCAGCTCGGGCAGGGCCTCGCCGTCCAGCGCGCAGTCCAGCAGAGTCGCGGACAGCAGCGTGGTGCGGTGCAGTCCCGCCCGAACGGCCCGGTCGACCTCCGGCGTGGGTACGCCGGCGGCGCGGTGGGTCGCGATCCAGCCGCACAGCAGGTCGTCGCCCTCCGGGGTGAGCCCGGTGCCCCGGCCCAGGAGCTCTGGCACCACGGCCTCCAGAGGGGGAGCGGTGGCCTCGGCCACCCCTGGTGGGACCAGCCCGACCACCACGGCCTGGGGGGTGGCCGCGCCGGTGGCCGGACTGGCCGTCCGGTGTGGGATCGCGGCGTGGTCGAGGGGCGGGACCCGTACGTCCACGGCACGGCCCACCATCAACGGTATGCCGTCGACGTGAAGCGTCCCACCCGCCATGTGGGCCCAGGAGCACGACCAGTCGCCGAAGCCGCGAATTCTCGACCGGAGTCCGCACGGGACGCCGGTCGCGTGCCGGCCGAGCAGGCCGACGCAGCGGTCGCCGACGGCGACGTAGACCGCCTGGGGCCCGGCGTGGACGATCGGCACGGGGCCGTCGGGCGCGGTGCGGATGAGGTCCCGGATCCGCGGTGGTGCGCTGACCGGGACGCTCGCCGGGACGCTCATGGTTCACGACGCTAGTGGCCGCCGGTTACGTTTGCCGATGTGAGGTTGTGCCAACGATCTTTCGGGGAGGGGCCAAGTATTGATATCCGGGGATGACGCCGCGGCCGTCCTGGCCCGCGTCGATGCGCTGCACACCGCGCTGACCGACATCGTGCTCGAGGGTGGTGACCTCGACCGGATCGCGGCGGAGGTCGGGAAGGTGCTCGACGTCGGGGTCCTGTTCACCTCCACCGACGGCCGGGAGCGGGCCGCCGCGATGGACCCGGTGCAGCGGGCAGCCCTCGACGCCGCCGACTTCATCGACGCCTCCGGGCGGGTCCGGGTGGAGAAGATCGCGGGCGGCGGCAGGTCGCTGGGTCCCGGGCAGGTCCGTTCGCTACGGGTGGCCGCGGGTGGTGAGGACCTCGCCCGCCTGGTGTGCTGCCGCACCGACGTACCCATCCCGGAGAACGACGTCCACGCCCTCGAGCGCGCCGCGGCGGTCGCCGCCCTCCTGATCACGCGGGAGGAGGCGGTGACGGCCGTCGAGAACAAGTACCAGGGCGACTTCCTGCGCGACCTGTTCCTGCGCCGGGCCGGCGACGACCAGTACGTCGAGGAGCACGCCGAGGCCTTCGGCTGGGACCTGCGCCGGCCGGTGGTCGTCGTCGTGGCCGAGCTGGACCCGCCGCGGCCGGGGGAGGACGCCTCGGGCCCGCAGCGACGCCGGTGGCAGGACCGCTTCTCGTCCGCCTGGCGCCAGGTCACCACCACCCTCGAGAAGGGGGTGCCCAGTGTCGACTTCTCCTCCGAGGTGGTCGCCCTGCTGCCGGTCACCGGCAGCGACGACACACCGTGGCCGGGCCACGGCGTCGTACGGACGGTGGTGGCGGCGGTGGCGGGGGACCGGGGTGGCGGCCGCCGGCCCTTCTCCGTGGGCGTGAGCCGCGTGGCGGGATCGCTGGCCGAGCTCCCCGAGGCGTACGCGCAGGCCCGGCGCACCGTGCAGGTCGGGCGACGTATCCACGGCGACGGGTCGACGACGTTCTTCGACC
Organism: Nocardioides sp.; assembly: GCF_035703625.1. Classification (GTDB taxonomy): domain Bacteria; phylum Actinomycetota; class Actinomycetes; order Propionibacteriales; family Nocardioidaceae; genus Nocardioides. The sequence goes on along the minus strand of NZ_DASSXS010000051.1, from coordinate 11,448 downwards.
AGCTCGGCGTGCATCGCCTGATCGCGCTGGTGCCCGACGTCGAGGAGCTGCGCTCCTTCGCCCGCGACGTGCTCGGACCGGTCGGGGAGCCGACCGCCGCGTCCGCCGACCTGCGCGCGACCTTGCGGATCCTCCTCGACACCAACTTCAACGTGGCCGAGGCGGCCCGCCTCCAGTTCTTCCACTACAACACCATGCGCTACCGGGTCGGGAAGCTGGAGCGGCTGCTGGGTCCGCTGTCGTCCGACGCGAACCTGCGGCTCGACGTCGCCGTCGCGCTGCGCGTGCTCGAGATCGCGTCCTGACCCGCGTCCCGGGTCGGCGACCTCCCTGCGTGTCATGATCGGAAGGTGTCCGCACTGCCCTCTTCGAGTCAGGCCCCCGCAGCCGCGCGGGCGGCGGACACGCTCCGTGAGCACATCATCGAGGGCCAGTACCGGTCCGGCGACCCACTGCGGGAGGCCAGCATCGCGAGCGCCCTCGGGGTGTCGCGCAACACCGTCCGGGAGTCGTTCCGGCTGCTGGCCCAGGACGGCCTGGTCGAGCATGCGCCGCACCGGGGCGTGACCGTCCGGAGCCTGACCGCCGCGGACATCGAGGACATCTACCGGATCCGGCGGGCTCTCGAGCTCCTGGGACTGGAGGCCGTCGGCCCGGACCTCCCCCTGCTCTCCGACCTGGTCGGCCAGGCAGAGGAGGCCGCCGCCCTGGGCGACTGGGCCGCCGTGTCGACCGCCGACCTCCGGTTCCACCAGACGGTCGTCGCGGCCCTGGGCAGTCCGCGCCTCGATGCGATGTTCCAGCGCCTGCTCGCCGAGCTCAGGCTGGCCTTCGCGGCGATGCCGGACCCCCGCGAGTTCCACGAGCCCTACCTGCGCCGCAACCGGCTGCTCGTCGGCCTCCTCGAGTCGGGGGACCGGGCGGCCGCCGCCGCGGAGCTGGTCGCCTATCTCGAGACCGCGGAGCGAGCGCTCTCCCGGATGCTCCGCTGGCGCAATCGTTGAACAATCTGTGGACATATTGTTCAACAACTTCTAGGGTGCTGTGATGGCCCACACACCCGAGCACGCCACCAGCCCGTCGCCCGCCCCGGGAGCCGAGGAGGAGCCCTCCGCACTACGGTCCTCCTCCGGCCGTGCCGGGTTCCTCGGGGCGATGTTCCTGATGGCGACCTCGGCCATCGGACCGGGGTTCCTGACCCAGACCACGGCGTTCACGGTCCAGCTCGGCGCGGCCTTCGCATTCGCGATCCTCGCGTGCGTGCTGCTCGACATCGCGATCCAGATGAACGTCTGGCGGGTCGTCGGGGTCTCCGGGAGGCGGGCCCAGACCCTGGCGAACAGCGCCCTGCCCGGTTCGGGATTCCTCCTGGCGGCGCTCGACGTCTTCGGCGGGCTGGTGTTCAACATCGGCAACATCGCCGGCACCTCGCTGGGCCTGCAGGCGATGTTCGGCCTCGACATCAGGGTTGGTGGCGCGATCTCCGCGGCGATCGCCATCGCGATCTTCCTGGTGCGCAAGGCGGGGGTCGCCATGGATCGCGTCGTGATCCTGCTCGGGTTGCTCATGATCGCGCTGACGGCGTACGTCGCGATCACCAGCTCCCCACCCGTCGGGGACGCGCTGATCCAGACCGTGGCGCCCGAGACCGTCGACTTCCTGGTGATCACCACCCTCGTCGGGGGCACGGTCGGTGGCTACATCGTGTACGCCGGTGCGCACCGCCTCGTCGACAACGGCGTCCGCGGACCGGAGAACGTCCCGGCCATCACCCGGGCCTCGATCAACGGAATCGCGATCACCGCCCTGATGCGGGTCCTGCTCTTCCTCGCGGTCCTGGGCGTCGTCACCCAGGGCGCGAGCCTCGACCCGGAGAACCCCACCGCATCGGCGTTCGAGTTCGCGCTCGGCACCGCCGGGGAGGTGATGTTCGGGGCGGTCATCTGGATCGCGGCGATCACGTCGGTGATCGGGGCGTCCTACACCTCGACCTCGTTCCTCAAGGTCTTCGGCAGCTGGGTCACCCACTGGGAGCGGTGGGTCGTCGTCGGCTTCATCGTGATCTCGACGGCGATCTTCCTCGCGCTCGGTACGACGCCGGTGAACCTGCTGATCTTCGCCGGAGGGTTCAACGGGCTGATCCTCCCGGTCGGGCTCGGACTGCTCCTGTGGGTGGCGGCACGCCGCAGCGACCTGATGGGCGGCTACCGCTACCCGCGCTGGCTGATCGTCATCGGCGTGCTGGCCTGGCTGACCACCGTCTACCTCGGCTACCAGTCGATGGCCGGGCTGGGAGAGCTGTTCTGATGGCTGACGACCCGACCGTCGACCTGAACAGCGACCTCGGCGAGGGCTTCGGGCCCTGGCCGATGGGAGACGACGAGGCGATGCTCGACGTCGTCACCAGCGCCAACGTGGCCTGCGGCTTCCACGCCGGTGACCCCACCCAGATGCGCCACATGTGCCGGTGGGCCGCCGAGCGCGGGATCGCGATCGGCGCGCACGTCGGCTACCGGGACCTGGCCGGGTTCGGCCGGCGGTTCATCGAGGTCAAGCCGGACGAGCTCGCTGCCGACGTGCTCTACCAGCTCAGCGCGCTCGACGGGATCGCGCGGTCGGCCGGAAGCCGCGTGCGCTACGTCAAGCCACATGGCGCGCTCTACAACGCGATCGTCCACCACGAGCCGCAGGCGGCCGCCGTCGTCGAGGCGGTGGTGTCGTTCGACGCCTCCCTGCCCGTCCTCTGCCTGCGCGGGTCGCGCTTCCTCGCCCTGGCCGAGGAGGCCGGGCTGCCGGTCCACCACGAGGCGTTCGCCGACCGTGCCTACAACCCGGACGGGACGCTGGTGTCGCGGTCCGAGGCCGGAGCCGTCCTGACCGACGCGACGCAGGTGGCGGAGCGCTGCGTGGCCATGGTGCGCGACGGACGGGTCACGGCGGTGGAGGGCACCGAGATCGAGGTCGACGCCGCCTCCATCTGCGTGCACGGGGACACCCCGGGAGCCACCGCGATGGCGGTCGCAATCCGGGACGCGCTCACCGAGGCCGGCGTGACGCTGAGGTCGTTCGCCGACGCCGACGGATGAGGTTGCTGCCCTGCGGTGACGCGGCCCTGCTCGTCGAGGTCGACGACCTGCGGTCGGTCCTGGCCCTGGCCGCCGCGATCCGGGCCGACCGTGACGGCGGGGGCCTCGCCGACGTCGTCGACGTCGTACCCGCCGCCCGGACCGTGCTCCTGCGCTGCCGCCCCGGCCCGGGGGTGCTGGCCGGCGTGGCCGACCGGCTGCGCGGACTGGAGACCGCCGAGCACGACGCGGAGGAGGGGCCGCAGGTGGAGGTCGAGGTGACCTACGACGGTCCGGACCTCGAGGACGTGGCCCGGATCAGCGGCCTCGGGGCGGACGAGGTGGTGCGGCTCCACACGGATGCCGAGTGGACGGTGGCGTTCACCGGGTTCCTCCCGGGCTTCGGCTACCTCGTCGGGGGCGACGAGAGACTGGTCATGCCGCGCCGGGAGGAGCCGCGCACCAAGGTGCCGGCCGGTTCGGTCGGCCTCGCCGGCGAGTTCACCGGCGCCTACCCGCGCGAGTCCCCGGGCGGGTGGCAGCTGATCGGGCGCACCGAGGAGACGCTGTGGGACCCCGAGCGCGACCCGCCGGCCCTGCTGGCACCCGGGACCCGGGTCAGGTTCGTCCGGGTCGGGCCATGAGCGGCGAGGCGCTGCAGATCGAGGAGGCCGGGTCGCTGACCACGACCCAGGACCTCGGGCGGGCCGGGTACGCCTGGCTGGGCGTGCCCCGTTCGGGAGCACTCGACCCAGGGGCGCTGACGCTGGCCAACCGCCTCGTCGGCAACCCCGAGGACGCCACGGCGCTGGAGGTCACGCTCGGCGGCCTGCGGTTCGTGGCCCGACGCGCGCTGGAGCTGGCCATCACCGGTGCGCCGGTCCCGGTCACCGTCGACGGCCGGGCCGCGGGTCTGGGCTGCGCCGTGCACGTCGCGGCCGGATCCACCGTCGCGCTCGGCACGCCGCGGGTCGGGGTCCGCAGCTACGTCGCGCTCCGGGGCGGGATCGATGTGCCCCGCGTCCTCGGCTCGGCGAGCACCGACCTGCTGGCGGGCATCGGGACCCCGCTGGGGCCGGGGGACCGGATCCACCTCGGCGCCGTGCCGGACGCAGGGATCCCCGCCCTGGACCAGGCGCCCGTCGCCACCCCCTCGGCGGACGACCTCGTGCTGCACGTCGTCCTCGGCCCCCGGGACGACTGGTTCACCGAGGCATCGCTCGAGGAGCTGGCCTCGGCCGCGTGGGAGGTCGACTCGAGGAGCAACCGCGTCGGCGTCCGCCTGACCGGTCCGGTGCTCGAGCAGCGGCAGCGGCGCGAGCTGCCGAGCGAGGGCACGATCCCCGGGTCGATCCAGGTGCCGCACAACGGCCAGCCCGTGCTGTTCCTGGCCGACCACCCGGTCACCGGGGGCTATCCGGTGATCGCGGTCGTGACGACCGGGGACCTGGGCCTCGTGGCCCAGGCGCGACCCGGGCAGCGGCTCAGGTTCCGCCCCGTCAGCGCTCCGCTGCCGGCCGAGCGTCCCGATCGGGAGCCGGTGCACCGATGACCACCCTGCCGAGCGCCGAGCACCGGCGCGACCTGCCGCCCGCCGAGGCACGTGCGCTGTTCCGGGCGGGCCTGCGTACGCCGACCGCCGGATGGTGCCGCGGCTGGACCCAGGCGAACCTGATCGCCGTACCCTCCGACCTCGCCTACGACATGCTGCTGTTCGCCCAGCGCAACCCGAAGGCGTGTCCGCTGCTCGACGTCGGTGACGTGGGGTCGGTGTCCACCTCGCTGATGTCCGGCGACCTGCGCACCGACGTTCCGGCGTACCGGGTCTTCGAGGACGGCGAGCTGGTCGACGAGCCGGACGACGTGCGCGACGTCTGGCGTGAGGACCTGGTCGCCTTCCTGATCGGGTGCAGCTTCACCTTCGAGGCGGCCCTGCTGGACGCAGGTGTGCCCGTGCGCCACATCGAGCAGGACGTGAACGTCCCGATGTTCCGGACCTCGGTCCCGACCCGTCCGGCCGGGCGTCTGGGCGGGCCGCTGGTGGTCTCGATGCGGCCGGTCCGCGCCCGGGACGTCGCGGCCGCGGTCAGGGTCACCGCCCGCTATCCCGCGGTGCACGGGGCGCCGGTCCACGTCGGCGACCCGGAGGCCATCGGGATCTCGCACCCCGACCGCCCGGACTACGGCGATCCGGTCGAGATCCGGGCCGACGAGGTGCCCGTCTTCTGGGGCTGCGGGGTGACGCCGCAGGCCGCGGTGGTGGCGTCGCGGCCGCCGTTCGCGATCGGTCACGCCCCCGGCCACATGGTCCTCACCGATGCCCGGGACAGCGACTACCTGGTGCCGTGAGCCGGAACGGTGCGCCGCGCCGCCAAACCGGCCTGCCGCGCTAGCGTGAGCCCGAGGATCGTGACCAGCGCAGCGGGAGGGCACTGATGTCGATGTTCAAGTGGGACGTGGTCGACCCGGCCCCGGGACAGGCCGTCGCGCCGCACCAGCGACTGGCGTGGGGCAAGACGGTGGGCCTCGGCGCCCAGCACGTGATCGCGATGTTCGGCGCCACGTTCGTGTTTCCGATCATCATGGGCCTCAACCCCAACCTCGCGATCATGATGAGCGGCATCGCCACGATCTGCTTCCTGCTGATCGTCAAGGGCAGGGTGCCGAGCTACCTCGGCACCTCCGCGTCGTTCGTCGGTGGCGCCACCGCGATCTACACCTACTCCGGCGCGGGTGGCCCCGGCGGGCCGGCCGACGTCACCGGTGCGATCCTGGTCTCCGGCGTGGTGCTGGCCCTGGTCGGTGTCGCCATCCACTTCCTCGGCGCGGGAGTCGTCAACACGGTGCTGCCGCCGGTGGTCACCGGTGCGGTCGTCATGCTGATCGGCTTCAACCTGGCCGGAGTCGCCACCGACGTCTACCTGCCGACCGATCCCTGGATCGCCATGCTCACGATGACGGTGGTGATCCTGATGGCGGTCGGGCTCAAGGGCTTCCTCGGCCGGATCGCGATCTTCCTCGCCCTGGTCTTCGGCTACGTCGTCTCCTGGCTGGCGGACCTGGTCTTCGGGCAGATCACCTCTCCGACCCCTTCCTCCGAGGGCAAGGCGATCGCGCACGACCGGGTCGACTGGTCCGGGGTCGCGTCTGCCGACTGGTTCGGATTTCCGCCGCACACCGCGGACGGGCTGGTCGGCAACCAGACCCTGGCCGGCAACCTCGACGCGGTCGGCTGGCACCTGCCGTCCTTCTCGGTCGGGTTCGCCCTGCTGGCGCTGCCGGCGGTGATCGCGCTCGTGGCCGAGAACATCGGCCACGTCAAGGCGGTCTCCGGGATGACCGGCGCCGACCTCGACCCGGTCGTCGGCCGCGCCGTCGCCGCCGACGGGGTCGGCACCGTGATCACCTCGACGGTCGGTGGGTCGCCGACGACGACGTACGCCGAGAACATCGGCGTCATGGCGGCCACCCGCGTCTACTCCACGGCGGCGTACTTCGTCGCTGCGGTGACCGCGATCCTGCTCGGCCTGGTGCCGAAGTTCGGCGCGATCGTGGCGGCCACGCCCGCCGGCGTGCTGGCCGGGATCACGCTGGTGCTCTACGGGATGATCGGCCTGCTCGGCGCCAAGATCTGGATCGAGAACAACGTGAACTTCGGCGACCCGGCGAACCTGGTGCCGATCGCCGCCGGCCTGATCCTGGGCATCGGCTACGGCACGACCGGGTTCTTCACCGTGTTCGACAACTTCCAGATCCTCGGGCTCACGCTCAATCTCGAGCTCGGCGGCATCGCGCTCGGCACGATCGTCATCATCGCCGGCTACCACCTGGCCCGGGCGGTGGAGCCACGCGCGCTCGCGGGCACGATGATGGCGGTCGGCGAGCCGGGCGTGCACCGCGACGACACCACCGAACCGCCCCCCAGCGCGTGAAGCCCGCACCGTTCGCCTTCGTCCGGCCCGCCGGTCTCGAGCACGCCCTCGAGGCCCTGGCCGGCGATCCGGGTGCGAAGGTGCTGGCCGGCGGGCAGAGCCTGGTGCCGCTGCTGTCCATGCGGCTGGCGGCTCCCTCCCTGCTGGTCGACATCAACGGACTGCCCGGCCTCGACCACGTGACCTGCTCCGGCGACGGGGTTCGCGTCGGGGCCCTGGCCCGGCACGCCGACGTGCTCGCCGACCAGGAGGCCCGGCGGGTGCAGCCGCTGGTCGCGCTGGCCCTCGGTCACGTCGCGCACGCCACCATCCGCAACCGGGGCACCACCGTGGGCTCGCTGGTCCACGCCGACGCCGCCGCCGAGATGCCGGTGGTGCTCAAGCTCCTCGGCGGCTCGCTGGAGGTGGCCTCGGCGACCGGGCGGCGGACGATCGCCGCGGACGACCTGTTCGCCGGACCGCTGGAGTCGACGCTGGCCCATGACGAGATCGCCCTGGAGGCGTTCTTCCCCGCCCTGCCGCCCGGCTCCGGGGTGGCGTTCGAGGAGATCTCCCGGCGGCACGGGGACTATGCCCTGTGCGGGGCTGCGGCGCTCGTGGAGGATCACCGGGTGAGCGTGGGCTACCTGTCGGTCAGCGACGTGCCGACCGTCGTCGACCTCTCCGGTGTGCCCGAGGCCGAGCTGGGCGATGCGGCGCTGGAGCACCTCGAGCCCGCCGACGACATCCACGCCACCGCCGACTACCGGGCCGAGCTGGTCCGCGTGCTCACCCGACGGGTGGTCCGGGCGGCGCACGAGTTCCGGCAGGCGGCCTCATGACCGAGGAGCTGCACGAGGTCAGGCTGAGCGTCAACGGCGCCGTCCACGTCGTCCGCGTGCCCGCACGCCGGCTGCTCTCCGACGCGCTGCGGCACGACCTCGGCCTCACCGGCACCCACGTGGGCTGTGAGCACGGCGTGTGCGGGGCGTGCACCGTCCTCATCGACGGCCGGCCGGTGCGGTCCTGCCTGGTGTTCACGGTCTCCGCGGTCGACACCGAGATCACCACGGTCGAGGGCCTGACCGAGCCCGACGGCTCGCTCGGCCCGGTGCAGCAGGCGTTCAAGGAGTGCCACGGTCTCCAGTGCGGCTTCTGCACGCCCGGCTTCCTGACGACGATCACCGCGGGGCTCCGCGACAACCCCACGCCGACCCGCGACGAGGCCCGGGAGATGGTGGCCGGCAACCTCTGCCGGTGCACCGGCTACCAGAACATCGTGAAGTCCGTGGAGCGGGCGGCTGCGTTGGTTGAGGAGGGCCGTCAAGGCCCGTCTCGAAACCCCGCGAGGGAGGCAGGGTCTCGATGACCACGAAGCTCTTCGGCACCGGGGTGCAGCGGGTGGAGGACGAGCGCCTGCTGCGCGGCCACGGACGGTACGTCGACGACGTACTGGCCGGCGCCGGCACCCTCCACGCCGCGGTGCTCCGCTCCCCACACGCCCACGCCCGGATCACCGACATCGACGTCTCCGACGTGCTCGACGTCGACGGCGTCCACCTGGTGTGGACCCACGACGACCTCACCGGCGCGATGGCCGAGCCGCTGCCCCTCCTCATCCCGCACCCCGCGCTGACCCACGGCCGCACCCAGCACGCGCTGGCCCGGGACGAGGTCAACCACGTCGGGGAGGCGATCGCGTTCGTGGTGGCCGACGACCGCTACATCGCCGAGGACGCGGTCGGCCGGATCAGGGTGGCCTACGAGTTCCTCGAGCCGGTGGTCGGCATCGACGCCGCCCGGGCGGCCGACCACCTGGTGCACGACGACGTACCCGGTAACGTGGGCGCCCGGCTGGAGCAGGAGAACGGTGACGCCCGGGCCGCCATCGAGTCGGCGCCGCACACCCTGTCGCTCGACCTGACCATCGAGCGCAGCGCCTGCACGCCGCTGGAGGGCCGCGGCACGGTGGCGCGGTGGGACCCGGACGTCGGCCGGATGACGGTGTGGACCTCGACCCAGACGTCGACCGGCGTGCGTGCCGCGGTGGCGGCCAAGCTCGGCCTCGACCTGGCCCAGGTGGACGTGATCACGCCCGACGTGGGTGGTGGCTTCGGGGTGAAGATCAACCACCCGTGGCCGGAGGAGCTGCTGGTCCCGATGGCCGCGCGTTCGCTCGGGCGGCCGGTGAAGTTCACCGAGGACCGGCGTGAGCACTTCATCTCCTCGGCCCACGAGCGCGGGCAGGTGCACCACGTCGAGGTGGGTTTCGACGACGACGGGCGGGTGCTCGGGCTGGACGTGACGTTCTGGCACGACCACGGCGCCTGGACGCCGTACGGCCTGATCGTCCCGATCATCACCTCCACCCAGCTGCTCGGGCCCTACAAGCCCGGGAGCTACCGGGTCGTCTTCGAGAGCCTCTACACCAACACGGTGATGGTCACGCCCTACCGCGGTGCCGGGCGGCCCCAGGGCTGCTACGTCATGGAGCGGACCCTGGACGCGATCGCGGCGTCCCTGGGCAAGGACCGCACCGAGGTGCGCGCGGCCAACTTCATCCAGCCCGACGAGTTCCCCTACGACCAGGGGCTGATCTTCCAGGACGGGCGGGAGCTGGAGTACGACTCCGGCGACTACCCCGCGTCGCTGGCGAAGCTGAAGGAGCTGGTGGGCTGGGACGAGTTCCCGGCGTTCCGTGCGGAGATGGCCGCCGAGGGCAGGCGGGTCGGCATCGGGCTCGCCTGCTACGTCGAGGGCACCGGCGTCGGGCCCTACGAGGGCGCCCACGTCCACATCGAGACCTCGGGCAAGGTGAAGGTGGCGACCGGTCTGACCACGCAGGGCCAGGGTCACGCGACGTCGTTCGCGCAGATCGCGGCCGACGAGCTCGGCGTGGCGCTCGAGGACGTCGAGGTGGTCACCGGCGACACCCGCCGGATGCCCTACGCCGTCGGCACGTTCGCCTCCCGTGCGGCGGTGATGAGCGGATCGGCGATCCACCTCGCGGCGAAGGCGGCCCGGGAGAAGGCACTCCGGATCGCGGCCGAGGCGCTCGAGGCGTCGGTCGACGACCTCGAGATCGCCGACGGTGTCGTCTCGGTGCGGGGCACCGACTCCTCGATCGACCTCGGCACGGTCGCGGTGCTCTCCAACCCGCTGCGCTACGCCTTCGACGAGGCGTCGAAGGCGGCCACCCAGTTCTCCGTCGGCGACCCGGGCAAGCCGCCGGTGGCCGAGGACGACGAACCTGGCCTGGAGGGGCGCGACTTCTACAGCCCCGAGCGGTCGACGTTCGCCTCCGGGATGCATGCGGTGGTGGTGGAGACGGACCCCGACACCGCGGAGGTCCGGATCCTCAAGTACGCCGTCGTGCACGACTGCGGCAACCTGATCAACCCGATGATCGTCGAGGGCCAGATCCACGGCGGCGTGGCCCAGGGCGTGGCGGGCGCGCTCTACGAGCGGATGGCCTACGACGAGTCGGGGCAGCTGCTCAACGCGTCGTTCATGGATTTCCTGATGCCCTACGTCACCGAGGTGCCGGCCTCGATCGAGATCGACCACATCGAGACCCCGTCGCCGCTGAACCCGCTCGGGATCAAGGGCGCGGGAGAGGCGGGCGTGATCCCGTCGGCCGCGGTCTTCGCGTCCGCGATCGAGGACGCCGAGCGGCTCGATCACCCGGGACTGGGGATCACGTCCATGCCGATCTCACCGTCCGACCTGTTCGATCTGCGCCGACGTCACAGCCAGGAGACGCCATGAAGATCAGCGGCACCAACACGATCCCGTTCCCGGTCGACCGCGTCTGGGACGCGCTGCTCGACCCCGCCGTGCTGGTGCGCACGATCCCGGGCTGCGAGCGAATGGAGACGCGGGGCGACCACGCCTACGACATGACGGTGACGGCCGGGGTCGCGGCGATCCGCGGGACCTACCACGGCACCTGCGTGCTGTCGGACCTCGAGCCCCACTCGTCGCTGGTGATGGGCCTGCAGGGGGCGGGCGCACCGGGGACGGTGGACGCCACGGTCAACGTCCGCTTCACCGAGGCCGACGGGGGCACCCAGGTGGCCTGGGACGCCGACGCGGTCGTCGGCGGCATGGTCGGCGGGGTGGGCCAGCGGATGCTCGCATCGGTCTCGAAGCGGATGGCGGGGGAGCTGTTCGACGGCGTGGGACGGGAGCTGGCCGCACCGACGGCAGGGGGACCAGCGCCGGCGAGCGTGCTCGGGACCCCCGAGGGCGAGGGCCCGTCCGTCTTCACCCGTCCACCGGCGCCCGGTGGCGGGTCGCAGGACTTCGTCAAGGGCATCGCCGTCGGGGCGGGACTCGTGCTCCTCGGTGTCGTGGCCGGCGCGGTCTTCGGGCGCCGCCGGTGAGTGCGGGGTGTGTCGGTTTCCCCGGTGGGCCGGGGATTCATGCACTTCCCTGCCGAAATTTCGCCCTGGAAGTGTCGGTTTCCCCGG
>NZ_DASSXS010000016.1:0-6297 GCF_035703625.1 Nocardioides sp. | reverse complement strand
GGCGAGCTCGGCGGGCAGATCGTGCTGGGTCGCCGCGAGGTCGGAGCCGGCACCCTGGTCGTCGTACAGGTGCCGGACGTGTCGGGTCAGCCGCGCTGAGGTTCGGCGGGTCCAGGGGCGGGGATGGGAGAGCTCAGGCGGTGCGCACCCGGGAGCGGGCGTTGCGCCGCTTGAGCGCCCGCCGCTCGTCCTCGCTCAGGCCGCCCCAGACGCCGTGGTCCTGTCCGGCCTCGAGGGCCCATGCGAGGCACTGTTCGCGCACGTCGCAGCGACGGCACACCTGCTTGGCTTCCTCGATCTGGAGGATGGCCGGACCGGTGTTGCCGATCGGGAAGAACAGTTCCGGGTCCTCGTCGAGGCATGCGGAACGGTGGCGCCAATCCATGGCTTGGAGGTTCCTCTCCTACACTGGGAAGTACTGCTGACGGGCTCGTGCGGGCGTGGCGATGTGAACGCGTTCACGAGCGCAGTCCCAAGACTGGCAAGGGTTGGATGCTGAAACAACCCCTTTCGGTGGTCGCATTCGTCACAGCCGTACCCTGAGTCGGTGAACCCGCGTGTCCATGACAATCCTGCGCCTCTAGTGGTAGCAGCCTCGCTGGCAGCGGTCGAGGGTGGTCTGGTCATCCTGTTCGGACTGGCGGAGCTCAGGAGCCTGACGTCTGGAAGCGTCTCCGCGGGGCTGGCCCTCTCGGCGTTCTTCATGGTGTACGGCGCCGCGCTCCTCTTCTGCGGGTGGCAGCTCTCGCGCGCCCAGACCTGGGCCCGGGGCCCGGTCCTGATGGCCCAGCTGATCCAGCTCGGCGTCGCCTGGGGCTTCTGGGGAGGGCGGACGACCTGGGTGGCGATCTCGCTCGGGGTCGCTGCCCTGGTCGCCCTGGCCGGTCTCCTGCACCCGCTGAGCATCGACGCGCTCAACGACGAGCAGCCCGAGCGCTCCTAGCGTTCCGGGTGCCCCGACCCCCGGGGGCTCAACGCGCGTCCTGCATGGCTACCCGCATCTGGTCGAGCGTGCGGGTCAGCAGCCGGGAGACGTGCATCTGCGAGATGCCGACCTCCTCGGCGATCTGCGTCTGGGTCATGTTCTTGAAGAAGCGCAGCACCAGGATCCGCTTCTCGCGCGGGTCGAGCTGGTCGAGCATCGGCTTGATCGACTCGCGGACCTCGACGTGCTCGAGGTTCGGGTCGTCGATGCCGAGGGCGTCGAGCATGCTCCCGCCCTGCTCCTCGCCGTCGTCGGTCGCGTCCAGCGACAGGGTGGAGTAGGCGTTGCTCGACTCCATGCCCTCGATGATCTCCTCGACTGTGCAGCCGATCCGCTCGCTGAGCTCCCGCGGGGTCGGCGAGCGTCCGAGGTCCTGGGTGAGCTCGCTGGTCGCGGTGACGATGTGCATCCGCAGCTCCTGCAGCCGCCGGGGAACCCGGATCGCCCATCCCTTGTCCCGGAAGTAGCGCTTGATCTCACCGATGATGGTGGGGGTGGCGTAGGTCGAGAACTCCACGCCCCGCTGGGACTCGAACCGGTCGATCGACTTGATCAGCCCGATCGTGCCGACCTGGACGAGATCCTCGAAGGGTTCGCCACGGTTGCGGAACCGGCGGGCGCAGTGCTCGACCAGGGGCAGGTGGAGATGCACCAGGTCCTCGCGAGCGCCAGCCCGGTCCTGCTCGGGGAGCGAGTCGTCGCTGAGGATCGCGAACAGCTGGGCGCTGCGCTCGCGGGTGAGGTCGGCGCCACTCGCCGCGACGTCCCCCGCCGCCCCTGTGCCCCACCTGCTGTCCGGCTTCATGTCAGGGGCCGAATCCCGGCTCTCCCGGCTCCATGCTGAGGCTCACCGAGAAGCGACCGTCCGAGGACTCGGCCTCGGCGCGGGTCGCCAGCGTGCTGAGGACCTGCCAGGCGAAGCTGTCGTAGTCGGGGCTGACCGGGTCGGCGGCCTCCACGGTCACCTCGACGGTCAGGGAGCCGGCCGACATGTAGAAGCAGCAGGTCAGATCGGTGTCGTCGGCTGCCTCGGGCAGCACCATCGCACTCGCCTCGCCCACGGCGATCCGCAGGTCCTCGATGTCGTCGATCGGAAAGTCGAGGCGGGCAGCGAGCCCGGCTGTGGTCGTACGGAGCACCGAGACGTACGCGCTGTCGGCAGGGAGCCGCAGCTCGACGTCGGCTCGGGTGCGCTGTTTCGCTGGCATTGCTCGCCTTCCGGTGACTCGTTCCCTCCCCATCCTGTACCGAACACTAGTCGGGGCCGGCCCTCAGGTGGTGAACCTGCGGGCCGGCCCCTTCCAGTGATCTGCTCAGGACTTCTTGGTCTCCCAGAAGATCTCGGCGATCTCGTCGATCTTGGCCAGCAGCTTGTCGGCCTCGCCCGCGTCCATCGAGCCCTTGGTCCCGGTGGCGCCGGCGAGCTTGGTGGCCTCGTTGACCAGCTCGTGGAGCTGCGGGTACTTCTCGAAGTGCGGTGGCTTGAAGTAGTCGGTCCACAGCACCCACAGGTGGTGCTTGACCAGCTCGGAGCGCTGCTCCTTGATCAGGACGGCACGGGTCCGGAAGTCGGGGTCGTCGTTGTCCTTCAGCTTTTCGATGATGGCCTTGACCGACTCCGCCTCGATCCGGGCCTGGGCCGGGTCGTAGACACCGCAGGGCAGGTCGCAGTGGGCAGAAACCTCGACGGTGGGTGCGAACTGTGGCACGTGCATCCGGTGGTCCTCTCGTGTGGAGACAGGTGGGTCTCTGCGAGGCTACTCCGCGTGCCGCGCGCCCCAGAGACGGGTTCTCCGTACCCCGACCGACACCCCGCATTCGGGTTCGCGCTGGTGGCCGGCGACTCGATGCGACCCCGGCTCGCACCCGGTGATCGGCTGCTGGTGCGGTACGGCGCGCGGGTGCGGCCGGGCGCCGTCGTACTGGCGCGGTTCGCGGACGGGACCCTCGCCGTCAAGCGCGCAGTCGAGCGGCGTGCGACGCGCACCGGTGCGCCGGCGTGGTGGCTGCTGAGCGACAACCCTGCCGCCGGCGTCGACTCACGTCACCGAGGGCCGGTCCCCGAGCAGGACGTGGTCGCGGTGGCGCTGCTCCGGGTGTGGCCGCGCCCGCGAGCTCTCGGGCACCTTCCACGGCAGCGGACCTGGACCGGCCGGCGGTCGCGGCTGTGACAGACTCCCAAGTCCCCTGTCCCCGGAGGGCCCACCGGCCCGGAGAGCCAGAACTTGATGGTGGCTTCCCCACACGACGCGCATCCGCACGCAGGCGATCCCGTCTTCGACCTGCACGTCGGCGGCAAGATGGAGACCCGGTCCACGGTGGCGCTGACCGGCCGTGACGAGCTGTCGATGGCCTACACCCCGGGCGTGGCCCGCGTCTGCGAGTCGATCGCCGCCGACCCGTCGCTCACCCGTCACTACACCTGGGTGCCCAACACCGTGGCGATCGTCACCGACGGCACCGCGGTCCTCGGGCTCGGCGACATCGGTCCCGCCGCCGCGATGCCGGTGATGGAGGGCAAGGCGGTGCTGTTCAAGCAGTTCGGCGGCGTCGACGGCGTGCCCATCTGCCTGGACACCACCGACGTCGAGGAGATCATCGAGACCGTCACCCGTCTCGCTCCGAGCTTCGGCGGCATCAACCTGGAGGACATCTCGGCGCCCCGCTGCTTCGAGATCGAGGATCGGCTCAAGGAGCGGCTGTCGATCCCGGTCTTCCACGACGACCAGCACGGGACGGCGGTCGTCGCGCTGGCCGCGCTCAAGAACGCGCTCACGCTCACCGGACGGGACCCTGGCGAGACCCGGGTGGTGATCTCGGGTGCCGGCGCGGCCGGGGTCGCCGTGGCCCGGATCCTGCTCGAGGCCGGCGTCCGGGACCTCGCGGTCCTCGACCGGCAGGGAGTGCTGAACTCCGAGCGCTCCGACCTCACGCCCGTGAAGCAGGGGGTGGCGCGCGACACCGCCGACCACTTCGGCCGCACCGGCAAGCTGGCCGACGTCATGGACGGCGCCGACGTCTACATCGGGGTGTCCGGGGGGAGCGTGCCCGAGGAGGTGGTCGCGCTGATGGCCGACGACGCGATCATCTTCGGCCTGGCCAACCCGAACCCGGAGGTGCACCCCGAGCTCGCGCATCGCTACGCGAGGGTGGTCGCGACCGGGCGATCGGACTTCCCCAACCAGATCAACAACGTGCTCGCCTTCCCCGGGATCTTCCGCGGTGCCTTCGACGCCCACGCCACGGCGATCACCGAAGGCATGAAGCTCGCCGCGGCCGATGCGCTGGCCGAGCTGGTGGGTGACGAGCTGGCGGAGGACCTCATCGTGCCCTCGCCGTTCGACCCCCGGGTCGGTCCGGCCGTCGCGACCGCCGTCGCCGAGGCCGCCCGCCGCGACGGGGTCGCGCGCCGCTGACCGCCGAGTCGGCGCTTCTGCAACGCTGAAATGTGCCGAGTCGGCGCGTCTGCAACGCTCAGGGGCGCTGAGTCGGCGCGTCTGCAACGCACAGGGGCGCTGAGTCGGTGCGTCTGCAACGCTCAGGGGCGCTGAGTCGGCGCTCCTGCGGCCAAGGAACATGCAGATGCGCCGACTCGGGGTCTGTGGGGGCTGCAAGCGCGCCGACTCGGGGTTTGTGGGGGCTGCAAGTGCGCCGACTCGGGGGTCTGGGGGGCGGCAGATGCGCCGACTCGCGGTGGGGGGCGGGGAGTCGGGTCGGTACCGTCGGGGCCATGTTCGCCGTCTACGCAGACTCGTTCTCCTCCCAAGATCCCCTCTCCGGCCTGGTGGTCGGGGAGCGACCCGATCCGGTCGCGCCCGATGGATGGGCCACCGTGACGGTCCGGGCGGCGTCGCTCAACCACCACGACCTCTGGTCCCTGCGAGGTGTGGGGCTCAAGGAGGAGGCGCTGCCGATGATCCTCGGCTGCGACGCCGCGGGGTACGACGAGGACGGCAACGAGGTCGTCGTCCACGCCGTGGTCAGCGACCCGGGCTGGGCGGGTGACGAGACCCTGGACCCGAAGCGGTCGCTGCTCTCCGAGCGGCACCAGGGCACGTTCGCCGAGCGGGTCGTCGTACCTCGTCGCAACGTGGTCCCGAAGCCCTCGTCGCTCTCCTTCGAGGAGGCTGCCTGCCTGCCCACCGCCTGGCTCACCGCCTACCGCATGCTCTTCACCCAGGGCGGCCTCAAGGCCGGTGACAGCGTCCTGGTGCAGGGGGCCGGCGGGGGAGTCGCAACCGCCCTCATCATCCTCGCCCGGGCCGGTGGCCTGCGGGTCTTCGCGACGTCGCGCGACGAGGCCAAGCGCGCCCGCGCGCTCGAGATCGGCGCCCACGAGGCGCTCGAGTCGGGCGCCCGGCTGCCGACCAAGGTCGACGCCGTGATGGAGACGGTGGGCCGCGCCACCTGGTCGCACTCGATCCGGTCCCTGCGCCCCGGGGGCTCGATCGTGGTCAGCGGTACGACGTCGGGGCCCAACGTCGACGATGCCGAGCTCACCCGGATCTTCTTCCTCCAGCTGCGTGTGGTCGGCTCCACCATGGGCACCCGCGACGAGCTGGCCTCCCTGGTCACCCTGCTCGACGCGACCGGCACCCGCCCGCTGATCGACCGCACGCTCGACCTCTCCAAGGCCCCCGAGGGCTTCGCGGCGATGGCGGAGGGTGACGTGTTCGGCAAGATCGTCTTCTCGCGGGACGCCTGATGCCCACGCACCTGCTCACCGGCGCAGGTTCGGGCATCGGTGCGGCGGTCGCACGGCGGCTGCACGACCGGGGCGACCGGCTGGTGCTGCTGGCGCGCACGCCGGAGCGTGCGGCCGGGCTCACTCGCGACTACCCCGGTGCGGTGACGCTGGTCGCCGACCTGTCCGACCCGGACGGGCTGGAGCGGCGGCTGGCCGGGTCCGACCTCCCGGACGCCCTCGACTCGGTCCTGCACGTAGCCGGCGCGGTCGAGCTCTCCGCGGTGGCTGACCTGCCCGTCGCGGAGCTCCGCGAGCAGCTCGACGTCAACCTGGTCGCGCCGGCGGTCCTCACCCGGGCCTGCCTGCCGGCGCTGCGCCGGGCGAAGGGAACGGTGCTGTTCGTCAACTCCACCTCCGGCCTGCGGGCCAACCCCACGTGGGCGGCCTACGCCGCCTCGAAGTTCGGCCTGCGCGGTCTGGCCGACGCGCTGAGGGCCGAGGAGGCGGCGTACGGCGTGCGTGTCAGCAGCGTCTTTCCCAGCCGGACCGCGACCCCGATGCAGGAGAAGGTCCACGCACAGGAGGGCAAGGACTACGACCCGTCGGAGTGGATCACCCCTGACAC
>NZ_DASSXS010000079.1:0-3867 GCF_035703625.1 Nocardioides sp. | reverse complement strand
TGCTCCCACTTCGACGCGTTCCGGTTCTTCACCCCGGCCGCCCGGCCCCTCAACACGCTGTCGCCCTCCAGCGGCGACCGGGCGTCGTACGAGCAGCCCGGCTGCCTGCACGCCAACATGGACCTCTACAAGCACGCCTTCCGGCTCACCCCGATGGTCTGCTCCGACCTGGTCGCCGACTGCTTCGAGCTGGCCCGCGACATCCGGGTCCTCGACATGAGGGCCTCGCCCTACGACCTCCGCGACCTCGGTCACGAGCCGGTGCGGATCGAGACCGCGGAGGGCAAGCAGGAGTACGTCGCCGCGCAGCGCGACTTCGCCGACCGGGCGGCGCCCCTGCGCCGACGACTGATCGAGGAGTGCGAGCGCTTCCTCGCCGGATGAGGGACCCGGGTGTCCTACCGTGGGCCCCATGCACCTGATCGCAGCGATCGTCCTGGCGGCGTCCCTGGCGACGGCCCCGGCACCCGCGGCAGAACCCGACCCGAGGTGGGAGTTCTTCACCGCGGACAAGACCTACTACCGCTCGCCGTGGTACCGCCATGCGCACCGGATCATGATCCCCTTCGGCTGCACCCGCGCCCCCTACTACTCGCCGGATCCACGGTGCGTGAAGAAGCGCGGCTTCCACCACGGGATCGACATCGCGATGCCCTGCGGCACGCTGCTGCGGTCCAACCGGAGGGCGTGGGTGGTCTCGAACGACTCGCTCGGACCGGCGTACGGCGCCAACCCGATCCTCCTGCGCAACTACAAGTACCGCTTCGACCTCGTGATCGGTCACACCCGGAGGGTGTTCGTGAAGCCCGGCGACCGGATCCGGCCGGGGATGGCGCTGGGCCGCGCGTCCGACTCGGCGGCGCCCGACGGGTGCCACCTGCACTTCGAGAGGCGGGCGCTCGCGGGCAGCGTCGACACCGCGGTCTTCCCGCGCAAGATGCTGCGCCTGCGGCCCAAGGGTTGACGTGGACCTGCGTGACGACCGGGTGCTGCGCAACTTCCTGACCGCCGACGGGCGGCTGCACACGATCCCGACCAGGCACTCGAAGCTGCTCGTCGTCCTGGACCACATCGCCCAGTCCTTCGAGCCCGGCCGCACCTATCCGGAGCGGGAGGTGAACGCGATCATCGAGCGGTTCCACCCCGACCACGCCGCACTGCGGCGCTACCTCGTCGAGAACCAGTTCCTCACGCGTGAAGACTCTGTCTACTGGCGCAGCGGCGGGACGTTCGATGTCTGAGCCGGAGTCTCCCGTCGTGCGTCGCGACTTCCGAGGCGAGGACTGGTACGCCGACGACCTCGGAGGCCCGACGTACGTCGAGTGCGCCTTCACCGACGTCGACCTCAGCGAGGCCACCACCAGTGGCGCGCTCTTCGACCGGTGCACGTTCCGCAACTGCCGGTTCAACGCCTCGGTGCACACGTCGTCGGCGTTCGTCGCCTGCGACTTCCAGCGCAGCAACTTCTTCGACGCGACCTTCGAGGGCTGCAAGCTGAACGGCTCGGTGTTCGACGAGTGCACCCTGCGGCCGATGAAGGTCGTCGGCGGCCAGTGGCACGGCGTGACGATCCGCGGCACCAACCTGACCAGGCTGGACCTGAGCGGGGTCGACCTCCGCGAGGCCGACCTGTCGATGAGCGACCTCAGCGGGACGGTCCTGCGCGACGCACGGCTCGACTCGGCCAACCTGCGCGAGACCGAGCTGGGCGGTGCCGACCTGCGGGGGGCGACGCTGGGAGGCGTCGACCTGGCGGCGGCCCGGCTCCGGCGCACCAGGCTCGACCTGCCCGGCGCCGTGCTGCTGGCCGAGCTGCACGGCGCCGACGTGGACCCCTGACGGGCGCCTCATGGCCCACAGCGTCCTCCTGGTGCCCGTCCCGTCGCTCGAGCAGTTCGTGCGCGAGCGGACGGCGCACCACGACGCGGGTTTCGTCTCGGCCGATCCGGCGTTCTGTCACGCGCACGTGACCGCGCTCGGGCCGTTCCTGCCCGACCCCGATGACGAGGCCATGGAACAGGTGGCCCGGATCGCGGCGACGACCTCCCCGTTCGACTTCGTGCTGGAGCGCGTCGCGACCTTCCCCGACGGGGTGATCCACCTCGTCCCCGACCCGGAGGAACCGTTCGTCGCGCTCACCGCCCTTCTGGTCGAGGCCTTCCCGCAGTGTCCGCCGTACGGCGGCCGGTTCGACGACGTACGCCCGCACCTCACCCTGGACGCGACGGCCGACGGCGTCGACGAGGCCACCGTCCGCACCTCGCTCGGGGACCTGGTGCCGACGGTGTGCCGGGCCGAGCGCCTGGACCTCACCTGGTGGGAGTGCGGCCGCTGCCGGGTGCTGCGGTCGTGGCCCCTGGGGCGGCGGCCCGCCTAGCTCGTGAGCACGCCGTGCTCGACGCACTCGGCGGACCAGCCACGAGGCACGACCTGCACCTTCATCCGGCGGCGGCACCGGGCGCAGAACCGGGGCGGCTCCATCGCGAGCAGTCGCCGGCACGCGGCGTGGTCGCCCTCGGCCAGCGGCTCGCCGCACAGTCCGCAGTAGGTCGGGTCGCTCATCGCGGCAGATGCGCCGACTCGGGCCGCTGAGGCGCGGCAGCAGCGCCGACTCGGCGGGAGATTCGTTGGCAGTTGCGCCGACTCGGCATCAGAGGGTCTTCGCGAGTTCCTTGATCGGCATCTTCAGGTCGCTGAGCAGCGCGAGGTCCTCGTCGGCGTCGCGGCCGAGCGTGGTCAGGTAGTTGCCGACGATGACGGCGTTGATGCCGCCGAGGAGGCCGTCGCGGGTGCCGAGGTCGCCGAGGGTGAGCTCGCGGCCGCCGGCGTACCGGAGCACGGTGCGGGGCATCGCCAGCCGGAACGCCGCGATCGTGCGCAGCGCGTCGGCGGACTCCATCAGCGGGAGGTCGCCGAACGGCGTGCCGGGACGCGGGTTGAGGAAGTTGAGCGGGACCTCGTGCGGGTCGAGCTCGGCCAGCTGCGCGGCCAGCTCGGCACGCTGCTCCAGCGACTCCCCCATCCCCACCAGGCCGCCGCAGCACAGCTCCATGCCGGACTCACGGACCATCTCGCAGGTCTCCCACCGCTCCTCGAACGAGTGGGTGGTGACCACGGACGGGAAGTACGACTTCGCCGACTCGAGGTTGTGGTTGTAGCGGTGCACGCCCATCGCCTTGAGGTCGTCGACCTGGTCCTGGGTGAGCATCCCCAGCGAGCAGGCGACGTTGATGTCGACCGCCTCCTGGATCGCCTTGATGCCGTCGCGGACCTGCGACATCAGCCGGTCGTCGGGACCGCGGACGGCGGCGACGATGCAGAACTCAGTGGCGCCGGTCGCGGCGGTCTCCTCGGCGGCCTTGACCAGCTGCGGGATGTCCAGCCACACCGAGCGCACCGGCGAGGTGAACTGGCCCGACTGGCTGCAGAAGTGGCAGTCCTCGGGGCAGCCGCCGGTCTTGAGGCTGATGATGCCCTCGACCTCGATCTCCGGGCCGCAGTGCTTCATGCGTACGGCGTGGGCGAGCTCGAGCAGCTCGGCGATCCGGTCGTCGGGGAGCCGCAGCACCTCGACGAGCTCGTCGCAGGACAGGCCGGTGCCCTCGTCGAGGACCTTGACACGGGCACGTTCCAGGATGTCCATCACGCCAGCAAGATATCGGGCGTCCGTAGACTGCCCGCGATGACCTCCCCGGCCTCCCCCGAGCAGCTGCTCGCCCTCGACCGTGAACACGTGTGGCATCCCTACACGTCGATGACCGAGCCGACCCCGGTCCGACTCGTCACGGGGGCGTCCGGCTGTCGCCTCCACCTGGCCGACGGCCGCGAGGTGATCGACGGGATGTCGTCGTGGTGGGCCGCGATCCA
>NZ_DASSXS010000282.1:0-6666 GCF_035703625.1 Nocardioides sp. | reverse complement strand
CGCCTCGGCGGCCGGGGTCTCGGTCTTGGCGGCGTCGCCACCCGTCGCCTCGACGGCGGCCTTGTCGGCGTCGCCCTGGAGGAGCTCGCGCTCCCACTCGGCCAGCGGCTCCTCGGCGCCCGGGGTCGCGGTCTCGCCGGTCTTCGCACCGGAGCGGGCGATGAGCCCCTCGGCCACGGCGTCGGCGATGACGCGGGTCAGCAGGCCGACGGCGCGGATGGCGTCGTCGTTGCCCGGGATCGGGAAGTCGACCTCGTCGGGGTCGCAGTTGGAGTCCAGGATGCCGATGATCGGGATCCGCAGCTTGCGGGCCTCCTCGACGGCGAGGTGCTCCTTGTTGGTGTCGACGATCCACACGGCGGCCGGGGGCCGGACCATCTCGCGGATGCCGCCCAGGGACTTGTTGAGCTTGTCCCGCTCGCGGCGCATCTGGAGCAGCTCCTTCTTGGTGCGGCTGCTGCCGGCGACGTCGTCGAAGTCGATCTCGTCGAGCTCCTTGAGGCGGTTGATCCGCTGGTGCACGGTCTGGAAGTTGGTGAGCATGCCGCCCAGCCAGCGCTGGTTCACGTAGGGCATGCCGACGCGGCGCGCCTGCTCGGCGATCGCCTCCTGGGCCTGCTTCTTGGTGCCCACGAACATCACGGTGCCGCCCTTGGCGACGGTCTCCTTGATGAAGGCGTACGAGCGGTCGATGTAGGCCAGCGACTGCTGCAGGTCGATGATGTAGATGCCGTTGCGCTCGGTCATGATGAAGCGCTTCATCTTGGGGTTCCAGCGTCGGGTCTGGTGTCCGAAGTGGACGCCGCTCTCGAGCAGCTGGCGCATGGTCACGACTGCCATGGTTCTGATCTCCTGTGGTGGAGCCGCAGGCCGTTGCGCCGCCCTTGAACCAGGGTCGGCCGGTCGCGCACTCCGTTGTTCTCGGTTGTCGCAGCCGACGGGTGTCGGCTGCCCTGACGCTCGCGCGCGGGTCCCCACCCGATCCGGAGATCGGGACCTGACGGACCTGCGCCCGCGGGCGGCCCGGGCCGGAGCGGCTCGGTCCACGGTCTGCAAGCGTGCGAAGTCAATCCGGGTGGATTGCTGGGCGACAGCGTAGTCCAGCGCGGGTCACCCCCGCCAATCGGTGGTGGGCGAGGCCACCTGGGCTCCACAGGCAACGCTCGCGCACGCTGTGTCCACATCCGGCACCGGTCTCCCCCAGCCGCACCACCCGGGCGGGCAGGATCGTGCCATGTCAGCGCTGAAGGTGGGGCTCACCTGGTGGCCCACCGCCGTCTCGTCCCGCGTCCCCGGGCTGCTGCTGGTCGTCGTCCTGAGCCTGGTGCCGGCCCTCGCGCCGGCACCGGCGCACGGCACTCCCGGGGACGCGGGTCCCTACGAGCCCTTCGGGCCCTTCGAGATGGTCGCAGCGCGACCTCCTCAGGACAGACCGGTTGGCGTGTGGCCCCTGCGCCCCGACCCCGAGGTGGCCGCCGACTTCGATCCCCCGCTCGATCCGTGGGGGTCGGGGCACCGCGGGGTCGACCTGCTCGGCACGGCCGGCCAGACCGTCCGGTCCGCCCTGGCGGGACGGGTGACCTTCGCCGGGATGCTCGCCGGGCGGGGCGTGGTCGTGGTGTCCCACGGCGAGACCCGCACGACCTACGAGCCGGTCTCCGCCGCGGTCTCCGTGGGCGACACCGTGGCCGGTGGCGATCCGATCGGGCGGCTGGAGAGCGTCGGCTCCCACTGCTTCCCCCGCGCCTGCCTTCACTGGGGCTGGCTGCGCGGTGAGACCTACCTCGACCCCCTCGACCTGGTCGGCGCGCAACCGGTCCGCCTCCTGCCCCTGTGGCGCGACGTTCCGCTCCCCGGGTGGTCCGGACCAGTTCCCCACCCCCTCCTTGGGCTACTCCCAGCGGGGCCCACCGTTGATACGATCATTGAAAGCGGTCGGATTCTTCGGGGGAGGAATGACTGATGGAACGAATTCCACACCGTGAGCTGAGGAGCAACAGCTCCCAGATCCTGCGTGAGGTCGCCGCGGGCGCGACCTA
The DNA here is from genome assembly GCF_035703625.1 of Nocardioides sp. Classification (GTDB taxonomy): domain Bacteria; phylum Actinomycetota; class Actinomycetes; order Propionibacteriales; family Nocardioidaceae; genus Nocardioides. The sequence continues at coordinate 4,627 of NZ_DASSXS010000282.1, read as the reverse complement.
CGAGATCACCAACAACGGCGAAGTGGTCGCCATCCTCGCGCCCCCGGTGGCGACGACCCTGCGGATCCGCCCCGCCACGCGGCATGGCGGGTGGACCGAGATCACGCCGATCAAGGCCGAAGCCGTGCCGACCCCCGACGTCCTCGACGAGCACCGCGAGCCCCGGGTTTGATCCTCTACATCGACACCTCGGCAGCTCTCCGCCTCCTCGTCGAGCACCCCGAGACCGGCACCCTGCAGTTCTACCTCGACGAGATGTCGCAGCACGCCACGATCGTCTCCAGCGTCATGATCGAGACCGAGCTGCGCCGCATCGCCGCGGAGCGAGGCGCTCCGCAGATCCTCGCGACGAGCATCCTCGCCGGCGTGAACCTGATCGACCCGCTCCGCTCGCACTTCGCCATGGCGGGGTTGCTGCCGGTCCGTGGCCTGCGCAGCCTCGAGGCGCTCCACCTGATCACCGCCATGCGCGCGGAGGCAGACGTGCTGCTCGCCTACGACCGACCCCTCATCGAAGCGGCCGCCAGTGTGGGACTGACCTCGATCTCGCCTGTCTGAGCGTCAGCCCGGACCTCAGGCCCGCGGATGGGCCTGCCGGTAGGCGCGACGGAGCCGATCGGTGCTCACGTGGGTGTAGAGCTGAGTGGTCGCCATGGACGCGTGGCCGAGGAGCTCCTGGACCGACCGCAGGTCGGCTCCGCCCTCCAGCAGGTGGGTCGCCGCGGTGTGGCGCAGCCCGTGTGGACCGATGTCGGGAGCCCCCGGGACCTCCGCGATCCGGCGGTGGACCAGGGTGCGCACGGCGCGCTGGTCGATGCGTCTGCCCCGCGCCCCGAGGAAGAGCGCCCCACCCGCGCCGTCCACGCGCAGCTGCGGGCGTCCGAGGCTCAACCACCGATCGAGCGCCTGGGCGGCGGGCTGCCCGTAGGGAACCGACCGCTCCTTGCGGCCCTTGCCGAGGACCCGCACCACGAGGCGCTCGCGGTCGAGGTCGTCGACGTCGAGGCCGACCAGCTCGCCCACCCGGATGCCGGTGGCGTAGAGCAGCTCCAGCATGGCCACGTCACGCAGCCCGGTGGGGCTGCCGTCGTCGGCCAGGTCCGCGGCGGCCCGGATCAGGTCCTGGGCCTCGTCGGAGCGCAGCACGGGCGGCAGCGGCCGATGAGCCTTCGGCGAGGCGAGGCTGGCTCCGGGGTCCGCGACGACTCGTCCGGTGCGGACGAGCCAGGCGGTGAACACCCGGGCCGCGGTCGCTCTCCGGGCGAGGGTGGTGCGGGACCTGCCCCGGGTCTGCTGATTGGCGAGCCAGCTGCGCAGGGTCCGCAGGTCCAGGTCGGCCGGGTCGTCGTGTCCGAGCCGACGGGCGTGCTCGAGGAGCCCGGCGACATCGGCGACGTACGCCCGGACGGTGTGTGCGGTCAGGTCCCGCTCAGCGGTGAGGTGGCGCTCGTAGTCGCCGAGCACCCGGGCGAAGGCCTCCGGGAGCTCGAGCCCCGGCGCGTCGGCGCTCCCCTCGGTCATGGCGGTGAGTCTAGGAGCCCCGGCTCCCGTCTCGGGGGATCATCGCCGGGTCCCCTCGGCGAGCCGCCAGCCCGTTCCGGCCCTGTCCACGAACCCGCGGCCGGCGAGGTAGGTCAGCGCCGTCTGCACCTCCAGCAGTCCGACGCCCGCCGTGGCTGCGATCGACGCCAGGGGCGCGGGTTGGTGCACCGGCACGGCTTCGAGAACCCGGTGGTGACGGCGGGTGAGCCGATCGCGCGGTCGCTCGGGCTCGCGGGGAGGCTCCTGCTGGTGATCGCCCATCCCGCCGATCACCTCCAGGACGTCGTGGGGCCCGGTCACCAGGCTGGCCGCGCCCCGCCGGATCCGGTCGTGGACACCCTGCGACTGCGCACTGGTGACCGCCCCCGGGACCCCCATCACGGGGCGCGACAGGCTCTCTGCCCATCCGGCCGTGTTGAGCGCACCGCTGCGGATCGCCGCCTCGACCACCACGGTGCCCCTGGTGAGCCCCGCGATCAGCCGGTTGCGGGCCAGGAATCGCACCTTGAGCGGGGCGCAGCCGAGGGGGACCTCCGACACGACCGCTCCCACCTGCGCCATGTGCTCGAGCAGATTGCGATGAGCGGTGGGATAGGCACGATCCACGCCGCATGCGAGCACCGCGACCGACGGCTGGTCGAGGGCGAGGGCACCGCGATGGGCTGCCTGGTCGATGCCGAACGCCGCCCCCGAGACCACGCAGTGACCCGCGCGAGCCACGCCGGCGGCGATCTCGGCGGCGACGTGCTCGCCATAGGTGGTGGAGGTGCGCGACCCCACGATCGCGGTCGAGTCGGCCAGGTGGTCGAGCCGCACCGGGCCACGGACCCACAGCCCGATGGGCACGCCGCCGAGCTCCGAGACGGGCTCGGCGTGGCCGAGGTCGTCGAGCTGGGTCGGCCATTCGGTGTCCCCCGGGATGACGAACCGGATGCCGCGATGCTCGGCCCGCTCGAGCTCACGGGCCGGATCGACGCTGTCCAGGCGCACGGCCGCGTCGGCTCCCACGCCGCCCTGTGCCTGCTGGGCGAGGATGTCGTCGTAGAGCCGCACCGCGCCGACCTGGGCGAGGGCTCCGGCGACCCTAAGGTCGGCGGGCTCGGTGAGACGGGTGAGGGCCGCCCTGGCCAACCGCTCGTCGGTCACGAGACCGCCCTCCGGATCGCTGCGGCGAGCAGTGGCTCCCCCTGCCGCAGCGCGAGCGCGGTGCGGGCGTGCTCGACGGCCGGAGAGTCGGCCCCCGCGAGGTCGGCCACGGTCCAGGCGAGGCGCTGGACCCGGGTGGCTCCGCGGCGACTCAGCTCTCCCTTGTACATCGCCTCATCCACCACGCGCTGCGCCGGGGGCGGGAGCGGCCACTCCCGGAGCAGGACGGGCCCGGGGACGTGGGCGTTGAGACGCCAGCTCCGGTCGAGGTACCGAGCGCTCTGGCGAGCCCGCGCCGCGACCACCCGTTCACGCACGGCGGCCGACGGCTCCGGGACCGCCCACCGGTCGCGCTGTTCGTGCGGCCGGAGCGGTTGCAGATGTCGGGTGATGTCGATCCGGTCGGTGATCGGACCACGCACGCGCCGGAGGTAGTCACGCCGCTGCCTCTCACCGCAGGTGCAGTGGTTGTCCCTGGCGTCGGCCCGGTAGTCGCCGCAGGGGCAGGGGTTGGCCGCGAAGACCACGATGCCCCGGGCGGGATAGGTGACCGACTCCTCGCCGCGGGCGATGGTCACCTCACCGCTCTCGAGGGGTTGACGAAGGGCGTCGATCACGTCAGTGCGCAACAGGGGGAACTCGTCGAGCAGCAGCACGCCGCAGTGTGCGCGGCTGACCTCGCCGGGGCGGACGCGCCCGGAGCCACCACCCAGGATGCTCGCCTTGCTCGCGTCGTGGTGAGGCGCGGTGAAGGGCGGTCGCCGGATCAGGCCGTCCTCCTCCCCCAGCGCCCCCGCCAGCGAGTGGAGCGCGGTGACCTCGATCGACTCCTGGATCGTCAGCTCGGGCAGGACGCCGGGGATCCGTTCGGCGAGAGTGGTCTTGCCGCACCCCTTGGGGCCGGAGAGCAGGAGATGGTGCCCCCCGGCGGCAGCCACCTCGACCGCGTAGCGGGCCTCCTCCAGACCCTGCACGTCGGCCAGGTCCACCTCGTCGAGGCGCTCCTCACCGCGCCAGGACAGCAGCCGGCCACCGGACATGGGCGCCACCGGTGGCGCCTCGGGCACCTCCTCTCCGGACAGCTCGGCCACGACCTGTCCCAGCGAGCGCATCCCGAACACCGTCATGTCGGGCACCATCGCGGCCTCATGGGCCTGCGGCTCGGGGACGAACACCCGGCGGATGCCCCGCTGGGCGGCCGCCAGCACCATCGGCAGCACGCCCGGCACCGATCGGAGCCCGCCGCTCAGGGTGAGCTCACCGATGAAGACCGACGCGGACAGGTCCACCGACGGCAGCTGCCGATCCGCCTTGAGCACGGCGAGTGCGATCGCGAGGTCGAAGTGGGTGCCGCGCTTGGGGAGGTCGGAGGGTGACAGCAGGATCGTGATCCGGCGACTCGTCGGCCAGTCGAGGTTGGTGTTGTGGACCGCCATCCGGCAACGGTGGGGCGCCTCGTTGAGGGAGACGTCGGAGCGACCCACCATCGTCAACCCGGCCTGTCCTTGTGAGACATCGGCCTGGACGTCGACCAGGTGGCCGACCGCACCGTCGAGGGCGATCGTGGGCGTGGACGCGAAGGGCATCAGCCGATCCCCCGCACGTGCTCCACCAGGGCTCGTCCCCTCGGCGGCCGCAGCACCGCGACCAGGTCGACCCGGGCCTCGGGTGGCTGGACGCCGTGGTCGCGTGCCCAGCGCTGCACCAGTCTCCGCAGCCTTTCCAGCTTGGCGTCGGTGACCGCTTCGTGCGGAGAGCCGTGGGAGAGGCTGGTGCGGGTCTTGACCTCACAGCCGACCAGCGCCGTCCCGTCGCGCAGCACGAGGTCGAGCTCGCCCTCCTCGCACCGCCAGTTGCGGTCGAGCAGCACCATGCCCTGCGCCACCAGGTTTCGTGCTGCCAGCGACTCACCGTAGGCGCCCAGCGCCTGCCGTCGCGC
>NZ_DASSXS010000160.1:0-12034 GCF_035703625.1 Nocardioides sp. | reverse complement strand
CGACCGGCACTACCGGGTCCTCGACCTCGGCGCCAGACAGGTCGTGGCGGGACACGCGACACACCGAACGCTGCTGGACGGCTACGACTGCGAGTACCTCGGCGCCGACGTCGTGGCAGGTCCCAACGTCGACATCGTGATGTCGAAGCCGTACCGCATCCCGGTGAAGTCCAACAGCATGGACGTGGTGATGACCGCCCAGGCCTTCGAGCACATCCCCTTCCCCTGGGCCTCCTTCCTGGAGATCAGCCGGGTCGTCAAGCCGGGCGGGTTCGTCTTCCTGATCGCCCCGTCACGCGGCCACCGCCACGGCACCTACGACTGCTGGCGGTACTACCCCGACTCCCTGCGGGCGCTGGCCGCCTTCGCCCACATGGAGCTGCTGGAGATGTTCGTCGACCTGCCGCCGCGCAGGGAGGGCTCGAAAGCGCTGGACTATTCGGCCATCGACGGCCAGTGCTCGTACTGGGGCGATGCAGTCGGTGTCTTCCGCAAGCCGGTACGCCGCTCCCTCCGGGCGCGGGCGATGGGCGAGGCGCTGGTCCGCTATGCCAACCACGTAGGAGGGCTGGACTCCGTGCCCCGCCCGTCGATGAGTCGGCGGCAACGCAGACGCCGTCAGGAAGCCGCCCGTCCCACCAAGGTGTCCTGAGCGGACCCGAGCAGGCACCTCACGCCGGTGCTGGTGTGGCAGCGGTAGCCGTATGGGTTCTTCGCCAGGTACTGCTGGTACTTGCGTGCGTAGTGATCGGAGGTGCCGCCCGCTGGCCGAAGCGTGTGGATCTGCCGAGGTCGGGACCGACTGTTCGTCCCGGTCAGCGTCGAGCGTGACGTGGAGACTTGCTGGACTGGACCGAACCGGTGGCGGTCAGGAATCTCCTGCTGGGTCTGCAGGGGCTAAGTTGCCACGTGGTGATGTCCGACGCATTGCGGGGGGATGAGTCGGATGTCCATCCCGGCCCGAGCGGTTCGGGATGGGGCCGTCCCGCTGGCTCTGGGCCAGTTGGGCGGTTCGCTCCGGCGATAACCGCGCCGTTCGTCCCTCAGCTGGTCTCGGCAAACCTCACGCCACCAGACCGGCCGGACCCGGGGTGCACCCCGAATGGCTTGGCGCTCCGAGGCAACCTGATGGCGCCAACCCGTGCCCATCCTGACCGTTGCCGACCCGGTGCACGCCCCTGGCGTACAGTGAGAAGCGCCTCGGCATCGTCAAGACCCTGCCCTGTCCCGGCCCCCATCCAACCGCGACGAGTCAGGTGACGAGCATGGCAGTCAACGCGACCTACCTTTCGCATCGGTCCGGTCCCCAGCGCCCGATCGAAGGCCCTGACGCCATTCGGGTCGTGATCGTTGACGACAACGAGCTGTTCCTCGGTGGCCTGGGGATGCTGCTCGAGCTCGAGGACGACATCGCCGTCATCGGCACAGCCGGGAACGGCAGCGCCGCGGCCGGTCTGGTTGCAGCCACGGCGCCCGATGTGGTGCTGATGGACGTGCGGATGCCCAACCGGTCCGGCATCGAGACCTGCCAGACCATCAAGGACGCAGCCCCCAGCTCGCGCATCATCATGCTCACGGCCAGCGACGAGGAGGCCGACGTGCTCGAGGCAGTCAAGAGCGGCGCCTCCGGCTACCTGCTCAAGGACTCCTCCATCGATGAGGTGGCCAGCGCGGTCCGACTCGTCGCCGAAGGCCGCGAGCTGATCTCCCCGAGCATGGCGACCAAGCTGCTCAACGAGTTCAAGCAGGTCGCGCTCGCAGATCGACGGGCGGCGCCGATACCGGAGCTGAGCCCACGTGAGCTCGATGTGTTGCGCTTGGTGGCGCAGGGGCTGAACAGCCGTGAGATCGGCAAGCAGCTGTTCATCAGTGAGAACACGGTGAAGAACCATGTCCGCAACACGTTGGAGAAGTTGCGCCTTCACTCGCGGTTGGATGCCGTGATGTACGCGATCCGCGAGCGATGGCCCGGGTTCCCATCCGAAGGGTCCGCCTGACCGAAGTTGCGGGTGCCCGCACCGGGGCTTCCGACCCGGATTGATCGTCATCGCCCGAACGGCCGCGTCGTGGTCTGCGTGGAAGAGAAGGAGACGTCCGTGATGCGCCCGGTCATGCCGCCGCTGCGCGCGACGCGGCCCGACGCCCACGGAGCGGTGGCGCCTCAGCTGGTCTCGGGGAACCTCACGCCGGTGTTGGCGTGGCAGCGGTAGCCGTAGGGGTTCTTCGCCAGGTACTGCTGGTGCACGTCCTCGGCGTAGTAGTACGTCGGCGCCGGCTTGATCTCGGTGGTGATCTCGCCGAGCCGGCGCCGCTTCAGCTCCGCGCCGTAGATCTCGGTCAGCTCGCGCGCGGTCTCCTCCTGCTCGGGCGTCGTGAAGTAGATCGCCGAGCGGTACTGGGTGCCGACGTCGTTGCCCTGGCGCATGCCCTGGGTGGGGTCGTGGATCTCGAAGAACCGCTTCACCAGGTCGGCGTAGGAGACGACGGACGGGTCGAAGACGATCCGGGTCGCCTCGGTGTGCCCGGTGCGTCCCGAGCAGACCTCGTCGTACGACGGGTGGGGCGTCGCTCCGCCGGCGTACCCGACCGACGTGGACCACACGCCCGGCAGCTGCCAGTAGACCTCCTCGGCGCCCCAGAAGCAGCCCAGCCCGAAGATCGCCACCTCGAACCCCTCGGGCACCTCGTCGGTGCGCACCGGCGCGTCCAGCACGACGTGACGGTCGGCCAGGACGAAAGGTGACTCCGCACGGCCGGGCAGCGCCTCGTCGGCCGTCGGGAGGGTGGTCTTGTGACGTCCGAACATGGACCCATCGTCGCAAACCGTGCCAAGTAGGGTCGGAGCCGTGAGCCAGAAACACGCCAACAAGTCCGGCTTCGAGACGCGGGCCATCCACGCGGGCTACGAGCCCGACCCGATGACCGGTGCGGTCATCCCCCCGATCTACGCGACCTCGACCTACAAGCAGGACGGCGTCGGCGGACTGCGCGGAGGCTACGAGTACAGCCGCTCGGCCAACCCGACCCGCACCGCCCTCGAGGGCAACATCGCGGCGCTGGAGGAGGGCGAGCGTGGCTTCGCGTTCGCCTCCGGGCTGGCCGCCGAGGACACGCTCGTCCGGTCCACCTGCCGCCCGGGCGACCACGCGGTGATCCCCGACGACGCCTACGGCGGCACCTTCCGGCTCTTCGACAAGGTCGAGAAGGTCTGGGGTCTCGAGCACAGCCCGGCGCCGGTCTCCGACGTCGACGCCGTCCGCGCCGCGATCCGTCCCGGCACGACCCGGCTGGTCTGGATCGAGACGCCGACCAACCCGCTGCTGAACATCGGCGACATCGAGGCGCTGGCCGGGGTCGCCCACGACGCCGGGGCGCTGCTGGTGGTCGACAACACCTTCGCGTCGCCGTACCTGCAGCAGCCCCTGGCCCTGGGCGCCGACGTGGTCGTCCACTCGACGACGAAGTACTGCGGCGGCCACTCCGACGTCGTCGGCGGGGCACTGGTCGTCCGCGACCACGACCTGGCCGAACAGCTGACCTTCCACCAGAACGCCATGGGCGCGGTGGCCGGACCGTTCGACTCCTGGCTGGTGCTGCGCGGCCTGAAGACCCTCGGCGTCCGGATGGACCGGCACTGCGACAACGCCGAGCGGATCGTGGCCTTCCTCTCCGACCACCCGAAGGTCTCCGAGGTGATCTACCCCGGGCTCCCCGACCACCCCGGCCACGACGTGGCCGCCCGGCAGATGAAGCGCTTCGGCGGCATGGTGTCGTTCCGCTGCGCAGGCGGGGAGGAGCAGGCGCTGGCGGTGTGCGAGCGGTCCGAGGTGTTCACGCTGGGAGAGTCGCTCGGTGGCGTGGAGTCGCTGATCGAGCACCCGGGCCGGATGACCCACGCGAGTGTGGCCGGCACTGACCTGGAGGTCCCCGCCGACCTGGTCCGGCTCAGCGTCGGGATCGAGACCGCCGACGACCTGATCGCCGATCTCGACCGTGCCCTGGGCTGATGGGCGGCTCCGCCGCGAGGGCTGAGCCGGCCGCCGGCTGCACGATCTGCGTCGACTTCGGCTCCACCTTCACCAAGGCCGCGCTGGTCGACCTGGCCGAGGGCCGGATCGTGGCCGCGGCCTCCCACCCGACCACGATCCCGGTGCCTGACCAGGGGGGCGACGTCCTCGACGGGTACGACGCCTGCGTCGCCGCCCTCGTCGAGCAGGACCCCCGGGCGGCGGATGCCGAGGTGCTCGCCTGCTCCAGCGCCGGCGGGGGACTGCGGATAGCGGTGGTCGGCAACGAGGAGCTGGTGACCGCCGAGGCCGGGCGTCGGGTCGCCCTCTCCAGCGGCGGCAAGGTCGTCCAGGTGATCGCGGTGTCGGGTCGCGTGCCCGAGGACGACCCATGGGGCGTCCTCAACGACACGGCCCGTCCCGACGTGGTCCTGCTGACCGGCGGCACCGACGGCGGCAACGCCGAGCCGATCCGTCGGGCGGCCCGGGCACTGGTCGACAGCGGGTGGAGCGGCCCGGTCGTCGTGGCCGGCAACGCCGACGCCCGCGACGACGTGGCCGGGATCCTCGGCTCGATCCCGCACGTGCTGGCCGACAACGTGGTGCCCCGGATCGGGGTGCTCGCACCCGAGTCGGCGCGGGCTGCGATCCGGGAGATGTTCCTGGCCCACGTGATCGGCGGCAAGCACCTGAGCGCGCGGGCCGACTTCGCGCGGCTGGTGCGTGGGGCCACCCCCGACCTGGTCCTCACCGCCGTCGAGCTCCTCGCCCTCGGCCTCGACGCCGACCACCCCGGCGCCGGTGACGTCGTGGTCGTCGACGTGGGCGGCGCGACGACCGACGTCCACAGCGTCGTGGAGCTGGATCCCGAGACGGGGTCGCTCGGGGAGGGCGGGCTCGCCCGCGAGGTCGTCGCCACGACGCCGGTGACCCGGACCGTCGAGGGAGATCTCGGCATGCGCTGGTCGGCGACGTCCACGGTGGCGGAGGCGGGACGGGAAGACCTGGTCGAGGCCGCGGAGCACAGGCGCGCCGACCCCGACTACCTGCCCGACACCGACGGCGAGGCCGGGATCGACGAGGCCATCGCGTCGGCCGCCGCCGGGATCGCGCTGCGCCGGCACGCCGGCCGGTCCCGGGTCGTGGTCGGTCCCGAGGGCCGGGTGGTCGAGCGGTCGGGCAAGGACCTGCGCGAGGTGGACCTGCTGGTGGGCTCGGGCGGGGTCTTCCGCAACGGCAGGCCCGGGGCCGCCGCGCGGATCCTCGACGGCAGCACCGGTGCCGACGTCGACGGCGGCTGGCAGCTGCCCCGCGCCCCGCGGGTGGTGGTGGACCACGACTACGTCCTGGCCGCCGCCGGGCTGCTGGCCGACCGACACCCGCAGGCGGCGTACCGGCTGGTGACTCGTCTCACATAGCCTGTCGCCGTGAGCAACGAGGGGCGTCAGCGCCAGCGCCAGCGGCTGACCCGGCGGTTCGCCGAGCAGTGGGCAGCTGTGCGCGCGGAGCAGCGCCGCCCCGAGCCGGTGCCGGCCCCCATCCCGACCGGTCCGTCGAACCTCGCGCCCGCGCAGGTGCCGTGGGGGGTCGACCTGGCGGCGGCGTGGGCCTGGCGGTTCCTCGTCATCGCCGCGGCCGGGTATCTCATCGCGCGGGTGGTCGGCTTCTTCGCGGTGATCACGCTGCCGCTGATCGTGGCCCTGCTGATCGCTGCCCTGGTCACCCCGGTGGTGGTCGCCCTGCACTCGATCGGGGTGCCCCGCCGGCTGGCCGCGGCGTGCGTCGTCATCGGCGGCATCGCGTTCGTCGCCGCGCTGCTGACCTTCGTGGGGCAGCAGGTCGCCCAGGGCGCGGCCGACCTCGCCGACCAGGTGGTCCAGGGCCTCGACCAGATCCGCAACTGGCTCCAGACCGGTCCGCTCAAGGCCAGCGACTCGCAGATCAACGACGTCATCCAGAGCACCCAGCAGGCGATCACCGAACAGTCCCGCGAGGGTGGGGCGCTCAGCCGGGTCACCGAGTTCGGGACGGCGGTGGGGCACGTCGTCGCCGGGTTCTTCATCGTGCTGTTCTCCACGTTCTTCTTCCTCGCCGATGGCGAGCGCATCTGGGCCTGGACGGTGCGCCTCGCACCCCGGGCCGCCCGCGAGCACGTCGACGGTTCCGGCCGGGTGGCCTGGGTGTCGCTGACCCAGTTCGTCCGGGCCACCGTGCTGGTCGCCGCGGTCGACGCGATCGGCATCATGATCGTCGCCGCCGTCCTCGGCGTCCCCTTCGTGCTGGCGATCGGCGTCCTCGTCTTCCTCGGCGCCTTCGTGCCCATGATCGGTGCCACGATCGCCGGGACCGTCGCGGTCCTGGTGGCGCTCGTGGCCCAGGGACCGATCTCCGCGCTGCTGATGCTGGCCGGCGTGATCGGGGTCCAGCAGATCGAGGGTCACGTCCTGCAGCCGTTCCTGATGGGGCGCTTCGTCCGGGTCCATCCCCTGGGCGTGATCGTGGCCATCGGCTGCGGCGTGCTGGTCGCCGGGATCGCCGGCGCCCTGGTCGCCGTACCCCTGGCCGCGGCCGGCAACGCCGTCGTCCAGTACCTCGCCGAGGACACCGAGGTCGGGGAGGACGAGCCGGACGAGGCGCTCGCGGAGGACATCGAAGAAGCGGATGCCGACGCACCACCCATCCCGCCGGAAGGACGCTCCAGTGACTGAGGCGCCGCGCGTGACGCTGGCCGACATCGAGGCCGCGGCTCGGCTGCTCGAGGGGATCGCCATCCGGACGCCGATGGAGGACTCGCGGTGGTTGTCCTCCCTCGCCGGCGGCCCGGTCGCCCTCAAGTGCGAGAACCTCCAGCGGACCGGGTCGTTCAAGATCCGCGGCGCCTACGTGCGGATCTCCCAGCTCTCCGAGGCCGAACGGGCGAACGGGGTGGTGGCCGCGTCGGCGGGCAACCACGCCCAGGGCGTTGCCCTGGCGGCCCAGCTGCTCGGGATCAAGTCGACCGTGTTCATGCCCGAGGGGGCGCCGATCCCCAAGGAGAAGGCCACCCGCGCGTACGGCGCCGACGTGGTCTTCGAGGAGGGACACCTCGAGCACGCGCTGGCCGCTGCCGAGGCGTTCGCACGCGACACCGGCGCCGTGCTGATCCACCCCTTCGACCACGTCGACATCGTGGCCGGACAGGGGACCGCCGGCCTCGAGATCCTCCAGCAGGCGCCGCACGTCCAGACCCTGCTGGTGCCCACGGGCGGTGGCGGGCTGCTGGCCGGAATCGCGGTGGCGGTCAAGGCGACCCGGCCCGACGTGCGCGTCATCGGGGTGCAGGCCGAGGGTGCCGCGGCCTACCCCGCCTCGCTGGAGTCCGGTGCCCCGGTCCGGCTGGAGTCGATGAAGACGATGGCCGACGGCATCGCCGTGGGACTGCCGGGCGAGGTCACCTTCGCCGCCGTCCGGGAGTACGTCGACGACATCGTCACCGTCTCCGAGGAGTCCCTGTCACGAGCCCTGCTGGCGCTCGTCGAACGGGCGAAGATGATCGTCGAGCCGGCCGGCGCGGCCGCCGTCGCGGCACTGCTCGACGACCCCACGGCGTACTCCACCCCGTCGGTCGCGGTGCTGTCGGGCGGCAACATCGACCCGCTGCTCCTCGGCAAGGTGATCCGGCACGGCCTCGCCGCGGCGGGTCGGTACCTCTACCTGCGGGTGTGCATCCCCGACCTGCCCGGCGGTCTGGCCAGGCTGCTGTCCGAGGTCGGGGAGGCCGGCGCCAACGTCCTCGACGTGACCCACGAGCGGATCTCCCCGCTGCTGCACCTCGACGAGGTGGAGGTGCGGATCCAGATGGAGACACGCGGCGAGCAACACGCCGAGCAGGTCCTCACCCGGCTGCGGGAGCGCGGCTACCGCATCTTCGAGTGAGCCGCCCCCCGCGACCGGGGTCGTGGCTCAGGCCTTGTAGGGCACCGCGTCGAGGATCTCGACCTGCTGCTCGCTGCCGTTGGGCGCGGTGTAGCTGACCGTGTCGCCCTTGCGGGCACCGAGGATCGCCGAGCCCATGGCCGACTGCGGCGAGTAGACCGTCAGCCCCTCGGGCTCGATCTCGCGGGCACCGAGCAGGAACTTCTCGGCCTCGTCGTCGGTGTCGCCCGCGAACTTGTAGGTCACGACCATGCCGGGCTCGACGATGCCGTCGTCCGGAGGGGTCTCGCCGACCTCGGCGCTGCGCAGCATGCTCTCGAGCTGACGGATGCGGGCCTCGATCTTGCCCTGCTCGTCCTTGGCGGCGTGGTAGGCGCCGTTCTCCTTCAGGTCGCCCTCGTCGCGCGCGGAACTGATCCTGTCGATGATCTCCTGCCGGCGGGGACCCTTGAGGTCCTCGAGCTCGGCGTGGAGCTTGTCGTAGGCGTCCTGGGTCAGCCAGACCGTGCTCTGCTCGCTCGACTGCGTCATTGCTTCTCCTGCGGGTGAGGTGATGGGTACGACGTGTCGCACCCATGTACTCGTCGGGGTCGGTGGCTCGGTGCCGGCTCACGACCGGAGTGGCCGGTCGGCCTGGCGGGCCGGGTATCAGACCAGCCTAACAACTCGGGCCCGCCGATGCAGATCGACGAGGCTCAGCGAGGACGCTGCTGGCCGGAGGTCGTGCAGCCGACCGGATCGACGCTGGTCGCGCGGCGCTCGGTGCGGATCTCGCGCTCGAGCACGCTGTCGTCCGCCAGGTCGCTCGCGCGCACGTCGAAGTGGAGCTCGCCGACCACGGTGTGGTCCTCGGCGATGGCGCGCAGCAGGCAGGTGGCGACGACGTCGTCGTCGCCGAGCCGCACGTCGACGCGGGCGGTCACCTGGTGCTCGTCGTCGACGGTGAAGCTGACCAGCTCCGACGAGACCTCCGGGTTCCCGTGGAAGAGGGCCGTCCACGCCAGCCAGCCGAGGAACGCCGCCGCGACCACCACGACCACCGAGACGAGGGCGCGACGCGCGACCGGCGACGGGGCGCCGTACCTCTCGGTCAGTTCGTCCTGCTGGCTCACCACTCCATCTTTCCTCCTAGACTCGCGCCATGCCGCAGCACCCCCGCGCAAGCGCCGCCGATCGCCCGCGTGCTGGCTATCGCCTGATGCACGTCCACGCGCACCCCGACGACGAGTCCAGCAAGGGCGCTGCCTCCACGGCGATGTACGTCGCCGAGGGAGTCGACGTCCACGTCGTCACCTGCACCGGGGGCGAGCGTGGGTCGATCCTCAACCCGAAGATGGAACGTCCCGACATCCTGGCCAACATCACCGAGGTCCGGCGCCAGGAGATGGAGCGCGCGCGCGACATCCTCGGCGTCACCCAGGACTGGCTGGGCTTCGTCGACTCGGGGTGGCCGGAGGGCGACCCCAAGCCGCCGCTCCCGGAGGGGTGCTTCGCCACCGTGCCGGTGGAGGAGGCGGCTGCCCCGCTGGTGCGCCTGATGCGCAGCTTCCGGCCCCACGTCGTCACGACGTACGACGAGCGGGGTGGCTACCCCCACCCCGACCACGTCATGTGCCACCAGGTGTCGGTGGCGGCGTTCGAGGCGGCCGGGGACCCGGACCGCTACCCCGGGATGGGCGACCCGTGGCAGCCGCTGAAGCTGTACTACCACCACGGATTCAACCGTCCCCGCACCCAGGCGCTGCACGACGAGATGCTGCGCCACGGGCTCGAGTCCCCCTACGCCGAGCGGCTCGAGAAGTGGCAGCCCGAGCCGGAGTGGGACGCCAGGATCACCACGAAGGTGCCGTGCGCGGACTTCTTCGGCGTCCGCGACCAGGCGCTGATGGCGCACGCGACCCAGATCGACCCGGACGGGGCGTGGTTCGCCGTCCCGCACGAGATCCAGGCCGCGGTGTGGCCCACCGAGGACTTCGAGCTCGTGGTCAGCCACGTCGAGTCCCCGATCCCGGAGGACGACCTCTTCGCCGGCATCCCCCGTCCGGAGGGTCCCGGACCCTCCTGAGAAGATGGCGGCATGGCGTTCCCCGACCTCATCGTGCCGCTGACGCTCCTCGCCGACCAGCCGCCCGAGCCCGAGGACGTCACCGCGGGCTGGACGGCTCTGGTCGTGTTCCTGCTGCTCGCCGCGGCCGTCGCCCTCCTCGGGTTCAGCCTGGTCAAGCAGCTGCGCAAGGCGCAGGCGGCCAAGGACGCCGGGGTCTTCGACGAGCCCGACGAACCGTCCGACGACCGCTGAGCGCGCGCGGGCGGGGCGCGTCGGTTTCCCCGGCCCACCGGGGAATCCGACACTTCTCAGCCGTTGCAATGCCTTGGAAGTGCATGGATCGGCTGAGCGGTGTGACTGGTGCGACGCGTGGGGTCACCTCAGGGGCGTCGTAGCCGCACCAGGCAGTCGTACGCCGTCCGCTCCGCCTCGGCCCCGTGCTCGTCGGCGACGGTGACGAACCGCGCCACCCGCTCGGCGCGGACGACCTCCACCTCCTCGCCCGCCAGGTCGGCGAGCACGTCCTCGGCGGTCATCAGGACTCGTGGGTCCTGGGGCCCGCCGGTGCCCTCGGCGAGGTTGCTGGTGTCGTGACCCACCAGCAGGAACGTCCCGCCGGGCCGCAGGGCCGCGAACCCGCGGCGCACCGCCTCGCGCCGCTCCGCCGCCGGCAGCTGGAGATAGGCGATCACCACCAGGTCGTAGGCGCCGGTCTCGGACCAGGCCGTGGCGTCGGCGCAGACCCATGCGACGTCGACGTCGCCGGCCAGGGTGCGGCCCTTGTCGAGCGCCACCTGCGAGAAGTCCGCGGCCGTGACCTCCCACCCGCGCCTCGCCAGCCAGATCGCGTTGCGCCCCTCGCCGGCGGCGAGGTCCAGCGCACGACCGGGTGGCAGGTCGGCGCACTCGGCCTCGACGAACTGGTTCGGCCCGACCGACCAGACCAGCTCGCTCGCGGCGTACCGCTCGTCCCACGCATTGGCGTCCACACCGAGATTCAAGCAAACCGACCGAGCCCGTGGGCAGGGTCGGCGCTAGCGTTCGCCGTGTGGACGTCACAGAGCACGGCCGGCTGCCGGACGGGCGGCCGGTGCACCGAGTCGTCCTGGGGTCGGAGCCCGGTGTCGTCGTCCACCTGCTCACCCTCGGCGCCACGCTCGATCGGCTCGAGGTCACCGGTGGCGACGGTCGTCGACGCAACGTGGTGCTGGGCCACCGGACGGTCGCCGAGCGCCTCGCGTCCAGCCACTACCTGGGCGGGACCATCGGTCGCTACGCCAACCGCATCGCCGGTGGCCGGTTTCGTCTCGGTGACCGCGACGTCCAGGTGCGGACGCACGACCGGGGCAACTCGCTGCACGGTGGACCCGACGGGTTCGACCGCCGCTTGTGGGACCTCCTCGACGTCGGCCCCGATCAGGCGCGCCTGCGTCTGGTCAGCCCGGACGGGGACATGGGGTTCCCCGGCACCGTGACGGCGGACGTGCAGTTCCGCGTCGAGGGCGCGTCGATCGCGGTGGACCTGGCGGCGACGACCGACCTGCCGACCCTGGTCAACCTCACGAACCACGCCTACTTCAACCTCGACGGCGAGGACGCCGGATCGGTCGACCACCACACGCTCACGGTCCACGCCGACGACTACACCCCGGTCGACGAGACCGGCATCCCCAGCGGCGGTCACGCACCCGTCGACGGGACCCCCTTCGACTTCCGGTCGCCGACCGTGATCGGTTCCGCCGTACGCCGGAGCCACCCGCAGGTCGAGGCGGCCCGGGGCGTCGACCACAACTTCGTGATCCGCGGTCGCGGGCTGAGGACCGCGGCGGTCCTCGAGTCGCCGAGGACCGCGACCCGGATCGAGGTGCGCACCGACCAGCCCGGGCTGCAGGTCTACACGGGCAACTTCCTCGACGGCGGCGCGCCCTCGACCAGCGGGGGGCTCTACCGGCAGGGCGACGGCATCGCCCTGGAGCCCCAGCTCTTCCCCGACTCGCCCCACCATCCGGAGTGGCCCTCGGCCGTGCTCGAGCCCGGCGATCGCTACCGCGCCACGATCGAGTAC